>NZ_DASTPW010000044.1:0-109173 GCF_035762065.1 Methylibium sp.
CACGCCGATGTCGGTGGTCACCTCGGGCCAGCGCGCGGCGTTGGGGATCCAGCCGCCGTCGGTGCCGGTCACCTCGAAGCTCGGGCCGTGCATGTGGATGGGGTGGTTGGTCATGGTGAGGTTGCCGATGCGGATGCGCACGCGGTCGTTCAGCCGCGCGACCAGGTGGTCGATGCCCGGGAACACGCGCGAGTTCCAGCACCATAGATTGAAGTCGAGCATGGTGTTCACGTTGGGTGCCGCGGCACCCGGCTCGATGTCGAACGCATTCAGGATGAACACGAAGTCGCGGTCCACCGCCATCGCCGCGGCGTTCCGCGGGTGCACGACGATCAGCCCCATCATGCCCATCGCCATTTGCACCATCTCGTCGGCGTGCGGGTGGTACATGAAGGTGCCGGGGCGGCGCGCCACGAACTCGTAGACGTAGGTCTTGCCGGGCGGGATGCCGGGCTGGTTCAGGCCGGTCACGCCGTCCATGCCGTTGGGCAGCCGCTGGCCGTGCCAGTGGATGCTGGTCAGCTCGCCGAGCCTGTTGGTGACGAAGATGCGCACGCGGTCGCCTTCCACCACTTCGATCGTCGGCCCCGGGCTCTGGCCGTTGTAGCCCCACAGGTGCGCCTTGAAGCCGGGCGCCATCTCGCGCACCACCGGCTCGGCGACGAGGTGGAACTCCTTGACGCCGGCGTTCATGCGCCAGGGCAGGGTCCAGCCATTGAGGGTGACGACCGGGTTGTACGGCCGGCCGGTGTTGGGCACCAGCGGCGGCATGGTGTCGGGCTTGGTCTGCATGACCGGCTCGGGCAGCGCGGCCATCGCCACCTTGCTGACGGAGGCGGTGCCGACGGCGGCCGTGATCGCTCCTGCGCCGCCGATGAAGTTGCGTCGGGAAAACATGTCGGATGTCCTTGTGTTCAGTGGGCCGCGCCGCCTTCGGCGGCGCTGGCAGCAGCAGGACCGGCCGGCATCGCGAGCGAAGCCTTGCCGATCAGTGCCATGTCGAGGTCGGCCTGAGCGAGCCAGAAGTCGCGCAGTGAATCGATGTAGCCGTTCACGCCTGCGATCTGCGCACGCGCGTCGGCCAGCAGCTCGAACACGCCGATGATCATTCCGTTGTAGCGCAGCTGTTGCTCTTCGGAAATGCGCTTCCTCAGCGGCACGATCTCGTCGCGCTGGTGGCGCGCCACATCCCAGGCGGTGCGGTAGTTGCCGTAGGCCTCGCGCACTTCGGATCGCGCGTCGACCGCGATCTGCGCGGCGCGCTGCACCGATTGCATGTACACCGCTTCGGCACGCGCGATACGCGCGCCGCCCCAGTCGAAGAGAGGCAACTCGAGCCCGATCTCGTAGCCCGTCTGGCGCGCGCCGTCTTCGAGCTTGTTGCGAACGAGGCCGAGCTCGAGCACGTTGACGAAGCGCACGGTACGGGTCAAACCGAGGTTGCGTGCGGTCTGCTCGGCGCCGAGCTTGGCGGCCTGCACGTCCAGGCGTTGACTCATCGCCTGGCGCTCGATGTCGGGCTGATCCTTCGGCTCCGAGGGCAGGTCGGGCAGACGCTCGGGGAGATCGAATCTCGCCTGCGGCCCCCACAGACCGAGCAGCCGGGTCAGGCGCTCGCGAGCGGAGCGCTCGGCTTGCTCGGAACGCACCAAGCCAAGCGCTGCATCGGCATAGAAGCTCTGCTCCCGCGCTCGCGCCAGCTTGTTGAAGTTACCTACCTCTTCCATGCGGCGCGCCAACTCCGCACTGGCTTCGGCAGCCTCTTTGACCTGGCGCATGTAGCGCACGGTCTCGGCGGCAGCAACGGCCTGCACCCAGGCCTTGCGTGAGTCGGCGGCCAGTGCGAGCACGTCCATCGCCACTTCACGCCGCACCTGCTCGAAGCGACGGGCTTCGACACGGTTGACGAGCGGCATGGCGACGAGACGCGCGAGATTGAGATGCACGCTGCGTTCGATCTCGACGCCATCGATGCTCTTGAGGCGACCGAAGGTGAAGCCGGGGTTCGACAAGCGGCCGGCTTGCACCACCTCCGCCTCAGTAATGCCGAGATCGGCGAAGCGCGCCTGAAGTCCGCGGTTGTTGAGCAGCGCGATCTGCACTGCATCGTCAGCCGTCAGTGGCTTCGCGAGCAGCTCGGCCACTCGCTTGTCGCTGCTGTCGGCGTCGGCCGTCGTACGAGCCCAGCGGACCTCCTTGCCGAGACGTTCTTTCGCGGTGGCTTCAACACTGCTGAAGCCACCGTCGGGGGAGAAGCTCGCGCACCCACCAAGCAAAGCAACGGCAGCCAGCACGGCTGCGGTGCGCCCGCGAGACAAAGCACGTTCAGATGCCATCATCGTGCCGCCTCAGTTCTTGTGGCCACCATGGCCGCCCGGAGCCGAGGGAGCCGAGGGAGCCGAGGGGGCTGGTGCGTCGGGCTGCGCCGCTTCACGGGCGTAGGCACGCCAGCCACCGCCACGGTTGACCGTTTCGTTGGCTTGGCGCCAGGAGCCGACGGGCTGTTCGGCGTGACGCTGATAGCCCGTCAAGGACGAGCGGTAAGTCACGGCGGGAGTGCTGGCAGAAGCGTCGAGCGGATCGGCCTTGATTGGCGCGGGCGCCTGTGCGGCAGCCGCCATGCCGATCACGGCAAGGGGCACCGGCAGCAGCCGGCGCATGGGTACGTGAAACATCGCATGACCTCGCAAACGGAACCAAGCGGTCCACCGCTGCGCTCAGCGGGCGGTGGTGCGACGAGGCGACCCGCCCATCGCGTCCATGCGGACGCGCGGCGAGTGCCGTCAGGCGAGGTTCAGGCGAGGGGGTCGGTGAGGAACGTCGGAGACGACGCCCGCAAGGGTGTCAAAGACGCGGCTGGCAACCGCACCGTTCGGAGCGGCACTGGGCAAAGTGTGCGCAGTGAACCCTGGAGCCGCAGCGGCGCAGCAGGGCGCACAAGTACCGCACTTCACTTTCACAGCGCCGTCATGGTGAACGTCGGCGCGGTCCGCACCTGCCGCGGCTTCAGCCTCTGCTGACGCTTGATGCATCGCATGGCTGTGCTCGGCCGCGTGGTCATGGTTCTCGTCACCGTGGTGTTGAGCGACATGAATCTGTTGCTCGACCACCTGCGCGTGTGCGGCTCCATGTTGCGGGCCGCAACCGACCATGGTGATGCCAGCCACTGCCTTGAAGGGCAGCAGGGCCACCATCAGCCAGATCAGCGCCAGACGCCACACGCGAACCATGAATTGACTTTACTCGCTTCGCGACAGACCCTCCAAGTTGCAGGGCTCGATGATGCCGATGATGACTGACGAACCAGACTGCGAGCGATCGGCTTCATGACGATTCGGTCATCTTCGGCGCAGCCCCTCCATCGCTCAACCCGGCTTCCCGTTTCAGCCGCTCAGATTGGACGTCATCACCAGTCTGTGAAACAGGGGTGGGTAAGCGCGCCGATGCCGTGCCGTCGTGCATGGTCACGCGATCGACTGTCTCGCCCGCAGCGCGCCATGGAATCTCGAGGCCGATCGACGTGACGCCCTCGACTGATGAGGCGAAGGGCGTGCCACCGTGCATGCGCGCGATGGCAGCGACGATGGACAGCCCCAGCCCGTGATGGTTGCCATCTGGGCGCCGGGAGCGCTCGACTCGGTAGAAGCGGTCGAACAGCCTCGGGAGATGCGGCTCAACGATGGGCTCGCCATCGTTCTCCACGACGATACGCAGTCGTCCGGCCGGCGTCGGCGCGATGCGGATGCGGACTTTTGTGCCGACGCGCGCGTAGCGCGCAGCGTTGGACAGGAGGTTGCTCAGGGCGCGGCGCAACAGCGCGGCATCGAAGTCGCCGTGAGCGTCGCCTTCGACCGTAGCGCTCAAGCCCTGTTCCCGCAGCGCTGCGTCGTGGAAGTCAAGGATGTCGGAGAACGCAGCCGCCAAGCTGGGCACCGGCGCTAGCCGAGCTGTGACGCCGTGCTCGGCCTGCGCCACGAACAGCATGTCATTGACGATGCCGGACAGGCGCCGCAAGTCCTCAAGGTTCCCTTCGATCACGTCACGCAACTCGTCGGCAGGACGTTCGCGGCGCAATGCAAGCTCGCTCAGGCCGATCAGCGTGGTGAGCGGGGTGCGCAACTCGTGCGCAACGTCGGCGTTGAACCCTTGCAGCTGCGCAACGGCGTGATCGACGCGCGTGAGCAAGGCGTTGAAGTGCTCGACGAGTGGTAGCAACTCATGCGGCTGTGCCGAGCCATCCAGCAGAAGATCGCCTCTTCGGAGCGCCACCGCATCGACCTGCTCGACGAGCCGGCGCACCGGCAGAAGCCCGCGCCGCACCAGCGCAAAGCCGGTGATCGCCACTACCGCGGCTGCAGCAAGCGAAGCGCCGAGCAGCGCCAGCCCCAGTCGCTGCAGGAGGGCGTCGTCCCGGCTCACGTCGAGGCGCAGCGCGACGTCGACGGGTTGATCTGGCGGCCATTCCGCGCGCCAGTTCAAGGTTACGTAGCGGTCTCCATGGCTCTTGGCTTGCGGTCCAGGCGCAGCCTCGAACAGCACCCGCTCCTCGGACTTCACTGCGAGTGCCATGTCCGGATGGCCGGCGAGGAAGTCAGTCAGTTTGTGGCTCAGTTCAGGCAGGTTCGGCGGCGAAGCGGTTTCCAAGAGCGCATGGCGTATCACCTGCTGCTTCAGTTCCAGCTCCTCGGTCTGGCGATCGGCGAGCGTCGCTCGGTTGAGCGCGTAGACAATTGCCGATACCACCAGGGCTGCCAGCAGGCCCTGCACCGCAAGCCACAGCGACAGCTTGGCGCCCAGTGAAGGCGGATGGCGATTCACGGCATCTGCTCGTCGAGCACATAGCCCGCGCCGCGCACGGTGTGCAGCAACTTGTGCTCGAAAGGCGCGTCAAGCTTGCTGCGCAGACGGCGGACAGCCACGTCGACGATATTGGTGTCGCTATCGAAGTGGATGTCCCACACCTGCTCGGCCAGCTCCGTGCGCGAAAGCACATCACCGCGCCGACGCAGCAGCGCCACGAGAAGATTGAACTCCTGCGGCGTGAGGTCAAGACGCTGAGCTGCTCGCGTGGCGCGGCGGCGCGCCAAGTCGACCTCAAGATCAGCCAGCTTCAGCGTCGAGAGCAATTGCGGATCACGCTCGGCACCGCCCCGGCGCAGGAGCGCCTGCACGCGGGCCAGCAGTTCGGAGAACGAGAACGGCTTGACCAGGTAGTCGTCGGCGCCTTCCCGGAGGCCCTTCACCCGATCCTCGACCGCGTCGCGAGCGGTAAGCATCAGCACGGGCGTCTTCCTGCGCGCGCGAAGTGCGGCCAGCACCTCGAAGCCATCCTTGCCCGGCAGCATCACATCCAGCACCACGGCGTCGTAGCTGCCTTCGAGCGCCAAGTGCAGGCCGTCGATGCCGTCGGCGGCCAGGTCAACGACGTAGCCGTTCTCTGTGAGGCCCTTCTTCAGGTAGTCGGCCAGGCGGGCTTCGTCTTCAACAACCAAGAGTCGCATGGGCCGTGATTGTGGTTGGCAGATCGCGCGTCCCTTCTTTGATGACGGCAATGTCATCCGGCGGTTCGCTGTTCGTTGGTCGAGTCTTCCTAGAGTGAATTTCATGGCTGAAAACCTTGCGCTGCAAGGCGGCCATCGCAGATCGACTCTGAAAGGAACCCACTATGAAGCCGAGCATCATGATCACTTCCGCCGTGTTTGCTGCACTGGTAGCGGCCGCCTCCCCGTCCATGGCGCGGGATGAGTTGGATCGTTCGCAGGCGGAAGCCGTGCAGTTGAAGGACGGCTCGACGCTGTACACGTTCAAGGACGGGAAGATGGCGCTCGAGGACAAGTTCGGACGGGCAACCCCCATCAAGAAGGGGCAGACCTTCGAGGCCAAGGACGGCCGCAAGCTCACGGCTAGCAGCAGCGAATCGGCCCGTCTCAACACGCTGATCGAGCGAGGGCATGGCGGTCAGTGACCGTCATTAACCCAAGCCATTCGCCGGACGGGCCTCGCTACAGAAGGCGACCTAGCCCCGCGCAGCCGCACGACCACTGCGCAGGCCCGAGGTCTTCTGCCGACCGGTGTGTACCTCAGGCACGGCTTCGGGTCTGCTTGAAAGGGAGTCGATGATCGGGCAGTCGGGCCGCTCGTCGCCGTGGCAGCAGGCGACGAGGTGCTCGAGCGTCGCCTTCATCGCTTCGAGCTCCTTCAGCTTCGCGTCGAGCTCCTCGATGTGCGCCTGCGCGAGCGCCCTGACCTGCCGGCTCGGGCGCCGACGGTTCTGCCACAGGCCGAGCAAGGCGCGGATCTGCTCGATCGAGAAGCCGAGGTCGCGCGACTGACGGACGAAGCGCAGCGTGCTCACCTCCTTGTCGCCGTACCGGCGGTAGCCCGACTCGCTGCGCGCGGCTTCGGGGAACAGGCCGACGCTCTCATAGTGCCGGATCATCTTGGCGGACACGCCCGAGGCCTTCGCCGCTTCGCCGATGTTCATGGTCATCGTGGACTCCTCATGCCGCAGCCGGGCGTTGTGCGCCAACGCTCTTGTCGATCGCGCCGGCCGCGGCGCCGTGCCACCGGCGCAGCGTCAGCGCATTGAGCACCACGCTCACGCTGCTGAACGCCATCGCCGCACCGGCGATCACCGGGTCGAGCAGACCGAAGGCCGCGAGCGGGATGCCGAGCACGTTGTAGCCGAAGGCCCAGAACAGGCCCTGCCGGATTTTCGACACCGTGCGGCGCGATACGTCGAGCGCATCGGCGACGAGGCGCGGGTCGCCGCGCATCAGCGCGACGCCGGCGGTCTCGGTCGCCACATCGGCGCCACCGGCCATCGCGAAGCCGACCGAGGCCGCAGCCAGCGCGGGACCGTCGTTGAGGCCGTCGCCGACGAAGCCGACGACTTCGCCCGCACTGCGCAACTCATGCACGACGGCCGCCTTGTCGCCGGGCAGCACCTCGGCGCGCACGTCGTCGATGCCGAGCTGTCGTGCCGCCGCTTCCGCGGCGCCGCGGTTGTCGCCGGTGAGCAGCAGCGTGCGGATACCGAGCGCATGCAGGCCGGCGACGGCGGCGGCCGCCGAGGGCTTGACCGTGTCGCCGAAGGCCAGCAGGCCGAGCAACCGCTTCGCGTCGATGCTCACGAGCCACGAGATCGTCTTGCCGTCGCGCTCCAGGCGTTCGGCATCGGCCTGCAGCGGCCCCGGTTCCAGACCCAGTTCGCGCAGTAGGCGCGTGCTGCCGAGCGCCAGCGAGCGCCCGTCGACGATGCCTTCCATGCCACGCCCCGGCAGTGCCTTGGCATCGCGCGCCGGCGTGACGCCGAGGCCGCGTTCGCGGGCCGCCTGCGTCACGGCGATCGCCAGCGGGTGGCTGCTCGACGCCTGCAAGGCCGCTGCGAGCTGCACGATCTCGTCGCGGCTCGTGCCCTCGACGGCCTCGACTGCGGCCACCGACGGCTTGCCCGAGGTCAGCGTGCCGGTCTTGTCGAAGGCGACGACCGTCACCGCGTGCGCCGTCTCCAGCGCTTCGGCGTCCTTGATGAGGATGCCGCGCCGCGCCGCGACGCCGGTGCCGGCCATGATCGCCGTCGGCGTCGCGAGGCCGAGCGCACACGGGCAGGCGATCACCAGCACCGCCACCGCGTTGACGATCGCCGGCTCCCATTGCCCGGTCGTCGCGAGCCATCCGGCGAAGGTCAGCGCGGCGATGCCGAGCACCACCGGCACGAACACCGCGCTCACGCGATCGACGATGCGCTGGATCGGCGCCTTCGCGGCCTGGGCCGACTCGACCATGCGGACGATGCGCGCCAGCGTCGTCTCGGCGCCGATCGCCGTGGTGCGCACGACGAGCGCGCCCTCGGCGTTGACCGAGCCGCCGGTCACCTTCTCGCCGACGGCCTTGGCGATGGGCAGGCTCTCGCCGGTGACGAGCGACTCGTCGACGTGGCTGCGGCCCTCGACGATCTCGCCGTCGACCGCGACGCGATCGCCCGGCCGCACGACGACGAGGTCGCCGATCGCCACCTGCTCGATCGGCAACTCCACTTCGCCGGTCTCGCGGCGCACGCGCGCCGTCGTCGGCCGCAGCGCATGCAGCGCGCGGATCGCATCGGTCGTCTGCCGCTTCGCGCGCTGCTCCAGCCACTTGCCGAGCAGCACCAGCGTGATGACCGCGGCCGAAGCCTCGAAGTACAGATGCGGCATGCCGTGCGCGGCATGCTTCATCAGCAGATAGACCGACAAGCCGTAGGCCGCCGAAGTGCCCAGTGCGACCAGCAGGTCCATGTTCCCGCTCTTCGCGAGCACCGCCTTCCAGCCCGCGCGGTAGAAGCGCCAGCCGAGGCCGAACTGCACCGGCGTCGCGAGCGCCAACTGCAACCAGCCGTCGAGCATCCATGCGATGCCGACGAGCTGCAGCAGCATCGGTGCGAGCAGCGGCAGCGTCAGCGCGGTACTCAAGGCCACCGGCCACCAGGCCGGCAGGCCGGGGTCGGCCACCGTCTTGCCGGCAAGTACCTCCTTCGCTGTGTAGCCCGCCTTCGAGACGGCCGCTTCGAGCGAGTCGGAAGCGACATGCTGCGCGGTGTGCACGTTGGCCCGCTCGGTAGCGAGGTTGACCGCCACGTTCAGTACGCCGGGCACCTTGCGAAGCGCCTTTTCGACGCGGGTGACGCAGGACGCGCAGGTCATGCCCTCGATCTGAAGCTCGACGCTTGACGAATTGGGCGGATGCAGGGAGGAGGGAAGGGTGGTCATGGCGCATTCCTTGAAGCTGGCTTGCGGATGTTCAAGCTTTCCACAATGGGAAGGTCAATCTGCTTGAAGCGAAGGTGTTTCGACCGCAGGGCCTTTATGCCGTCTACTTGACCTTCCAACTGCAGGAAGGTCAAAAGTTTGGCTGTCCCAACCAGCTCAATGGAGAGAACGATGCTCGTCTTCGAAGTTCGCGACATGACCTGCGGCCATTGCGTCAGTACCGTAACCAAGGCCTTGAAGGCCGCCGACCCCGACGCAAAGGTCAGGATCGATCTTGCGACGCACCGCGTCGAGATCGAACCCGTCAAGGCCGATGCGCAGGAACTGGCCGAAGCCATCAAGGACGCCGGCTACACGCCGTTGCCCGCATAGGCCTGGTACTTCAAGCACGCAGATTGCCCACGGCGAGCGCTCGCGCGCCGCCGCGCGTGCGCGTCCAGCCAACAAGAGGTGCCGTCCGATGATTGCCCAGCCGATCGATTACTTCCTCGTCGCCTGGTTCGTCCTTGCGGCACTGTCAACAAGTTACGTGGCCTGGGATCAGTTCAAGCACAACCCCGAGCCGATGGTGATGAAGTGGGGTTTCGTGCTCGTCACGCTCTACATGGGGCCGATCGGGCTGCTGCTTTACGTGATGGCCGACAAGGAGCCGCGACCGGGAGAGCACGAGTCCTTTGTCAAGCCGCTTTGGAAGCAGGGCGTCGGGTCGACGATCCATTGCGTCGCCGGCGATGCGACCGGGATCATCGCCGCGGCCGTCATCACCGCGGCGCTCGGCCTCCCGATGTGGATCGATCTCATCGTCGAGTACGTCGCCGGCTTTGCCTTCGGCCTCTTCATCTTCCAGTCCCTGTTTATGAAGAACATGATGGGTGGCAGCTACTGGGAGAACGTCAAGAAGTCGTTCACGCCTGAGTTCATCAGCATGAACGCGATGATGGCCGGCATGGCGCCGGTGATGTCGCTGTTGATGATGGGCCGCGACATGCGCGCGATGGATCCCACCGAATTGCTTTTCTGGGGCGTGATGTCCTTCGGTGTCGTTGCCGGCTTCGCGGTGGCGTATCCGGTGAACGTGTGGATGGTCTCGCGCGGGATGAAGCACGGGCTGATGACCGAGCGCCAGGCCAAGACTTCCAAGCCCGAGCACGAAGGGCATGCGATGCATGCGCAGCACGGCGAGCCTCGGCAGCACGCCGGCCACCACGCGATGAAGCCGGACGTCACGCGACCTCAGCTGGCCGCCGTCACCATGACCACCGGCCTGATGCTGCTGGCCGGCATGACCGTGCCGTCGCTGTTCGTGAACATGCGGCTGTCGGCGCGCGACGTGGGCGGCGCAATCATGCCGCCCGGCATGATCATGAGCTGGGACACGCCGGGCGACGCGATGCGCGACATGTCGGCAATCCACCCGCGCGATGTCCGCTTCACTGCGCCTGCCGTCGCCAGGGGCGACCAGTTGCTGGAACCGCGACTGGAAGCCGGCGTGAAGGTGTTCGACCTTGACGTGAGCGTTGTGCGCTGGAACATCCTGCCGGACGTGCAGGTCGAGGGCTACGCCTTCAACCGGCAGATTCCCGGACCGAGGCTGCGCCTGAACGAAGGCGATCGCGTGCGCATCAACCTGACCAACCGCCTGCCCGAGACGACCACGGTGCATTGGCACGGGCTCATCCTGCCCAATGGCATGGACGGCCCCGCGAAAATCGTCCAGCCGCCGATCAAGCCCGGCGAAACTTTCGCCTACGAATTTACCACCGAGCAGTCGGGCACCTACTTCTATCACCCGCACGACAAGGTTGACCGGCAGCAGGCGTTCGGCATGTACGGCGCCTTGATCATCGATCCCAAGTTGACGACGGCAGAGCCCACTGCCGACCACGAGTACGTCATCCAGCTGCAGGAGTGGCTGAAGCGCGAGGGTCTCACCTACCCGGCGATGCTGATGGAAGGTGGCCTGCCGAACTACTTCACCATCAACGGCAAGGCGTTCCCAGCGACCGACACCGTGCAGATGAAGGTCGGCGAGACCGTGAAGCTGCGCTTTGTCGGCAGCAACAACAATTTCGTGCACCCGATGCATGTGCACGGAGGGCCGTTCACCGTCGTCGCCCGCGACGGCATCGTGCTGCCGGAGAGTGCGCGGTTCGAGGCCGACACCGTCAACGTCGGGCCAGGGCAGCGCTACGACGTGATCTGGAAGGCGCGCAAGCCCGGCAAGTGGCTGGTCCATTGCCACATCCCACACCACACGACGAACAACAACGTCGAGCAGGAGGGCGGTGGCGGCTTGATGATGGTCCTGGATGTTCGCGAGTAGCTTGCCGCAGCCCGCTAGGACCGCGCGGGTACCGGAGCCGTAGGAGTTCAACTTTTGTGGTCGGATCTGTCCCTATTCGGCGTGCTGACGCTTTCAGCGGGCCCATCGGGCGCATGCTTTAAGTCGATCCGCTTTTGGGACATCCGCCGCTGCAGGCGCTGGGCGTAGCCTTGTGGCTGCTTCTCCGGCTTCTGCGGAGGCCGTGGATGACGCTTGCGCCAGTATCGGTACGCGAGGAAGACGCTCCCGCCGATGGCGAGCATGCCCAGCCAGATCCACGTCATGGTCTGAGCAAGGTCGGCCGGCGGCAGTTTTCTAAGCATGCTGGCTCGCACCAGTTCGGTCAGCCGTCGGCGATGAGCCGCGTGGCACGCAGCTTCGCGCCGGCAGGATCCGCATCCGACCAGCGGTACTCGCGCGCGAATGGCAGCGACGAGCCGATCAGTTCGACGATGCGCACATCGCCGGCTTCGCCTTGGAGGGCTTGCCTCCAAACGCGACCGTTCCATTCGAAGCTCAGTTCGTGCTTACCGGGGCTGAGCTTCAGCCGGATCAGCGAGCGCGGCAGGGTGCCGATGTCCCTGGTGCCATCCACCCTCACGTTGAGAGGACGAATGGCATCGGTCCAGGCCGACCGGACCACGTACACGGTGAACACGCCGGGCGTCGCGTCGAAACGCTTTGCGTCCGCTTCGGCCGCAGCGGAGGGTATCGGTTCCGGCGTGCAGACCTTGCGCCGCGTGCGCACGGTGGTCATGCAGTAGGTCCGGCGGTCGTTTGCGCTGGGCGGCGAGCTGCTTGCACAGCCGGCCAAGGCTGCGGACGCCGCCACGGCGCCGAGCAAGAGGTGTCTTCGAGTCTTCATGCTGTTCCCCCTCGCGCTCCATGCGCATGACCTGGCGGGTGTGCCGAGTCGTCGTGGGCGCCGGCATGGCCATGGCTCTCATCGAGCACGCAGCCGTCGGCAGCGCGCGCGCATGCCGGGCGTTCGAGCTGGAAGGTGGTGTGCTGGATGTGGAAGCGATTGGCCAGCACGTCCTGCAGGCTGTTGATCAGCATCGCTGCCTGAACGCCTTCGGCATGCACCACATGTGCCGTCAGGTTGTTCTTGCCGCTGGTCAGCGCCCAGACGTGCAGGTCGTGCACACCCTCGACCCCATCGACCGCGCGCATGACGCGAACGACCTCGTCCACGTCGATGCCTTCCGGTGTGCCTTCGAGCAGGACGTTGAGGCTTTCCTTGAGCAGCACCCAGGTGCGCGGAAGCACCCACAGGCCGATGCCGACGGCAACCAGCGTGTCCACCCAGTTCCAGCCGGTCAGCCGGATCACGATCGCCCCGACGATGACGCCGATCGAACCGAGCAGGTCGGACCAGACCTCCAGGTACGCGCCCTTGACGTTGAGGCTGCCCTCGCTGCCGCCACGCAACAACCGCATGCTGATGAGGTTGACGATCATCCCAAGCACGGCGACCGCCAGCATCGCGGTGGAGTGCACTTCGGCCGGTGCCCGGAAGCGCTGCCACGCCTCGAACAGGATGTAGCCCGCGACGCCGAGCAGCAGCAGGGCGTTGAAGGCCGCAGCGAGGATCTCGAAGCGGTGGTAGCCGTAGGACCGTTTGGCGTCCGCGGGCCGGCGTGCGATGCGTATGGCGGCAACCGCGATGGCCAATGCGGTGGCGTCGGTGAACATGTGCGCGGCGTCGGCAATCAGCGCGAGGCTGTTGAACCAGAGCCCGGCCGCAAGCTCGGCGACGAGAAACGCCGAGGTCAGAACCAGCGCGATCGACAGCGAGCGCTCGTTGCCTTCGGACGGCAGCGCGTGGTTGTGTCCAGCACCCATGATGACGGTCCTTCGGGCTTACCTGAGCGTGAATGGGGCAGGCACGGCCACCGGACGCCGACGCGGCGCGTTCACGGCGCGTGCAGCTTCCGGCATGCGCGGTCTCACTTCAGCGTGAAGCGTGCCGTCGCCGGCTTGCCGGCAACCGTCACGACGGCCACGGCCTTCGTACCCGGGCCGACCTTGAAGCTGCCGGTGGCTTCGAGCTTGTCGCCCGCGGGCTTGAGCTCGACCTCCTGCTTCTCGGTGCCGGTCAACAGCGTGACCTTGGCCGTGGCCTTGGACACATCGGTCGCCTTGCCATGGTCGCGCAGATGCAGCTGGATCACGGTGGGCTTGGCGACCAGCTCGTAGTCCACGTCCTTGACCTCGACCACCACGCCGCCGTGCAGCGGCTTGTGCTCGTGCGCGTGGTCATGCTTGTCGCCGGCGGCGAAGGCCGTGCCGGCGAGTGCCAGCGTGATCGAAGCGAGTAGGGCTTGCGTCTTCATGGAGATCCTTTCGGGAGGGAGGAGGGGTGAAAGAAGTGCGAGGCGATCACGTCGCCATCACAGGGCTTCGGCGTCCCTGTCGTCCATCAGCGCTTCGGCCGGCTTGCGGCCGAACAGCCAGAACATCGCGGGCGTGAGGAAGGTGTCGAGCAGCGTCGAACTGATCAGACCGCCGAAGATCACCACGGCCACCGGATGCAGCACCTCGGTGCCGGGCCGTTCCGCCTCGAACAGCAGCGGCGCCAGCGCGAAAGCGGTGACGAGCGCCGTCATCAGCACCGGGCTCAGCCGTTCCAGCGAGCCGCGCACGATCATCTTCGTGTCGAACTGCTCGCCTTCGAAGCGCATCAGGTTGATGTAGTGGCTGACCTTCAGGATGCCGTTGCGCACCGAGATGCCGGCCAGCGTGATGAAGCCCACCAGCGCCGCCACCGAAAGCGGCTGACCCGACAACCACAACCCGATCACCGCGCCGACGAGCGCGAGCGGGATGTTCACCATGATCAGCGCCGACAGCACCGCCGAGCGGTAGCGGCTGTAGAGCACGACGAACATCAGCGCCAGCGACACGATCGACAGCAGGCCGACCAGTCGAGAGGCTTCCTCCTGTGCCTGGAACTGTCCTCCCAGGGTGATGAAGCTGCCTTCGGGCAATTTGGTCTCGGCCACCACCTTTCGGATGTCGGCCACGATCTCCGACAGCGCGCGCCCCGACGCGTTGGCCGACAGCACGATGCGCCGCTTGCCGTCGTCGCGGCTGATCTGGTTCGGGCCGTCGCCGTCCTCGATCGTCGCGATCTTGGACAGCGGAATGCGCCCGCTCGGTGTCTCGATGAGGATCTGGCCGAGGCCGTCCACCGAGCGTGCCGATTCGGGCAACTTCACCACGAGCGCGAAGCGCCGGCTGCCCTCGACAATCTGGGTGACCTTCTCGCCCTCGACCAGGCTCTGCAAGGCGCTGAGAACCTGCGGTGCCGGCACGCCGTACTGCGCCGCGGCGGCGTAATCGATGCGCACCTTGATCTGTGGCGCCAGCACTTGGCGTTCGATCTCCAGGTCGGCGATGCCCGGGATCGTCGCCAGCCGTGCGCGCAAAGCCTCGGCCTGGCCGCGCAGAGCATCGAGATCTTCGCCGAAGATCTTGACGGCGATCTGAGTGCGCACGCCGGACAACATGGCGTCGATGCGGTGCGAGATGGGCTGCCCGATGGAGATGCCGGCCGGCAGGTTGACCAGTCGTGAACGGATGTCGGCTGTGACCTCTTCCATTGGACGATCGATCTCGCCCGCCGGCTTGAGCCCGACATCGAGCTCGCTGACGTGCACGCCCTCGGCGTGTTCGTCGAGTTCGGCACGCCCCGTCTTGCGGCCGACGTGGACGACTTCAGGCACCTGCCTGATGAGCACTTCGGCCTGTCGGCCTAAAGCCGCCGACTCAGAAAGAGTGACCCCGGGGCGCAACGCCACGCCGACAAGCAGGCTGCCCTCGTTGAAGGGTGGCAGGAAGGTGGTCGGGAAGAAGGGCACGGCCACAGCCGCCACGACGACGGCAAGGCCGGCTGCGGCCATCGCCGCTTTAGGGCGGCCGAGCACGGTCTGCAGGCCGCTGCGATAACGCGCCTTCAACCAGGCCAGCACCTTGGTGTCGCCGTGGTCGATGTTCTTCATGCGCGGCAGCAGGTAGAAGCCCAGCACCGGCGTGACCGTCACGGAGACGATCAGCGAGGCCAGCGTCGAGACGATGAACGCGATGCCCAGCGGCACGAACAGCTTGCCCTCCAGCCCCGGCAGCGCGAACAGCGGGATGAAGACGAGCACGATGATCACCGTCGCGTAGAGGATGGCCGAGCGCACTTCCATCGTCGCGCGTGCGACGATCTCGATGGGGTGCAGCCGGTGGTCCGGGTGCTTGGCGCGGTCCTCCTTCAGGCGACGCAGCACGTTCTCGACACCGACCACCGCATCGTCGACCAAGCCGCCGATCGCGATCGCCAGACCGCCGAGCGTCATGGTGTTGATCGACAGCCCGAAATTCTTGAAGACCAGCGCGGTGATGAAGATCGATACCGGTATGGCCGTCAGCGCGATGATCGTCGGGCGCAGCGTGCCGAGGAAGAAGAACAGGATCACCGCGACGAAGACCGACGCACCGATCAGCTTGCCCTGCAGCGTGGTGATCGAGGCCTCGATGAAGCTGGCCTGGCGGAAGGTCACGCGCGGGGCTTCCATGCCGGCCGGCAGCGAAGCCTTCAGGCCGATCAGGGCGTCCTCGATGGACGTCGTCAGTGCGATCGTGTCGGCAGTCGGCTGCTTCTGGATGCCCAGGATCACGGCGGGCTTGCCCTCAAAGCCTGCGTCGCCCCGCTTGAGCGCTGCGGCGAAGGTCACCTCGGCGATCTGGCGCAGCAGGATCGGTTGGCCATCCTTCGCCGTCAGTGCCAGATTGTTGAGGTCATCGAGTCGGGATGTACGGCCCAGGTTGCGGATCAGGTACTCGCGGCCATTGAGTTCGAGGAAGCCGCCCGAGGTGTTGGAGGAGTAGCCCTTGAGCGCGCCTTCGAGCTGGTCGTGCGTGATGCCGAGTTCGGCCATGCGCGTGGTGTTCGGCTGCACCTGGAACTGCCGCACCTCGCCGCCGATGGGGATCACCTGCGCGACGCCGGGCACCGACAGCAGCCGCGGGCGCAGCACCCAGTCGGCGTACTCGCGCACCGCCATCGGACTGATCTTCTGCGGATCGACGGGAATCGCAATCTGCATGATCTCGCCCATGATCGAACTGATCGGCCCCATGCGCGGCACCACTCCTTCGGCGATCCCTTCCTCCATCGACGACAGCCGCTCCGACACCAGTTGCCGGGCGCGAAAAATGTCGGTGCTCCAGTCGAAAGTGACATAGACGAAGGACAGTCCGGCCGACGAGGTCGAGCGCACCGACTCCACGCCGGGCAGACCGTTCATGGTCGTCTCGAGCGGGAAGGTGATGAGTTGCTCCACCTCCTCGGCGGCCATGCCGCCGGCCTCGGCCATGAGGGTGACGGTCGGCTTGTTGAGGTCGGGGAACACGTCCACCGGGGTGCGCGAAAGCGTGAACGCGCCGTAGCCCATCAGCACCACGCTGGCGATGATCACCAGCAGTCGGTTCGCGAGGCTGTTGTCGAGTAGCCACTTGAACATGTCAGCGCACCTGGTTGATCAAGGTGGCGCCTTGCGTCGCGACCCGGTCGCCCGCCATCAGGCCCGAGGTCACGACGGCGTTGACGCCGTCCAGGGGCTCGGTCGTGACCGTCCTCGGCTCGAAGCGCTCCGCGGCAGTCTTGATCCAGACCACGGTCTGGTTCGCCGAGTTCTTCATCAGCGAGGACACGGGCACGGAGATGCCCTTGACCTTGTCCTTGCTCTGCACGAACACACGCGTGGGCTGACCGACGGCAAGCTGGTCGAGCGCGGCGCCCTGGGCGCGGAACGCCAGCGGCAACGCCTGCTCGCGCAGGCTGCGCGAGGCACCGACGAAGATGAGGGGCACGCGCTTCTCGCCGATGGCCATCGTTGCGCCGCCGATGTTCGACGCCAGTGCAGCATCGAAGGCCAGCGCCTCGATGCGCAGGCGCGAGGGGTCGACGATCTCGAAGATGAGTTCGCGTGCATCCACCACCTGGCCGGCGACGACGTTGGCCGAGGCGATCACGCCCGACACCGGCGCCAGCAGCGTTTCGCGGGTGGACAAGCCGGCGCCGACCGCCGCGATGCGTGCCGCCAGGCTGGCGGCCTCGCTTTCCACCGCCTCGATTTCCTTGCGCGGCACGGTGTCGGCCAGTTCCTGCAGGCGTGCGATGCGCTTGTCGGCCAGGGCTTTCGCGGCGCGCAACTCGGCCAGCTGGGCGGACTGGTTGGAGCGCTCGATCGGCGCCGCCGACGGCACGACATAGGCCAGCACCTCGCCCTTACGCACCGCCTGCCCGGGGTTGGGCAGGCCCCGCGGCCCGGACTCGATCCGGCCGGCGTTCAATGCCTGCACCTTGCCCCCGGCATTGGGGTCCATCAACACCTTCGCGCCCAGTTCCACCGTGCGCGGCAGCTCGGCCGCTTCGGTCAGGACCGTTCGCACGTCGAGCTGGCGCTGCGCCGGCTTGGGCAGGAAAACGCTGCCGTCGGGCTGGCGCTGCGGTCCATTGGCGGTGGGCGCCGCGGGTGCGTCGCCATGGTCATGACCATCGCCCGCTCGGGCCGGAGCGAAAGCCGCCAGCGCGATCAGCAGCGCCAGGCAGGACGTGACGAGGGCGCGCTTCATGCTGCACCTCCGGCGCGAACGCTGCGCGCAGCCATCACGCGACGACTGCCCCATGCGAGCAAAACGATGGCGGCGATGCCGGCCACCGCCCAGCCGGCGTACCCCTTCCACGAGTGGGTGGGCGCGGCCTCGTCGGCATGGGCCGCCTCGTGGAGGTCGAATTCACCGGCCAGCAGGTCGGCTTCGGTGCCGGCCGTCACCGTGGCAGTGACGGGCAGCACGCCGGGCTTGGGTGCTTCGGCCAGCACTACCTCGTACTCGTCGTCGCCTTGCTTCACCGCCTTGAACTTCGCGCCGCCCATTTCAAGTTCGATCTGCGCGTCGCGAACCGGGCTGTTGTCGGCAAAGCGATCAAGGTAGAGCGTGATCTGCTTGCCGCTGATCACACCGACGAGTTCAAAGGTCTCGGAGACGGCTGAAAAGCGCGGAAGCGCCTGGCCGCTGGCTGCGGGAGCGGCGTCGCCGTGGTCGTGTCCCTCGCCAGCCCAGGCAGCGGGGGCGACGAAGAAGGCTGCGACAAGCAGTGCGGCAAGGAGGTTGGTGACTGTCATGGGAAGGGTCCTGAAGAGTTCGATCAGTGCGTCACTGAGGGAGCAGGCCGAGAGCCTGTCGCCATGCAGAGATCGCCGCGGCGAGTTCGATACGGGTGCGTGCGGCCTGGCGTTCTGCCTCGGCTGCTTCGGCCTCGATGCGCAGCCGCGTCGGCAGGTCGGTCTCGCCAAGCCGGAACGACCTGTCGAAAAAGCCGCGTGACTCGCGAGCGAGTTGGGCGCGTCGTTCCGCGGACGCGAGCTGGGTCCGGGCTGCTTCGACGCGCACGCGAGCGGCCTCTCGTTCGGCCGCCAGGCGCTCTCGCTCCAAAGCCAGCTCCGCCTGCACTTCCGTCGCTTCGGCGCGGGCCTTGGCCGTGCGGGCGTCGTGACGCGGTCCACCGCCGAACGGGATGCGCACGCCCAGCGTGATCGTCTGCTGGGAGATCTCTCCGAAGACGCCACGCTCGCGGGTGGTCGCAAGCGTGAGCTCGGGGTTGGCGCGCGACTGGGCCGAGGTCAGCGCGGCCGTGCGTTCGGCGACCGACGCGCGATCCTTCAGCGCCTGCACTGCGGCGTGTCCCTCGACCTCGGCCGGCTCGCCGCCGGGGTCGGGCTCCGCAAGGCCGCTGTCGGACCCGACTGCCGGCGAGCTGCCCGCGATGAACCGGAGTTGTTGTTGTGCAGCGGCCAGGCTGGCTGTGGCCTGGGCCAAACTCGATTCCGCGGCTGCGACCGCACCGTCGGCCTGATGCTGGTCTGCGCGGGCCAGATCGCCTGCACGGGTCCGCTTGCTCACGTCCGCGGCGATCCGGCGGGTGTTGTCAAGCTGATCGCGGGCGCTGTCGGTCTCAATGCGCGCGCGAAACCATTGCCACCAGGCGTCGCGCACCGTGGCTGCCAGCCGCAAACGCGCGGCACTGGCCCGGCTCTCGAGCGCGGTGCCTTCGGCATCGGCCAGGGCCGCGCTGCGGCTGCGCTCGCCCGGCAACCAGATCGGCACGGCGATGCCCACTTCGAGTTCGCGCGCGCCTTGGTTGCGGTTCAGGCGGTCGGTCTTGTTCGACAGCTCCAGCGCCGCCGGCTCGGGTGTCCAGGATCGGGCGGCCTGCTGCTGTGCACGGGCCGCATCGCGTCGCGCCTGCAAAGCCAGCGCTTCGGGTTGGCGCGCCCAGGCCGCTTCGAAAACCTGCTTGAGGTTCGCGGGCTCGGCGCCCATCGTGTTCGTCTGAGCTTGCGCGGTCCATGCGCAAGTTGCCCACGCAGCTGCCGCTGCAGATCGCGCAAGCCAAGCTGTCGCTCGTGTTCTTCGGTGCATCCGATGCTCCAGTGTTGACAACAACCCACGGGAGATCGGCAAGGGGCGACCAAAAGGTCGCGTCGTGCCCGACGGTGCCGCGTTCAGCGGCACGCGCTCAGGCGCGCACGGGCTTCAGTGAAGGAGGAGACCCGCCTCGCCGATCAGGCGAGGGGACGCCACTGAGGGCGTTCGGGTCGTGGCGGCGCATGGGCACCGCCATAGACGGCGCTGCGGTCGTCGAACGTCGAGCAATGGATGACGGTCGGCACAAGACACACCGACGCGGGCATTGCCGAACACTGACCGTGGCAGTGATGGCCGTCGCTCTTAACCTTCTGCGCGCCGGTATCGGCGTCTGAGTCGGACGCGTCGGGCGTATCGCTGTGGCCGTGATCGTGATGCCCGAAATGCATGGCGTGGCTGCCGCCCTCATGCGAGTCGTAGTGAGCGGCCTGCGCCCAGGCGGACTGGAACGGCAGGAGGACGAGCAGGAGGATGGAGAGCCAGCGACGCACGATGCCGAGTCTAGCGGCAGCGGTCGCCGAGCGCCGAAAACGAAGCACGCTTTTCATCCGGAGCATGACCTCGACTCGTCACCCGCTTGCTGGACCAGCGGGCAGGGCACCGAGCCGTACGAGCAGAACGCGCAGCAGTCGCCGTGGCGAGGGCGCAGCATCGCGTGGCAGTGCGGACATTCGTGCATCCAAAGGCAATGATCGGTCGGCATCGACTCGGTTGTGCTGCACGCGCAGTGCGGACACGTGAGCGTCGAGGTCAGAACGACGGTGCTCACGATGCGGCAGGGCTCACGTCGGGCGACCGAAGCTCGACGCGGGCCTGGCGCACCACCGACCATGCGGCCGCGAGCGCGAGGCCGCCCATGATCGCGGCCACGGTCAAATCGGGCCAAGCGCTGCCGGTGCCGAACACGCCGAGCGCCGCAGCCATCACCGCGAGGTTGCCGATCGCATCGTTGCGACTGCACAGCCACACCGAGCGCATGTTCGAGTCGCCCTCGCGCCACGCGTAGAGCATGACCGCGACCGCGACGTTCGCGATGAGCGCCAAGGCGCCGATCGCACCCATCGTCGCCGGCTCGGGCACCGTGCCGCTCGCCGCCGACCAAGCCGCCTTGGCGAGCACGAAGACGCCGAAGGCGCCCATGGTGAAGCCCTTGAACAGCGCGGCGCGTGCGCGCCAGGTGAGCGCCATGCCGAGCACGAGCAGCGAGATGCCGTAGTTGGCCGCGTCACCGAAGAAATCCACGGCGTCCGCTAGCAGCGAAACCGAGCCGGCCTGCATGCCGCCGAGGACTTCGATGCCGAACATCAGGGCGTTGATGGCGAGCGCCATCCACAACGCACGCCGATAGCGTGGGCTCTGCGCGGCGGTTGGTGTGGCGCAGCCGTGGCTGCAGCAGGCATCGCTCATGAAGCATTCCAGAGAGTCGAGTTCGCATTGGAGACCCTGTAGCGGCTTCAGAGTCAAGCGCTACGATCAAGTGCCTCCACACGCGGTGCCCGCTTGCGTCGCACGCTCGCCATGTCCGACTTTCTTCGCGTCACGGGTCTGTTCTTCATCACCGCCTTGGCTGAGATCGTCGGCTGCTATCTGCCATGGTTGGTGCTGACGCAGGGGCGGCCCGTGTGGTGGCTGTTGCCCGCGGCAGGCTCTCTTGCAGTTTTTGCGTGGCTGCTGACGCTGCATCCGAGCGCGGCCGGGCGGACCTACGCAGCCTATGGCGGTGTCTACGTCGTGGTCGCGTTGCTGTGGCTGTGGCGCGTCGATGGCATCGTGCCAACGCGTTGGGACTTGATCGGCGGTGCTGTGTGCCTCGTCGGCATGGCGCTCATCGCGCTGCAGCCGCTTCCCCGGGCAACTTGAGGCATGGACGATGAAGATTGGTGAACTGGCCGCAGCGGCGGGCACGCCGGTCGAGACCATTCGCTACTACGAGCGTGAGGGCCTCTTGCCCGCAACGCCACGCAGCGAGGGCAACTACCGCATTTACGAAGCCAGCCATGTCGAGCGGCTTGCCTTCGTGCGGCACTGCAGATCGCTGGACATGACGCTGGAGGAGATCCGCGTGCTGTTGGGGTTGAGGGACGCGCCGGAGGCGGAGTGTGGTGGGGTCAACGCTCTGCTCGATGAGCACATCGGCCACGTGGCGACACGGATTCGAGAACTACGGAAGCTCGAGAAACAGCTCAAGGCGCTGCGCGACCAATGTGACGAAGTGCGTGACGCGGCGCAGTGCGGCATTCTTGGCGGGTTGGCGCGCGAAGCGCAGCGTGCGGTTCTGCGACGGGCCCCCATTGGCGGCAGTCATGGCCGTCCCGAAGGTCAACGGCCGGCTGCTCGGCGTCGAGGTGCTGCGCGTTGAGCTCATCGACATGATGGAAGCCACCGGAATCCGTGCGACGACAGTTCGGCGGACGCCTGGCGCGGCGGTGGTTGCTTGCCGCCGATGAGCGTGAACTAGTCTGCCCAGAACGGCTCGCATGCGCGGGAGCTTGGCGACGGCGCCCATCTCTGGCACATCCGTGGCCTATCGCTGCCTTCACGGGCCCATGACCAAGCGACGCAATACATCGATGGACAGCGCGGTCGCGACGCCGATCACCAGCAGAAGGAACGCTTGTCGGATGCGGCGCTCCGGCAGGTGATGCACGAGGAGGCGCCCTGCCACCATGCCGGACACCAGCGATGTGGCAAACCAGGCTGTCAGTGGCCAGGGCAGCGTGGCGCCCTGGAGCACCGACGCCGACGCACCGAAAGCTGTAACGAAAGCGGTGACCAGCAACGAAGTGCCGACCAGCATCGATGCGCCCAGCGGGGTGTAGCGCGACAACAGCGGCACGAGCACGAAGCCGCCTGACACGCCGAGCAGACCGGAACAGAACCCCATGACGCCCCCGATGAACACGAAGCCGACCCAGGTATCGCGCGTCCAGATGAAGCGGCCGGTGTCGGGGTTCAGCAAGGCGACGTGGCCCGTCGGTGCGTAGCTTTCCGCTTCATCGCGCGGCGCGCGACTGACGATCTGGCGCCAGGCGACGAACGTCAACACGCCGATGAACAAGAGGCGCAAAGCCACGTCGGGCAGGCGTTGTGCAAGGGCTACGCCAAGGGCCGTGAATGGAAACGCGGCCATCGCGATCACGATCGCCGCACGCCAACGCACCGTTCGTCGAAGCAACCCTTCGATCGCACCGACGCAGGCGGCGAACGAGACGGCGATCAGAGCGACGGGCGCTGCTTGCTGCATCGAAAAGCCGAGCCCGAACACCAACGCCGGCACGGCCAGGACACCGCCGCCGGCTCCGGTGATGCCCATCAAGACGCCGATGATCGAGCCCAGAAGCCACGTCATGATTTGCTGCAACCTTAAGTGACGGTCCGACGCGCGGCTGAACGGTGCCGAGGTGCCGCGATGACGTTATGGCTTCTCGTCGCTCCAGATGGGTCCGAGGGTCTGCGCCCTCTGGTGCTCGATCCGGCTCAGACGCGCCGGACCTTCAAGACGGGTGAGGGTGCTTTCGCTGCAACCGTCGGGCCAGGCAAGCTCGCACATCGGCCGACGCTGCGCCGCCTCGCCGCCGTCACAAGGAAAGGCTCGAACGCGCTTCTAGTATTCGACTAACATCGAACTATGGAAGAAAACGAGATTGTCCGGTCGCTGTCCGCCCTCGCACATCCGGTCCGGCTGCGGGTGTTCAGGGCACTGGTGGTCGCAGGGCGCGAGGGCATGCTGCCCGGAACGATGGCAGAGGGCCTCGGCATCCCGGCCAACACCCTGTCGTTCCACCTCAAGGAACTGGCGCACGCCGGTCTCGTGACGCAGGAGCGCGCCAGCCGAAACATCATCTACCGCGCTGCCTTCAGTCATATGAATGCGGTGCTCGGCTATCTCACCGAGAACTGCTGCCAGGGCGCTGAGTGCTCGATCGACGTGGCGTCGGCTGCCTGCCCCTGTTGAACCCAACGGAGAAACGATCATGACTGAGTCCAAGGACTACAACGTCCTCTTCATCTGCACTGGCAATACCGCGCGATCGATCCTCGCCGAAGGTCTGATGAACGACCTCGGCAGCCGACTGCCAACCCGGCGCTTCAAGGCCTACTCCGCCGGCAGCCAGCCCAAAGGGGTGGTGAACCCCTTCGCGTTGCAGACCCTTGCGAACTGGCGAATTCCGACCGATGGTTTTCGTAGCAAGAGCTGGGACGAATTTGCGAAGCCCGGCGCGCCCGTGATGGATTTTGTGTTCACGGTCTGCGACAACGCGGCGGGCGAGGTGTGCCCGTTCTGGCCCGGCCAGCCGATGACCGCGCATTGGGGCGTGCCCGATCCCGCCGCCGTGGAGGGCACCGACGAAGAGAAGGCGAAAGCCTTCCTGTCTGCGGCGGTGACGCTCAAGCGCCGAATCGAATTGATGCTCGCCTTGCCGCTGCCTTCGCTCGATACGCAGCGCATCCAGCGCGAGATCAAGGACATCGGAACGCGCTGATGAGCGACGTTCCCCGCAAGCTGCTCGCCGAGGCGCTCGGCACCGCGCTGCTGCTGGCCGTGGTGATCGGCTCGGGCATCATGGCCGAGCGCCTGTCGGGCGGCAACGTGGCGATCGCGTTGCTGGCCAATACGCTGGCAACCGTGGGGGGTCTGTACATCCTGATCGAGGTCTTCGGGCCGATCAGTGGTGCGCACTTCAACCCCGCGGTGTCGCTCGCGATGACTGCACGCGGTGCACTGCCGCGCTCGTTGCTCGGTCCCTACGTTCTGGTTCAGCTGCTCGGAGCCATGTTGGGCGCATGGCTGGCGCACGCGATGTTCGATATGAGCATCGTGCAGTTCGCGACCAAGGTCCGCAGCGGTACCGGACCATGGATCGCCGAGGCTGTAGCGACCGCAGGCCTGCTGCTGGTCATCCTGCGCGCGCCGGCTTCGCGCGTCGCGGCCATGGTCGCCTGCTACATCGGCGCAGCGTACTGGTTCACTGCATCGACCTCGTTTGCCAACCCCGCGGCAGCCTTCGGCCGCATGTTCAGCGACAGCTTCGCCGGCATCGCTCCGGCCAGCGTCCCCGGCTTTATCGCGGCCGAGTTGGTCGGCGCGGCGATCGGCGTCGGCATCCACCTTCTGCTGAGCCCGCGTCAGGCCCCGCAAGCGTCGGCAGGTCGGGCCGCGACCGTCGAGCGAACCACGGCCATCGAGTAGGCAGCATCGCATGAGCGACATCACGATCTTTCACAACCCGGCCTGCGGCACGTCGCGCAACGTATTGGCTTTGATCCGCAACAGCGGCGTCGAGCCGCGGATCGTCGAGTACCTGAAGACCCCACCGGGCCGCGCCGCGCTCACCGACTTGCTTGCGGCCCTCGCTGTGCCTGTGCGCAGGGTGCTTCGCCAAAAAGGCACGCCCTACGACGAACTCAAGCTCGATGACGTGAAGTGGACCGACGACGAACTGATCGACTTCATGGTCCTGCACCCGATCCTGATGAACCGGCCCATCGTCGTGACGCCGCTCGGTACGCGGCTGTGCCGGCCGTCCGAGGTGGTGCTGGACATCCTGCCTTCACCGCAGCGCGGGCCTTTTTCCAAGGAAGATGGCGAGTCAGTGATCGACGAGGCAGGCCGCCGTGTCCATCCTTGACCTGAGTCTGCCGAACGTCGAACAGCCCCTGTTCGATGTGCCGAGCGGCGCACGCCTGTCGATGGTCGCGTCGTCATCCAATGCCCCGCGCTTCTTGCTGCTCTACGGTTCGCTGCGCGAGCGTTCTTACAGCAAGCTGCTCACGCTTGAAGCCGCGCGGCTGTTGGTCGCGATGGGTGGCGAGGTCCGCATCTTCGACCCTGCGGGCCTGCCGATGCCCGACGCGTCGCCGGACACGCACCCCAAAGTGCAGGAGCTACGCGAGGCGGCGGCCTGGGCGGAGGGCATGGTATGGACATCGCCCGAGCGACATGGCGCGATGACCGGGATCATGAAGGCGCAGATCGACTGGATCCCGCTGAGCGTCGGAGCCGTGCGCCCCACGCAGGGCAAGACGCTCGCGGTGATGGAAGTGTCGGGTGGGTCGCAGTCCTTCAATGCCGTCAATCAATTGCGCGTGCTCGGGCGATGGATGCGGATGATCACGATCCCGAACCAGTCGTCGGTGGCCAAGGCATTTTTGGAGTTCGACGACGCGGGGCGCATGAAGCCGTCGGCGTACTACGAGCGGGTGGTCGACGTGATGGAAGAGCTCATGAAGTTCACGCTGCTCACGCGCGACGTGGCGCCTTACCTGGTCGATCGCTACAGCGAGCGCAAGGAAAGCGCCGAGGCTCTGTCCGAGCGGGTGAACCAACGTGCCATCTGAAGGGCCGGTGCCATGAGCATCGGTCTTCGATGGCGAACCATCGCCGCGCTGGGCGCGGCCCAGACGCTCGCCTGGGCCTCGTCGTACTACCTGCCGGCGATGCTGGCCGCGCCGATGGCGCGAGAACTCGGGATGTCGGTGCCAACGGTCTTCGCCGCGTTCTCGGTGGCGCTGATCGTGTCGGCGCTGCTGGGCCCGTGGTCGGGTCGAAGCATCGACCGCTGGGGCGGTCGGCCGGTGTTGCTTGCGACGAACCTCGTCTTCGCTGTGGGCCTCGGGCTGCTGGCGATGGCGCAGGGCACGGTCGGCGTGTTCGCAGCCTGGGTCGTCATCGGCGTCGCGATGAGCAGTGGCTTGTACGAAGCGGCCTTCGCGGCGCTGGTGCGCCTGTACGGCCGTGACTCGCGCAATGCGATCACGGGCATCACGCTTGTCGCTGGATTTGCGAGCACGGTCGGCTGGCCGTTGACGACGCTGTTCGAGGCGCAGTTCGGATGGCGGGGTGCCTGTCTTGCCTGGGCGGCGTTGCACCTTGTGCTGGGCCTGCCGCTGAACGCGCTGCTGCCGAAGGTCGCGTTAGCGACCTTGCACGGCGTGCCGCCTGCAGATGCCGGCGGACCCGAGGACGAAGCACGACCCGATGCAACCCGCGCGGCTGTCCTGCTGGCCTTTGTGTTTGCCGTGACGTGGTTCATCAGCACCGCGATGGCGGCGCACCTGCCTCGCCTGCTGCAAGCCGGCGGCGCGAGCCTCGCCGCGGCTGTCGCCATCGGCGCCCTCGTCGGGCCGGCCCAAGTGGGAGGGCGCCTGCTGGAGGTCGGCATCCTGCGCCGAGTGCATCCACTGCTGTCGGCGCGACTGGCGGCGCTGATGCATCCGGTCGGCGCTGGTGCGCTGCTGGTGGTTGGCGCGCCGGCGGCAGCGCTGTTCGCTGTCTTTCACGGTGCGGGCAACGGCATCCTGACCATCGCCAAGGGCACGCTGCCGCTGGTGCTGTTCGGCCCGAGCGGCTACGGTCATCGACAGGGCCTGCTGATGGTGCCTGCGCGTCTGGCGCAGGCTCTCGCACCCTGGGTGTTCGGCATGCTGCTCGATCGCTTCGGCGCCGGCTCACTTTGGGTCACCGCAGCGCTGGGCATGATGGCGCTCGTGGCGCTGCTGCTGTTGCCCAGGCTCGACGCTTCCGTGCAAGCCTCGGACGAAACGGGCGCCCATCCGACAAGCTGACTCACATGAGCCTTCGCATCGCATACCAAAGGACGCGCAAGCCGTTCCTCGCTATCCATGCGCCGTGGTGCGCCATACCGCGATCTCGTTCGAGCTGGAGCCGCCGTCGATCGACGAGATGCGCTCCCGAATTGCCGCGACGCTCGATGACCGAGCATCTGGAGACCGGCGAGCGGGCGTTCCTGGTCGATGCCCTACAGGCGCACCGCGGCGCCACGACCGATACCGCGGCTCGCCTGGGTATCGGCCGAAAGACGCTGTGGGAGAAGATGCGCCGGTACGGCATCGACAAGCAGGAGTTCGGCTCGCTGGCAACGGAGGGCGTCGCAGCGGGCCGGTTGAACGGGCGGCGACGTTGCGTTGACGGCGCGGCGGTGCGATGGACAGCACAGGCGAAGCGGGGCGTGAGAATGTCGGACAAGCTCGTCTTGGTGGACTACGAAAACGTGCAGCGGATCGATCTGTCGATCTTGGACGAGAGCTATCGCGCGATCGTGTTCGTTGGTGCCAACCAGCAGCCGCCGAAGGCGGCGAGGCACCCCGCGACGGCGCATCGCTTCAGCCGAGTGGACTTCCAGAAGGTGGAGGGGACCGGCCGCAATGCGCTCGATTTCCACGTTGCCTTTCATCTGGGGCGCACCTTCGAGACGGCGCCGCAGACCGAGTGCTTCGTGCTGTCGCGCGACAAAGGCTATGACCCCTTGCTGCTGCACCTGAACCGGAACGGGGTGAAGTGCCGGCGCATCGAGGCGCTCGAAGAACTGCTGCCTCGCACCCTCCTGGCTGCCGTCGAGCCGCAGGTTGTGTGCAAGCGGTGCGGAAAGTCGAGCACGATCGAGCATCACGCGGGCCGCTGGTGTTCCAACTGCGGTTGCTTCTCCAGTCCCCCTGATCCAGCTCTGCTTCCTTCGCTGCAGCCGGGGTACCGGGACAACACACCGCGTCGGCCGTTCGCAGCCTTGCAGGAACGCGAGGAGGCATCGAGACGCTTGACCGAGTGTGCGTGGTGCGACCAGCGGGTGGACATGGGCGACGGCATCTACGACGACGGCGAGTGGATGTGTGGTGCGTGCATTGCGCGCCATGCCCGTTGACGGGTCTGGCCGACGCTCGGAATTGCGTGCGGGGCGCGTCCCTGCGGCGCAGGGCCGGGCTGTCGTGCTTTGCATCGAGCCGCCGGGAAACGCACCCCAACCCGGCGTCTCGCCCCTGACGGGCTTCCATCCCTCGCGCAACGCGGTCAGGCAGGCTGCGCCTGCGTCGCCCTGACGGCGGCCCGTCCCGTGGCCAGGGATCGCGGTCCCTGATGTCCGTCGCTGCGCGACCGACGGGTCCGCTTGACGAACGGGCCCGCTGCTCGCTGACTTCGCTGCGCTGCGCAGGCTGCGCAGCGAGCCCGATCGTCACCCCGGCCACCCGCCACGCCCGCTGCCGGGCCGCCCTGAAGACCAAGTCAGCTCGGGCCGGCTCGGCCGCCGCGCCAGTCGTTCGCCTGCGGCTTCCTTGGTGGCACGTCGGCCGCAGAGTCGCCGGCCCTCGTGATGGTTGGCTGGCGCCTCGCGGCGGCTGCGGTGCCAGGGATACCTGTCACAGCAGCCGCTTTCGCGCGGGCCCTGGGGCGCTGCGGTCGCTGCTCGTTGAGCCGGTCGAACCCACCGCGATCCCCCCAACTGCGCCCCCGTCCCCACGAGGGGGACTTGTGGGGGGATCTTCGATGCGGTGGGCCGGGTGACCGGCTCACCGTTTCGTGCGTTGGCGACCGCCCGAACAGCCACCCCCACCCCCCGCCCGCCCCCAAGGGCGGGAGCGAGGAGAGCCAAGCAGAAGGATCAGCTTTAAGCAGCCAACACGGATGCGGCCGGTCGTTCTGCAAGGAGAAGGTCATGGCCAACGTTCAAGTCATCCAGCGTCATGCGCACCTGGCGGGCGCCGTCAAGCTCGAGTTCGTCAACGGCCGCGAAGGCAAGGTCGCCAAGGCTGTGCTGACCGCGATCAGCAACACCCGGCGCGGTTCGGGCGACGCCCGCGGAGAGGAGTCCACGGCGATCCAGTGGACGCTGTGGGGCAAGCAGGCCGAGCACGCGGCCGAGTACCTCGGCAAAGGCTCGCACGTGAACATCGTCGGGCGCCTGCGCAACAACAACTACACCGACAACGAAGGGCAGGACATCTATGCCCTGGCCTTCACCGCCGAGGAGATCGACTACCTCGACAGCAAGGCCGAAGGCGAAGCGCGCCGCTCGCGCGGGGCCGGTCCCGACCGGGGCACGCCGTCGGGCGCGGATGCCACCACGGACAGCGCCGGCGCCGCGGCCCCCATGCGCAGCCGCAAGCCCCGCAGCGAACGCCAGCCGGCCCAGGCTGCCGCCTGAACTGCACAGGGCGGGGCGCTTCTCGCCTCGCCCGATCCATCCACGCACCGAATCATGGAGGTTCAAGCATGAACACCACCTCGACCCTGGCCACGCGTTTTGCGCGTAGCACCTTCGTCGTCCGCAGCGAGACGCCGCTCGCCGAGGATCAGATGCGCAGTGCGGCGCCGTCCATCTTTGCGGAGGGCAAGCACATCAGCCGCTCCGAGCGCTACACGCACATCCCGACCATCGAGGTGCTGCGCGGCCTACGCAAGGAGGGCTTCGAGCCCTTCATGGTGGCGCAGAGCAAGAGCCGCATCGAAGGCAAGACCGAGTTCACCAAGCACATGATCCGCATGCGCCACGCGGGCCAAGTGCAGACCCGGCCAGAAGCGAACGAGATCATCCTGATCAACAGCCACGACGGCGCCAGCTCGTACCAGATGCTCGCGGGGGTGTTCCGCTTCGTCTGCTGCAACGGCCTGGTCGTGGGCACCGTCGCCAACGACATCCGCATCCCGCACAAGGGTCGCATTCAGGACGACGTGATCGAAGGCGCGTTTCGCGTGCTCGACGACTTCGAGGGCGTGGACGCTTCGACCGAAGGCATGAAGGCGCTGCAACTTCGGCCCGACGAGGAGAGGGCCTATGCGACGGCCGCGCTGGCGCTGCGCTATGGCGAGCGCAGCGACGGTCAGCCGCCTGCCCCGGTGACCGCCGAGCAACTCATCGAAGCGCGGCGGCCTGAGGATGTTGGCCACAGCCTGTGGACGACCTTCCAACGGGTTCAGGAGAACACGCTGCGGGGCGGGCAGACCGGCCGCACGGCGCAGGGCCGGCGCATCCAGACGCGTGCCGTCGGCAGCATCGACCGAAGCGTGAGCCTCAACCGCGCGCTGTGGGTGCTGGCCGAGGAGATGCGCAAGCTGAAGCACTGAGCGCTGAGGGACCACGCTGGATTCGGCCCTCGAATCCAGCGCACTCCGGCTGCACCGCCCGACCATCGGGACGGTGCTTGCGTGCGTTTTGGACTGAAGGCGCGCTCGCCGGCTGGCGCCGGCTCGCGAGGTCCCGGCCGCCGGCCGTCGAGGCGCGGCGGCCGGGTACGGTCGCGGGAGGCGCTCCGGCCTTCGCACGGCGGAGCCACGCTTCTACTTCATCGCCCCTGTGACCAGGTCATCAAGGTCCACGTGGCGATCGATGCCGTCACTGCGGTGGCGGCGTGTGTCAGCCACGGCTCCCACGCGGACGACGTTCGAGAGCTCGCGGTCTGCACTGCCGTGGCAAGACGCTGCAGCGACCGCTCGACCTCGACACGAAACACCTCGCGAGCCGCCTCGGCGAGTGCTCTCGACTGGACTTCCTGCGCCCGTCGCGAGGCTTCCTCCGTGCGCTTCACGATGTGCTGGACCACCTGCGTCCGGGCGGTGTCGCTGACGGCCACCATGCGGCCTTCAAGCGCCTCGATCGCCGCCGACAATTGCGCGCTCGCCTCGGCGCACGCTTTGCGCGACGCGTCGATCCCCACCCCCATCGCTTCGACCCGATCAAGCAGCCCCGCGATGTCGCCGATGGCCTCGACGATCAGTGCCTCGCGCGCCGTGCTCGGGGTCATCACGCCGCCGCGCTGTCTGAGAGCTGCGTCGTCGTGTCGGCTTCGCCCATCAGGCCGAGCGCCGCAAAGCACGCGTCCAGTTCCGGCAGCACGCCATGCGCCAGCCTGCGCGTGGCCAACTTGTGCGCCAGGGCAAGCTTCTCCGCGGAATCTTCAGCCCTCGCGATCAGCGCTTTGTAGTCGATCGTGTCGCGCACCCACTCACCAACGTTCATCCCTGTGCTCTTCAGCCGCGCGTAGATCTCGTTCTCGCCGAGCCGGCAGGCCAGGTCGGACTGTGCGACCGGATGGTCGGCCACGAAGTTGAGCAGGGGATGGAAACTGCGTGCCAGTTCTTCTCGATCGTCGACCATGTTGAACAGCAGGCGAACCCGAGACGATGGCACGCCGATCCGCGACAGCTCGACGAGCGTGGCGATGGTGTCCTGCTGCTGCTTCAAGGCCGGGACGGTGGGCACGACGAACGCATCGAAGTCCTCGTGGCTGCCGCGGTACTGGCGCATCAGCTCCAGCAGCTGCTCGACGTTGCTCGCGCCGATGTCGACGATGGCGCTGGTGACGGTCTGCAGGTACTCCTGCAGGTCGGCGAACTGCCTTCCGCGGATCGTCTGGGTCTGGCCTTCGGTCGCGTTCAAGCTCTCGACACTGATCAGGTCGGCGCCGTCGATGCGCGGCTGCAGGAGGTGCCGGGCGACGGTGGACTTGCCCACGTTGCCCGAGAAGTTGATGACGGCGATCTTCATCGCGGCTCCTTGTGACGCAGGAAGGGGTTGGTGATCTGGGTAGACATGAAGGCCTTGGCGACGTCCTCGCCGCGCGGGCCGTTGGCGAAGCTGCTCTGACCGGGTTGGTCGGGGGAGGGTGACCGGCCAGGGGATACGGGTGCCCCATCTCTCTTGGGCTGGGCGGCGGGTTCGACCACTGCCGCTTGCGAACTCAGGTCAAGCTCGCGTCGCGAGGTGTCTGCCGCAAGAGTGGCCGACGGATGTCTGCTTGCCCTGGTCACCTCACGATGGACCGTGCTTCGGCTCACGTTCACACCGGCTGCGGAGAGCGCTTGGCGTATGGCCTCCAGCGTGTACCCGGTGGCGTACAGGCGATGAATCTCGTCTGCAAAGGGCAGCGCCTTGCGCGTGCATCGGCCAGGTGGCAGGCCGGGCACAAGGCGGACGGCGCCCAGTGCGTTCCGTACGATCGCTCGCGCACTCGTCGGGCGCTCTTCCGGGTCTGCTGACGTTGGATCCGTCGAACCGGTGTCGTTCAAGCTGCACTCCCACGCGTCGCGAGTTCGGCGGAGTGCACAGAGGCTCGATCTCGTGTCACCGCTTCCCGGTCCCGTCTTGTCAGCGTTTCACCTTGAACCGGTCTTGTGGCGGGTGTGTCACGCACGCAGCCCGCTGGCGTCGCACGCCGTCTCGCTGCGGTTGTGCCCGTGTCGCGGCTGCGTCCCGCGTTGTTTCGCTGCCGTCTCACAGTTTCCGAACTGGTCACGCTCGTGTCCCGCATGCGTTTCTCTGGAAGGCATTTTCGATGCGATGAAGGCTGCCTCGCCTGCTGGATTCCGGCCGAAATCCAGCGGCTCAAGAGCCACGATTCGAGCCAACACTGAATGCGAAGGTGAGTGCAGAGATAGGCTGCTTGCCGCCAAGTTGTGAAGCGTTCCGCTTGCCTCGCATCGCATCGATTTGCTCGGCCATGAACACCCCGACTCACGAGTTCGTCACTGTGGACATGCGCGGCCTTAAGGCCGCGTTGGTGGCGCGTGCGCAGGCGCAGCGGGTCAGCGTGTCGGTGCTGGTGCGTGCCGCGGTTGAGCGCGAGTTGGGGATCGTCGATGCATCACCCGAGCCTGAGGGCGCGATGCGCACCGCAGCCTCGGCGGGCTCGATCGTGAAGCTGTCAATCCGATTGATAAGCGGCGAGGCCGAGCAGCTCGATGCCGGAGCACGGCGCGCCGGCCTATCGCGCGGCGCCTTCCTTGCGGGTCTGCTGGCGAACGTGCCGTCGTTGACGGGCGACTCGGCGAGCCGCGTCGATTGCCTCGGTGCGCTCACCGCATCGAGTGCCGAGCTATCGACGTTGAGCCGGGAGATCCACCGACTGACGGCCTTGCTGCGTCAGGGCGAGGTGGGTCCAGCGCGGCAGTACCGCCGATTGCTCGACACGCTGGGCGCCGACGTGCGCGCGCACCTGATCCTGGCGGCGAGCGTCCTGGCCGACCTCCGGCCCGCGCGCCCATCCGCCGGGCGCGGCGAGTCGAGGCGACCCGCAGCCTCGTGAAGCAAAGGAGACCGACATGTCCCAACCACCCAACATCGACGGCGTGCTGATCCAGTGGGGCGACCGGCTCTTCTATCCCGGCAACCGCGTCGTCAAGACCAAGCCGCAGCCGAAGCTCAGTGTTCTGGCGGCACGCCAGCGCGCGGCGGCGATCCGCGAGCGCATCGAGGCGACGGTGGTGCGCCGAGCGCCCCAGGTGATGGTCAAGGTGACCGGCGGCGGGCGTGGCATGAAGGCCATCGCGGCGCACTTCCGCTACATCAGCAAGAACGGCCGGCTCGAGATTGAAGATGAGCGCGGCGAGACAACGCGAGGCAAGGAGGCGCTGCACGAGCTGACCGACGACTGGCGTTTCGGCGGCAGCCTCATCGAGGACGTGAGCGATCGACGCGAGGCCTTCAACATCATGCTGTCGATGCCGCGCGGCACTGACCCGCTGACCGTGCAGTGGGCGGCGCGCGAGTTCGCGAAGATCGAGCTGGCCGACCACAAGTACCTGATGGTGCTGCACGACCACCAAGCCAACCCGCACGTTCACATCAGCGTGCGCGTTGAGTCCAAGCACGGCCGGCGACTGAACCCTCGCAAGACCGACCTGCACCGCTGGCGCGAGACCTTTGCGGGGAAGCTGCGCGAGCGGGGTGTTGAGGCCGAGGCCACGCGACAGGCGACGCGAGGCAGCAGCCGAGACTACGACCCGCTATGGAGGATCAAGGCGCGGGAAGATGGACGGCTTCGTAAGACTTTCGCAACGGCCAAGTCGAGCCTCAAGGCGCGCGGGTCGCGAGCAGAAGCGCTCGCCGCTTGGCAGCAACTCGGGCGAGTGCTTGGAGCATCGAACGATGACGCAGACAGGGAGCTGGCGCGTTCGATTGAAGGCTACGTGAGTGGCATGCGGACTGGCGATGTAGACCGGTCAGCAGGCAGAACGCCTGCGGCTGAGAAGACCTCCAAGACGGTGGAAATGGGGCCCGGTCGATAAGGCTCGTAGTGGAGTCGCACCCCGATCCATAGCCAACGCGTGCTAGAACAGCGCATGCCCGCGAGATCAGTCCGTGACGTCAAGTCCGTCGAAGTTCATCCTGATCCGTGCCCGGAACTGCTCGTGGAGCGTGGGCCCGATAGCAAGGGAGTGGGCTCTTGGGTGCCCTTCGACAAGCACCGGCTCCTGTCGCACTACCTGGATGCCAGCCAACATGCTTGGCGGCAATGGGGCCATCGGGTGTTCATCGACCCGTTTGGGGGCCCAGGGCGGATTCAAGTCAAGGGTGAAAGCTTCACCCGTGACGGCGGTGCGGTCGTTGCCTGGCGAACGCTTCAGCGCGCAGCCACCCCCTTCACACAGATGCTGGTCGGCGATCTTCAACAGGAGCGGGCTCAGGCCTGCGCTGACAGGCTGAGCGCCTTGGGGGCCAAATCGACGCCATTTACCGGACCGGCAGTTGATACTGTTCGAACGATGGTCAGCGCCGTGCCGACGCGCGGGTCGCTTACCCTGGCGTACATCGACCCGTACAACCTGGAGTACCTGTCGTTCTCGATCATCGAAGCGCTGGCCTCGTTGACGAAGGTTGACCTGGCAATCAACTTCAGCACGATGGACCTGCAGCGAAATGCCGAATTCGAGTTCGACCCGGGGCGTGCGCGGTTCGACGCTGCGGCACCCGGGTGGCGAGACGATCCGATCATCTGCTCATCGAACAAGCGAAACGTTCCGATCGCGTTCTTCAACTACTGGTGCGGGCTGGTCAAGGGACTCGGCTTCCAGTACAGCAAGGAGATGCCCCTGGTGCGCAACGACGATGGGCACCCGATCTACCGGATGGTCTTCTTCGCCAGACATGACCTGCCGGTTCGGCTCTGGGGCGATGTCGCCCGCGACAAAAACCGCAGTCTGGACCTGTTCTAGGCGGCGACAACGGCGACTGGAAATTCATCCCAGCGGCGACCCGAGAGTTCGCGCCCGTTGCGCTTCTTGTCGCGCCGAACGCCATCGGCGCCCCAGGCGCCCCACTGCTTGAAGAAGAACGGCACATCTTGCGCGATGGCCTGGGCGCAAACGCTCTCGGCCCAGCTCTCATCCATCGGTCGAGCTTTTGCGCCGCTCTCTCCGCCAACAATCACCCAATGAATGCCGCGGAGGTTGAGCTTGCCCACGTCCTCGAGCAGCGGCTCCACCGACAAGAAGCGGACCGCCGCCTTCACCTTCCGCAATTGCGCGATGCGCGGAACACCGTACCTCCGGTCTTCCACTGAAACGCCGAGCCAGACGTTGGCCGGGCAAACACGGCTGGCGAAGAACGTCGGCAAGCGCTCCGCTCGCTTGGTCAACACCTGGTAGGTGTGCTGCGGGGTACGTTGGCAGACATCAAGCACCTGATCCACAAAGCGGTCAGGCACAGCCTCGTGGAACAGGTCCGACATCGAGTTGACGAAGTAGGTTGTCGGAGTCTTGCGTCGCAGCGGCTGTTCGAGCCGTTCCGGGTGAAGCGTCAACTCGAACCCGCGTTCATACCCGGGCGCACCCATCGCCTTGAGCCTGCGGGCCATCGTTTCGGCATAGCAATGCTTGCAGCCCGGTGACAGCTTCGTGCAGCCGGTCACTGGGTTCCAGGTGTGTTCTGTCCACTCGATCGACGACTCAGCCATGCCTCGCTTTCCTAGCGCCAAGTTTAGGCGGCGGCCTTCATCAGGTCTGGGCTGGCAGCTTCACTTCCATTCCGGCCGCCCCCGAGCCGGCGCACTTAGGTCGATCCGCTCAGCCCCTGCCTGCTCAAGCTTGAGTTCGCGCCAAGTGCACGCACGCCACAGCTCCTCAGCCGTCTTGTCGCGCTGCTCCTTGCCGATGCGCGGCCACGGGGCCGCGCGCAGCCGTGCCGAGCAGCAGCTCACCCGCTCCTGTTCCCCACCTTGTGCATTTCGTCTATGGCTTCATTGCAAAATACTGGATAAATATACAGCTTTGGATGATCGCTCGCATCCGCCTTCTTCGCCGCCGGGGAGTGCTCCTCGCCAAAGGGCCAACTACTGTCGCGTGGGCGGACGAAGGGTACGTGGAGACCTTGGTTGATTGCGCAGGCGCCCAACCCGGCCGCCGCCTCGTACTCCGTGCGCTCCAGCGCCGCGCTGTGGCGTCATGTTTCAGCTCTTCAGACCGACGCTCGTCACCATCGAGCACGGGTTCATGCGGGTCCGCGGTGTCGAGCCGCTTGGACCACCCACTCTTGGACGACTGCGGCGAGCCCGTCGGTCGTGTCAGACCGCGGGGCTGACGCCCTTTCCGAGGGGCACCGCCCGGAAACCGTGTCGTTTGGGATGCGGCACTGGAAGTAACCGAAAATACGCTCCAACGAACACAAACAACGGGAGCCAAGGCGTGCAGGAGCTTGACGTCGAGATACCAGGCCGAGCGGCTGATGCACCTCTGGAAGGCGCATGACTAACGCCTTCTTCGAGCGCCCGATCCTGAATTCCCCTTACGAGTACCCGGCGCACCACTGGGAACTTGGCGAGGACAAGCAGCCCACGCAGCGCATCGTCGATAGCCGCCGACGCGCAGACTTCGTGATGCCGATCCCAGCGCCAAAGAAGCGCAAGGGGGCCGACAAGCAAGCCGCGCTGCTGTTCGACGAGCGTTCGACCCAGGAGCAGCAGTACGATCACACGGCTGTCATCAACGCGGTCCGCGCCGAGGTGGATAAGTGGCGTGCGCTGCCCAACCCAAGCGACTGGCGTGTTTCCCCGGAGACGGCCCGCCTGCTTGAGCACTGGCGCCATCACGCCTTCAGCAACACCCGTCCGTTCTTCTGCCAGGTCGAGGCCGCCGAGACGGCTATCTGGCTGACCGAAGTGGCGCCGCAGCTGGGCAAGGCGGCCGAGCGCTTCATCGATCACCTGGCCAGCGCGAACCAGGACGCCAATCCCGGCCTCAGCCGGCTCGCCTTGAAGCTCGCCACCGGGGCCGGCAAGACCACCGTTATGGCGATGCTGATCGCGTGGCAGACCGTCAACGCGGTGCGCCGGCCTGGCAGCAAGAAGTTCACCCGTGGCTTCCTGGTCGTGACGCCTGGGCTCACTATCCGAGACCGCCTGCGCGTACTGCAACCCAACGATCCGGACAGCTACTACGCCAGCCGCGAATTGGTGCCGAGCGACATGCTCGACGACCTCAACAAGGCCAAGATCGTCATCACCAACTACCACGCATTCAAGCTGCGCGAGCGTGTCGAACTCTCCAAAGGGGGCCGGCAACTCCTCCAAGGCCGCACTGGCGTCGCACCCGAAACCCTGGAGACCGAAGGCCAGATGCTGCAGCGGGTGATGCCCGAGCTGATGGGCATGTCTCAAGTAGTCGTGATCAACGACGAAGCGCACCACTGCTACCGCGAGAAGCCGAAGGCCGAAGTCGATGCCGAAGACGACGATCTCTCTGGGGACGAGAAGAAAGAGGCCGAGCAGAACAACGAAGCCGCGCGCCTGTGGATCAGCGGCATCGAGGCGGTGCAACGCAAGATCGGCGTCAGTCGCGTGATGGACCTGTCGGCCACCCCGTTCTTCTTGCGCGGATCGGGCTATGCCGAGGGGACGCTGTTCCCGTGGACGCTGTCCGACTTCTCGCTGATGGATGCCATCGAGTGCGGCATCGTCAAGCTGCCGCGCGTGCCGATTGCCGACAATATTCCTGGCGGCGACATGCCGATGTACCGGGAGCTGTGGAAGCACATCGGCAAGCAGATGCCGAAGAAGGGCCGCGGCAAGGCCAGCGGGCTGGATCCGCACAAGCTGCCCACGCCCCTGATCACGGCCTTGGAAGCGCTCTACGGCCACTACGCCAAGACCTTCGAGCTGTGGAAGCGCGCCGGCATCAACGTGCCGCCGTGCTTCATTGTTGTGTGCAACAACACGGCCACATCGAAGCTGGTGTACGACTACATCGCAGGTTTCGAGCGCGAACATGATGACGGCACGCGCTCGCACGAAGCCGGGCGCCTCGAGCTGTTCCGCAACCACGATGAGCATGGCAACGCCATCGGCCACCCTCGAACGCTGCTGATCGACAGTGAGCAGCTCGAGTCCGGCGAAGCGCTGGACGACAACTTCCGCGGCGTGGCCGCCGACGAGATCGAGCGCTTCCGCCGCGAGATCATCGAGCGCAGCGGCGATCCGCGCGCGGCCGACACCATCAGCGACCAGGACTTGCTGCGCGAGGTGATGAACACCGTGGGCAAAGCCGGCCGTCTGGGCGAATCCATCCGCTGCGTGGTGTCGGTGAGCATGCTCACCGAGGGTTGGGACACCAACACCGTCACCCACGTTCTCGGCGTGCGCGCGTTCGGCACGCAGTTGCTGTGCGAGCAGGTCATTGGCCGCGCGTTGCGGCGCCAGAGCTACGAGCTTAACAACGAAGGGCTGTTCAACGTCGAGTACGCCGACGTGCTGGGCATCCCGTTCGACTTCAATGCCGAGCCCGTGATTGCGCCGCCCCAGAAGCCACGCGAGACGGTGCGCGTCCAAGCCGTGCGGCCGGACCGCGACGCGCTGGAGATCCGCTTTCCCCGCGTGCAGGGCTACAGCATCGAGCTGCCGGAGGAGCGCATCACCGCGTCGTTCGACCCTGACTCGACGCTGACCCTCACGCCCGAGCTGGTGGGCGCCACCGAAACGCGCAACAGCGGCATCATCGGCGAGCCGGTGGACCTGACGCTCGCGCACACGGCCGACGTGCGCCCCTCGCAGGTGGTGTACGAACTCACGTCGCACCTGGTACTGCACAAATGGCGCGACCCTGGCGAAGCGCCGCGCCTGCACCTGTTCGGCCAGCTCAAGCGCATCGTCAAGCAGTGGCTCGACGAAGGGCACTTGGTTTGCAAGGGCGGCACCTACCCGGCGCAGCTGAAGTACAAGGCCTTGGCCGAGCGGGCCTGTGATCGCATCACGGCCGGCATCGTGCGGGCGGAGCTGGCCAAGTCACGGCCGATCCAGGCCGTGCTCGACCCGTACAACCCGACCGGCAGCACGCGCCACGTCGCCTTCAACACCACCAAGACCGAGCGCTACGCCACCGATGCGCACCTGTGCCACATCAACTGGGTGGTGCTCGACAGCGATTGGGAGGCTGAGTTCTGCCGGGTGGCCGAGAAGCACCCGCGCGTGCGGGCCTACGTGAAGAACCACAACCTCGGGCTGGAGGTGCCGTACCGCCTGCAGGCCGAGATGCGCAAGTACCGGCCGGACTTCATCGTCCGCATCGACGATGGACGCGGCGACGATGACCTGCTGAACCTGGTCGTCGAGATCAAGGGCTACCGCGGCGAAGACGCGAAAGAAAAGAAGAGCACGATGGACAACTATTGGGTGCCGGGCGTGAACCGGCTGGGGAGCCACGGCCGCTGGGCCTTCGCCGAGTTCACGGACGTGTACGCCATGCAGCACGACTTTGCGGTCAAGCTGCGAGAGGCGTTCGATGCGATGGTCACAAAGGTCGCTGCCGTTGCCGCGGCACCGACGGCTTGAGCGCAGACATGGCTACCTCCAAAGGACGCAAGGGATCGGACGGTGCGCCGGGCACTGGCAAGACCGTCACTGCCATCCAACACGACGACGCGAAGCGCAAGAACATCCCGACTGCTGAGTACCAATCGGTACTCGAGAAGCAGAAGCTCGCGCCGGTTCGTGTGAGGTACCCGCGAGCCGAGGCCGGCGCCGCGCTGGGCGATGAGAAGCAGGCCCGGAATCGCGACATCGACCCGCAGCTTGTGTGGCGGGGTAAGGATCAGCAGGACTGGAGCGATCTGGTCGTACACGCGCCACCGCTCTACATTCAGGAGAAGGTGCACGCCAAGGCGCTGATCGACAACTTGCTGCGTGAAACCCGCGAGCGGGAACACGCCGAAGGCGAGCGGACGCCCGACCTGTTCGCCGACTTCAACGGCATCCCGCACGGTGCCGACAAGACCGAGTTCTATGCCCACGACCAGAACTGGTCGAATCGGATGATCCTGGGCGACTCACTGCAGGTGATGGCGTCGCTGGCCGAGCGCGAGGGCCTGCGCGGCAAGGTGCAGTGCATCTACTTCGATCCGCCCTACGGGATCAAATTTAACTCCAACTTCCAGTGGAGCACGACGAGCCGGGACGTGAAAGACGGCAACGTGCAACACATCACACGCGAGCCGGAGCAGGTAAAGGCGTTTCGGGATACGTGGCGCGATGGCATCCATTCATACCTCACGTACCTTCGTGATCGTTTGACAGTCGCGCGCGACCTACTGTCTGACTCTGGGTCTCTGTTTGTCCAGATCGGCGATGAGAACGTTCATGCTGTCCGGAGTGTCCTTGACGAGGTGTTCGGTCCTGACAATTTCGTCAGCCTGATAACCGTCAAGAAGACAACTAGCGCATCCAGCGAGTTGCTCGCAGGTGTCAGCGACTATGTGCTGTGGGCAGCTAAACAGAAAGGCCAGGTCAAGTACCGCAGACCCTTCCTGCTAAAGGCCGCCGGCGAGGCGGGAGCGACCCAGTATCGCTACTTGGAGCAGGCGGACCTGTCTCGACGATCTCTACGACCGAACGAATCGGTGGCCACCGCTCAGGGGCAGGGGCGGCTGTTTTCTCATGACAACATCACCAGCCAGCGTCCGCCAGGTGACTTCCCGGTCGAATTTGAGGGCCGCTCGATCACACCGCCAACCGGCTACTGGAAGACTGGCCAAGTGGGGATGGGTCGACTTCGAGCAGCTAGACGGCTCATGGTGGTCGGCAGAACCTTGCGCTACGTGCGCTTCCTAAACGACTTCCCAGTCTTCCCGCTCTCGAACCTATGGGATGACACGGTGACCTCTGGCTTCGATGATGCCAAGGTCTATGTTGTCCAGACAAACACAAGCATCGTTCAGCGTTGCATTTTGATGGCAACTGATCCGGGTGACCTGGTTCTTGACCCTACTTGCGGTTCAGGCACTACCGCGCACGTTGCGGAGCAATGGGCTCGTCGATGGATCACGATCGACACGTCACGCGTGGCGCTCGCGTTGGCGCGAGCCCGGATCATGGGGGCCCGATATCCGTACTACCTGCTCGCAGACTCGCGGGAAGGCCAGCTTAAGGAGGCTGAGGTTACGCGGTCGGCCCCTTCAAGCCAGTCACCACAAGGAAGCGTTCGCCTGGGCTTTGTGTACGAGCGCGTTCCGCACATCACGCTGAAGTCGATCGCTAACAACGCCGAGATCGACGTGATCTGGGAACAGTGGCAGCAGACCCTGGAACCCCTACGCAAACAGCTAAACCTAGCGCTTGGGCGTCAGTGGAGCGAGTGGGAAGTACCTCGCGACCTAGACTCGAACTGGCCTGAAGTCGCGAAAAAGATGCACACCGACTGGTGGACCGCCCTCGTCGCTCGCCAGCGAGCGATTGATGCGAGCATCGGCGCCAAGGCCGAGTTCGAGTACCTATACGACAAGCCGTATGTGGACAACAAGCGCGTCCGAGTGGCGGGGCCCTTCACGGCCGAGAGTCTTTCTCCGCACCGAGTGTTGGGCGTCGACGAGAACGACGAACTGATCGACAAGGTGGCCGAGCCGGACGCGGACTACGCGGCGAAGCAAAGCTTCCCGCAGATGATCCTCGAGAACCTGAAGACGGCGGGCGTCCAGCAGGCGCACAAGGAGGGGCGCATCACGTTCACGGCGCTGACCGCCTGGCCGGGCGAGTACATCTGTGGCGAAGGCAAGTACGACGAAGGCGAAGGCAACAGCGCCCGGCAGCGCCGCGCGGCCATCTTCATCGGCCCGGAGTTCGGCACCGTCACCCGCGTGGACCTGGTGGCCGCCGCGCGCGAGGCACGCGACGCCGGCTTCGACGTGCTGATCGCCTGCGCCTTCAACTACGAGGCCCACACGACGGAGTTCAACAAGCTCGCCGACCTACCGGTGCTGAAGGCGCGTATGAACGCCGACCTGCACATGGCCGAGGACCTGAAGAACACCGGCAAGGGCAACCTGTTCGTGATCTTCGGCGAGCCCGACATCTCGTTGTTGACCGAGGCCGACGGCCGCATCCGTGTGAAGGTCAACGGCGTCGATGTTTTCCGCCCGAACGAGGGCAAGGTCGAGTCCAGCGGACCCGACGAGATCGCGTGCTGGTTCATCGACACCGACTACAACGAAGAAAGCTTCTTCGTTCGCCATGCCTACTTCCTGGGCGCGAGTGATCCCTACAAGTCGCTGAAGACCACGCTCAAAGCCGAGATCGACGAGGAGGCCTGGACGACGCTGCACAGCGACACGTCACGGCCCTTCACCAAGCCCAAGTCCGGCCGCATCGCAGTGAAGGTGATCAACCACCTGGGCGATGAAGTGATTAAGGTCTTCAAGGTGGCGTCGTAGCGGTTCATGGCCACCGTCCCGCGCGCAACGGACCCGGTGCTGGCGGCCTTAACGCGCCACCTCGACGTCAAGCCGCGAAACGCAGTCGCGCGGCGACATGAGGCGATGCTGCGGGAACTGGGCTTCCTGGGCGAACGCGAGAACGAGAACCTCGCCTTCATTCGTTCGCGCAATTGGACCGACCAACGGCTCAGTGCGCTGTTCAGCTTGAACAGCATCTACCAGGAGGTGCTTGGACCTCTCGATGCTTCGGCGCGGACGGGGCAGGCAGGGCTGGGGTCACAGCATCCCATCGTTCATGGCTCCATGCGATTCGACGCCGCGCACACGGCACGCGTCAGGAGCGCAGTCGAGGACTTCTTCACCATGGTGAATGAACTCGGCTTTCGGCGCGACTGGATGACGAAGAACACCTGCGGCGACCTTGTGTTCTACATTGCGCGGCACGAGCGGGAGTCCGGCGCAGACGGCGATCCAGGGGGTCGTCGTTGAGCGCTGCGGCGCCCACTTGGCTGGCCACGGCTGATGCCCTTGCGAAGGCCTTTGCTACTAAGCATCGGGTCGTCATGCGGTTGACCGACCGCCAACTGTCGGCAGCGTTTGAGATCGGTACGTTGCATGCGTTGCTGAAGTTCTATGCATCGCAAGGCTACGTGCTGACTCCGCAGAACCTCATCGAAGGAAGCGAGTACAGGTACCTGACCTCGCCATCCGGCAACCCGGCTAACTTCTCGTTCGTGCAGGCGGTCGGGCCTGACGGCGAGTTTGAGATACGCCAGCAAGTCAGGGTGCAGTCTCATGTCGACGCGGACATCGCGTTCACGCCTGACATCGTTGTGCTTCTCAAGGGTGCTGCGATCGACGACTCCAGGCGCGTGGATTACGCGAGTGGCAAGCGGCCTTACTACCGCGTAGCCAGCTCGTCGGTGGTCGCGGCGCACGAGTGCAAGTCGATGAACCCGTTCCCTGAGCTGTTGGTGTCGTTCATCGGCATGCTAGTCGCCGCGCACGAGTGGTATCCGGCAGGGCCGGGGTTCGAGTACACGCATCAGGATGGACATCTCGGCCCGACCCTCTTCGTGGGCGGAACGGCGCGCAGCATCCACCTGCGAATGATCAGCGCGATGCAGAAGGCTTATCGCCTGAACATCATCTGCGGTTTGCATGAGGGGACTTGGAGCTTGATCGACGCCAAGAACCGAATGCTGCGTTCTGCGGCTGGGCTGCCCGCTACAGTGGTGGACGATGACGCCATCCCCTTCTGATAGTCGAGGTCGCTTGCAGTGAACTTCCGAATTGCCGACACGTTCACAGCAAGCCTGGCACGCCTGACGGGCGAGGAACAGAAGGCCGTCAAGACGACGGCCTTTGACCTGCAGATGAACCCGGCCAATCCGGGCATGAGCTTTCACAAGCTGGACAAGGCGCGCGACAAGAACTTCTGGTCGGTGCGCGTGAGCAGCGACATCCGGCTGATCGTGCACAAGACGGCGGACAGCCTTCTGCTGTGCTACGTCGATCACCACGACAAGGCGTACCAATGGGCCGAGCGGCGTCGCCTGGAGACGCACCCGACGACGGGAGCTGCGCAGTGGGTGGAGGTACGCGAGCGCGTCCACGAGATCGTGATTCGCCGGGAGGTGCCTGCCGCTGCCAAACAGGCCAGCGCCAAGCAGCCGCTCTTCGGCCACATGTCCGACGACGACCTGCTGGGTTGGGGCGTGCCGACGGAGTGGTTGTCCGAGATTCGCGCAGCCGATGAGGACAGTCTGCTGACGCTGGCGACTCAGCTGCCAGCGGAAGCGTCCGAGGCATTGCTCGAGCTGGCCACCGGGGGTACGCCCAGACGCCCACAGGCAGCGCCGGCAGGGGCTGACCCGTTCGCCCATCCGGACGCACAGCGCCGGTTCCGCGTGATGCAAGACGTGGAAGAGCTGGAGCGTGCGCTCGAATTCCCGTGGGACCAGTGGACGGTGTTCCTGCACCCCGCGCAGCGGCAATGGGTGGAACGCGACCATGGCGGCCCGGCTCGTGTGTCGGGCTCCGCAGGCACTGGCAAGACCATCGTTGCGCTTCATCGCGCGGTGTACCTGGCGCGAAGCAATGAGAGCGCCCGCGTCCTGCTGACGACGTTCACGCCGGCCTTGGCTCACGCACTGCACACGCGGCTGCGCCGGCTCGTCGGCCGCACGCCGATGTTGGCCGAGCGAATCGACGTGGTGGCGATGGACGAACTCGCTGCGCGGCTTTTCAAGTTTGCTTTCGGCAAACCGGCGCTGGCAGACGATGCGACCGTCCGGCACTATCTGGATGAGGCCGCTGCCGCGGTGGCGGCCGGCCCAGTGGCAGCACCTTCGACGCTACCGGCCAAGTTCGGAGCGGGGTTCTTGTGGAGTGAGTGGGCCGAGGTGGTCGATCCCTGGCAGATCGACAGCTGGGAGAGCTATCGCGACTTCAAGCGCCTGGGGCGGAAAACGCGCCTATCCGAAGGGCAACGTGCGGCGGCATGGCAGACCTTCAGCCGGGTCCGTGATCGGTTGCGTGCCGAGAACCGCCTGACGCGGGCTGAACTCTTCACCCGCCTTGCAGAGCACTACGCCGGCGGTACCAAGCTGCCGTTCGAGCATGTCGTGGTGGACGAGGCGCAGGACATCAGCGCACCGCAGCTTCGCTTCCTGGCCGCGCTGGGGGGTCAGCAACGCAATGCGCTGTTCTTCGCGGGTGATCTGGGGCAGCGCATCTTCCAGCTTCCGTTCTCTTGGAAGTCGCTCGGCGTCGATGTGCGCGGGCGGTCGCGAACGCTGCACGTCAACTACCGCACCTCGCACCAGATTCGCATGCAGGCCGACCGGCTGCTCGGGCCTGAGCTGGCCGACGTTGACGGCAACGCCGAAGACCGCCGAGGCACGGTCTCGGTCTTCAATGGCCCGCTGCCTGTGGTGCAAACAGCCGCGTCGATTGATGCTGAAGTTCAAGCGGTGGCCGCATGGATCGCCGAGTGCGCCAAGCAAGGAATTCGTGCAGGGGAGATCGCGGTCTTCGTGCGCTCGGATGCCGAACTCGAACGGGCGCGGCGCGCGGTGAGCATCGCTGGGCTCGCGCACCATGTGCTCGACGAGCTCGTCGACACCGACACCGACGAGGTTTCCATCGGCACGATGCACCTGGCGAAGGGGCTGGAGTTCCGCTGTGTGGCGGTGATGGCCTGCGACGACGAGGTGGTGCCGCTTCAGGAGCGCATCGACGCCGTGTCCGACGAGGCAGACCTAAAGGAGGTTTACGACACCGAGCGGCACTTGCTGTACGTGGCGTGCACGCGAGCGAGGGATCGGCTGCTTGTTTCTGGCGTCGAGCCGGTATCGGAGTTTCTGAGCGACCTGACCTGACGCAGCAGTGGGCGCTCAGGTCCAGCGGCGCAGCGCCGGGCTCCACTTCGCGTCGAAGCGCAACCCGCCAACGGCTGCGTCGATCGGTGGCCGAAGAAGTGCATCAAGCGCGCCGAGAACATCCTCAAGTTTGTCGGCCTGTAGCCCAGCCTTCGTCACGAAGGCGCGCCATTGCTTGCCCTTGACAGGGTCCGCCGCGAACTCCTGAGTGAGGGCGATTGGCGGTGCCGCCGGGAGAGCCGTGCCGCGCCTGGCGAACGTGGCGCGAAGCGCCGCGACAAGGACGCTGCCGTCGAGAGTTGATGTCTTGGCGATCACGGCGAGGTCGAAGAAGTCCTTCATACGGCTGTTGTTGATCCCCAGCTCCGCCATCGCGTGGAACTTCTCGGCAATCACTGTGTAGATGGGATAGGCGCGCAGTTGCGCTGCGCCCATCCCAACGAGCAGGGGCGGGTAGGTGACGAGTTCCGGATCGGGCGTGACCGCGTCGCCAAACCCGATGTCCACCTGGACCGGCAAGCGCGCATTGCCCACGAAGGCGGTCAGTGTCATGCGCAGTCCGCCATAGACGTTGTCCTCGCGGATCGGCGCGATACGCATGCTGTCGATGTCGTAGCGAACGCCGTCGTCGGCGTCGATCACGCAGACCGAGGTGAACGTCGCCCGCAGCGTGTCGGCGTCATCCGCGCCGAAGCCGAGCAGATCGGCATCCTTCGTCGGTCGATGCGGTGTGTCGTACCAGAGCGCGAAGAGCAGTGCGCCCTTCAGCACGAAGCTACCCGCATGCGGCGATACCGAAAGCCGGTACAGCAGCCGCTCGATCACGAAGCGCGACAGCAGCAGGTTGTAGTTTTCGCCCGTGCTCCTCGACCGGTTGAGCAGGCGGGCAAGCACCGAGGCGGAACGGTCCGCGCTCATCCGGTCAGCGCTTCGAGGTACGGCCGCATCACGTTGCTCATCCGGTTGACCTTGGCGTAGCGCGACAGGTCGTCCATCGTCACCTTGCGCGCCTTCCAGGCCTCGCGCAGTGCTTCCAGCGCCACGTCGAGGCCCACCTTGCTGCGCAGCTTGAAGCAGTCGGTGATCGTCTTGGCCAGGGCGTAGACGCGCACAGGTGCCCCGTCGAGCATCACCGTTTCGATGCCTTCGGAGAAAGCAGCGCCCGACAGGCGCGTCACCCGGATTGCCGTGCCGGTCCCCTTGGGGGCATGCGTGCCAGCCGGAAGTGCGATCCAGACTTCGAACGGCGCCTGCGAGCCCACCTCGTGGATCTCAAGTGCCGAGAGTAGGCACACCACGGCCTTCGGGGCCTGCTTGGTCACCTCGACCACCGACTGGTGGGCGCTGGGTGAGGCTTCGATGCCGGCGTAGAGCCCTCGGCCAACACGGCGCAGGCGGCCACCTGCGGCCATGCGTGAGATCACGCGCGGAGGAACGCCCGCGGCCGAGAGCTCGCGCGCGGAGACGGCCGGCTGCGCCTGAGCGATGCGCAGGAGCTTGTCGGCATGGGCGCTGCTCATGCGGGGATGGTAGCAGACTGCACTACTTATTAGCAAGTAATGCATTTTTAGGCGTTCTCTTTGAGTCTGCGTGCTGGCACGCGCCAACGGTGCGGAGGCAGGCCGCTTGTGGCAGCGGCGGCATGGCTTCGCTTGACGGATGCCATAGCCACACGGGCGCCAAAGGCTCGCTCACCTGAAGGTATCGCCAGTCGTCCTCGACGCCAATGGGCAAGATGAACAGCAAGGGCGCCGCACCTTCGCAGTCGGTCAGGGTCGCACTAGCCAACGCGTTTGCCGCGCCGAGGTTGTAGCGAAGCCCCTTGATGAAGGACCGCCCATCGCCGACGAGCTTTTCGACGAGCTGCTTCTCGGATGCGTCCTCGACCGGCAGCCACTGTCGAGTGACCGGCATCAGCGACAGCTCGACGATCGTCGGGATACCGGCAGCTGCAACGCTGAAGGTGGCGATCATCACCATGTGGATGTCGTCGGCGGCACCCCACAGCGCGAGTGCCGGCTCGAAGCGTCGGCCGAGCCGGCGGTAGAGCTTTTCGTCCAGCGCGAAGGCCTGGTCGGGGACGTGCTTCACCAACGCCTTGAAGCCGTAGCGTGCCGGCACGATCTCCTTCACCTCGGCGATCAGCAGCATCAGGTGCTGCGGCTTGCCGGGCGGCGCGATGGCCTGCGACCACTGCGACATGCGCCTGGCGTTGATCGCGTCTCGCTGATCGACCGCAAACACTTCGGGAATGAACAACCGCGCGCGCAGAGCATCCCCGCGCGCGATCTTGTTCTCCGCCGCCTGCAGGAGGTGCCTGCGCACCGTGCCCCAGGTGCGCTTGCCCGCGAAGCCGGGCTGCCAGCGTGTCAGCTCGGCCTGGTCCCACAGGTAGTGCAGCAGTCCACGCAGCGACAGCTTCGTGCCGCTGCTGGCCACGCTGTCGCTATCGCTGCCCGCGGTCGGCATCTTCGAACGGCCCGCGACCTTCAACATCGCGAAGTCGAGCTTCAGCGTCGTCTCGCCCGTGACCGGGTCTTCGGTGATCGCCGAGCGCAGCACCTGCCCCAGGCCGGAGACCTCGGGCGGTGGCTCGTAGGAGGTGCAGTCGGGTGCGTGATGGCTGCCGGTGTCCGGCATGCGCTTGACGACGTAGCCATCGCCCAAACCCGCGAGACGGGCGACGTACATCTCCACGCCCCCCACCAGGCAGAGGCAGCGGGGGCGTTGATGCGCTGCGTGCGCTGCGGCGATGGCTTCAGCGAAGGCTGCCGTTCCGGCTTCGAGTCGCTTGCCGCCAACCAGGTAGGCCGCTCGCCGCCCAGCATGCTCGACGGCTTCACCCGGTTCCGGCGCCGCTGTTGCCATCGAGACTCTCGCGTGCCGTCACCGCACCGGTGCAGCACGCTCACGCGTGCGCTGCACCTCGGGCACCGGCACCATGACCGGCCGCTGCGATGGCGCGGCCTTGTCGTACACCTTGACCTTTGGCGTCTGGCCGTCGCGCATGCGCTGCGCGAGCTTCTCGGCAGCGGCGGCCATCACCGCTTCGCGTTGCTTCTCGGGAACCCGTTTGGCGACCAGCACCGCTTCGATCGCGACGAGCACGGCCTTGCGGCCACCACCACCGCGTGCTGAGCCCTTCTCGGCCGGGGCGGCACCGGTGGCCTTGTCGCCAGCCGCATCGCGCGCCGGCTCGATACGGTTGACCAGGCGCGACTCGCGCTCCTTCTTCAGCACCTCTAGGTCGGCCGGGTTCGGCTCGTAGCCCACGGCCTTGACGTCACGTACCGAGGCTTCCAGCCAGACCATGCGCCGGAACTCCTCGTTGCCCGAGACGCGCAGCGCGCGCCAATTGCGGGCTTCGGCCACATCGACCATTGAACGGGCGACCGACGGGCTGTTGGTGTCGGTCGCGAGCTTGAACGTCGATTCCGTGAACGCCACGCGCGACGTGTCGCCACGGAAGCGGTACTCGGTGCGTCCGATGCTCACATCGCCCACCGTCACGGGCGCGCGCTTGATGAGGTAGCGCTCGATCAGCGCCGCTTCGAGGCGGGCGACGAGCGCCGCGCGTTCGGCCTGGGCGTCGAGGCGCGCCATGGACTTGGCATCCGCTGCATCGGGCGCGACTTGCGCCGGCAGTTCACCCCTCAACGACGGCCTCGATGCGTTCTCAGCGCTCGCCGCGTCGGGAACCTCGTCGCGCTCGGGCACCGGATCTAGCGGCCGTTCCGGCGCGGCCGGCCGCTGCGGGCCTCGCTGCCACTCGCCGTCAACCCGCTGCACCGTCGTGCGCCTGCCTTCGGCATCGAGCGCGATGAAGCGGTTGCTGCTGAGCTGATCGGCCTTGGCGATGATCTCGGCGATGCGGTTCGAGCGGTAGGTCACATCGGCGAACGGGTCGCGCAGTTCGTAGCGCTCGCCCGGCACGTCGATCGGTGTCTGGAACAGGTCCTTGGCGATCGTCGCGCGATTGGCGGGCTCGACCGTGCCGCCCATCCTGGTCGTGCTCGGGCTTCTTGAGGGTGAGGCGTCGGTATCCATGTGGTCCTCGCTTCGAGCTGGCTCTATCAGTCGTCAGGGCTGAGCCGGTGCGGTGGCGCTGGCAGTCGCTGAGGCAATCCCGACGCCAACGGGTGCCGCTCGGTACACCTCGATCTCGACACGCCGGTTCATTGCGCGGCCAGTCGTGGCTGCGTTGTCTGCCGCGTGGTCACCCGCCGGCTGGTGGGTTGCCCGGATGCGCGCGGCATCGACGCCGGCACGGATCAGGTAGTCGCGCACGGCTGTCGCTCGCTCGCGCGCGATTCGGCTTTCAGTCGCGGAGTCGGTGCTGCCGTCGGTGCGGCCCCGCAGCACCACGAGGGGTGCCAAGCGGGCTTCGTCGATCAGCGCGGTCGACATCTCCGCAGGAATCACCACGCGCGTGCTGCCGAAGTCGAAGCGGACCGTGAAGATGCTGTTGGCTTGAGGCACTGTGGCGCGGGCCTGGAGCGCGGTGATCGCCTGCTGCCGCGCCGCGAGCTGCTGCACCGTTGCAGTCGCGGCTTCCGCCATCCGCCCCGACTCGGTCGCCAGGATGCGGGTGTTCTGCAGATCGCTCCTGCAGACCTGCAGCTCGACGGCCATCGCCGAGTTGACCGGCCGTCTCTGCGATTCGTCCACGGTCGGCGGCTTCGGTGGCGAGCTGCAGGAGCTGAGCAGCAGGAGCCACGGCAGCAGCATGGGAGCGAGGGCAGGAGCCGTGTTCATTGCAGGTCTCCGGTTGAGTCGGTTCATGCCACGCCGGCCGGCTCGACTTGTGCCGCTTCCGCTTCGGCTTCGTGCTCGATCAGCACGCCGTCGTCGTCCGCCGCGGGCTCGATCGCGCCACCGCCTTGTCCGAGCTCGCCATGGCTGAAGAAGTCGAGCAGCACCTCGGCCATCTCGTCCGGTAGGCCTTCAAAGGTGTCGGGCAGCAGCGTCAGGTCGTGCGCCAGCGTTGCGACGCTGAACCCTTGGCCGTCGGCAAGCTCATCATCGGCATAGCGCCAGCGCTGCTGCACACGCGCCAAGTGCAAGTCCATATCCATCCGCGGCACCGCGGGCGCCGGCCGCAGCCGCGCTTTGAAGACCTTCTCGCGGTGGTAGCGAATTTTCTCGCCGAGGATGGGCTTGCAGTTCTCGCAGATGACGACGAGCCTTTCGCTGCCCAGTTCCTTGAATTCCTGCGGCAGCAGCAACGCGCGGCGTTGCTCGCTCTCGTTGCGACTGACCGAGCTGTGGCCGTGCTGGCTGAACGACCGGCTGCGCCCGCGCGACGTGGCGCGCTCGGTGAAGTGCCCGAGCATCGCGCTGTACTCGTCGGCGTCACGCTGCTCGCGCGGCGCGTAGAGGATCTGCATGCCGTGGTTCGTCGCGAAGGTGCGAGCTTCCTTGTCGCCGTAGACGGCATCGAGCTGCGACATCGCCTGCACGACGGTCAGCAGCCGCAGGTTGTAGCCGGCGAGAAAGGCCGCGGCCGAGGTGATCACGCCGACACGGCCCATCGCCGTGAACTCGTCGTTGACCAGCAGGCACTGCACCTTGAGAGTCGGGTCCTGTTCGGGCAAGGCCTGGGTGTTGAGGCTGACGAGTTGTGAGAAGAACAGCGCCAGCAACGGCCGCGCGTTCGCCAGCCGGTTCGGCGGGATGCGCACGTAGATCGACACGCGGCGCCGTCGCACGTCCTCGAGCCGGAAGTCGTCGGCGCTGGTCGCGGCATCGACCACCGCATCCGCAAAGATCGTCAGCGGCGCGTTGAAGGTCGCGACCACGCTCGACAGCGTGTTCTCCGAGTTCGACAACAGCCGTTGCAGCGCATCGGCGCATTCGTCCGACAACGGCTGGCCAGTGTCGCGCCGCTGGGCGATCAAGACGCTCAGGTGATCCTTCAGCGACCGTCCTTTGCCGGACGACTGCCGCAGCATCTCGCCGACGGTGCGCGGCAGCTCGGGCGTCTCGAGCAGCAGCAGGCCGAGCCCCAGGAACAGGTTGCGCGCCTGGTCGTTGAAGAAGGCTTCGGAGGACGTGCCGCTGCCGTCGTTGGGGAAGAAGACCTGCCCGATGGTGAGCAGATCGCCAACCCGATGCAGCGGGCTCGTCCGAACGGCCGAGAGCGGGTTCCAGCGGTGGCTGCGCGCGCCTTCATCGAAGGGCGAGAAGGCATACACGGCGTGGCCGTGCGCTGCCCGGTAGCCGGCCGTCACGGCGAAGTTCTCGCCCTTGATGTCGAGCACGACGACCGAGTCCGGCCAGTTGAGCAGGTTCGGGATCACCACGCCGACGCCCTTGCCGCTGCGTGTGGGCGCCGACAGCATCACCGAGAGCTGGCCCGGCAGCGCGAGGAAATGCCGGCCGTAGCGGCCGACGAGGATGCCTGGACCTGCTGCGTACGACTCGCCGAGCAGTCCCGCGCCACGCACTTCTGCGATGCTGGCAAAGCGCGCACTGCCGTGCAGCGCTCGCCGTGGTCGGGCGGCTGCGAACAACGTGGCGGGCAGGACCACCAGCAACCCGATGCCGCACGACCCCATCGATACCAGCAGCTTCTTTCGCAGCGCCGGATCGTTGGCGTAGAGCTGCCAGTAGTGCGCGATGCTCGTGAAACGGGCTTGCCTCGGGTCCGCCTTGTTGAGCACCAGGAACAGCACCGCGGACAGGTAGAGCGCCGCACCGGCGAGCCCGATGAGCCCCAGCGCGGCGAAGAGCGCAGCCGCCACCTTTCGCGACACGGGCCACGCCGACATCGGCAGCGCCAGGCTGCTCATGCCGCCGCTCCCATCGACTCGTCCCAGCGTCCGAGACGCTGCCGTCGCGGCTCGTAGAACAGTTCCGAGATAAAGCGCCCGCGCTCGTCGCGATCGAACTGCACGATGACGTCGACGACGACGCCGAGCAGGTACTTGATCTCGTTCATGCGCAGGCCACCGCCGGCACCGCTCTCGCGGATCATCAGCGACATCTGCTCCAGTGCAAGGGCGCAACTGCCGGCATGGACGCTGGTGATGCTGCCCGGGTGGCCCGAAGCCGCGAGGCGGACGAAGTAGAAGCACTCGTCACCGCGTACCTCGGCCAGGAAGATGCGGTCGGGTTTCATGCGCAGGCAGGCTTCGAGCAGCGACTTGGCCGTGACGCGCGCTGTGCCTTGCGCATCCTTGCTGTAGAAGAGGTGAACCACGTTCGGGTGGTTCGGCAGCGTCAGCTCGGCCGTGTCCTGGATCGTGATCAGCCGCTCGTGCTTCGGCACTTCTTCGACGAGGCCTTTCATGAAGGTGGTCTTGCCCGAGCCGGTCTTGCCGCTGACGACGATGGTCTGGTGCTTGCGCACGGCCAGGCGCAGGAACTCGGCGTAGCGGCCGGCGTCCTTCAATGCGACGAGCTCCTGCTCGAAGGGCAGCAGGCCGCTCGATGCCGTGCGGGAGACCGTGGCCGTGCGCTCAAAGAGTCCGTCGCGCTCGAAGTCGTCGAGCCGTTTGATCAGATGCGAGGGCTTGCGCACGGTGATCGAGGCGGTGCCTCGCGTGACGGCCGGCGGGATGACGAACTGGATGCGCTCGCCGCTGGGCAGCGTGGCCGACAGCAGCGGGCGCTCCTGGTTGACCTGCTGGTCGCAATAGGTGGCCACCGCGGTGGCGAGCGACAGGCAGCGCTCCAGCGTCATGGCCGGCGCCGGAACGACGCGCCAGCCCTTGACGGTTTCGACGAGCAGTTCGCCCGGGCGGTTGACGCAGACCTCGAGCACGCCGTCGGCGTCGAGCTGTTCCCGCAGAGGGCGCAGGAACTCGACGACCGAGGTGGCGTCGCCGCACCAAGAATCGGCGGTGTCGTGCGGCGCGTCCGTTTGTGCGTTCATCGCTGCACCGGCTTCAATTCGTAGACCGACGAGAAGTCCACGTCGCGCGCGACGTAGATGCCGACGATGCCGCCCTGGTTTTGGTAGATCAGCGGCGGGATGTTGATGGTGCTGTCCAGCACCTTCTCGGCGAGCTTGCTGGTGTTGGCCGTCGTCGACGGCAGCACGACCGTATTGGCCTGCGTGTCGTTCGACTGGTTCTGGATCACCAGCTTCACCGAGTCGTCGATCAGCGACAGCAGCATCGCGGCGCCAATGCGCTCGCCCCAACGGTTGTCGACGTAGCCGTCGATCCCGGACTCGCCGAGCTGGCCGGTGCCGGGAGAGTCGATGTCCACCGTGACGCCGAGCGGGCTGCGGATGCGGGTCCAGAGAACGGGGATGCGCACGGTGCCCGGTCGCACGGAGGCGATGCGGTACTCGCCGTCGAGGTGCGAGCCGCGCTCGATCAGCAGCACGCGGCCGTCGTCGCTGAAGACGTTGCGCTGCACCTGGCAGCCGACGAGTCCCGACACTGCGCTGATGACCTTGGTCTTCAGCGCGCAGGTGAACGCCGTGCCCTTGGGGAGCACGAGGCTGCGGTTGCCGAGCATTGAGGCGGCCACGCGCGGGGTTGCCGAGCCCTGGAGCTGTCCGCCGAACAGACCCGCGCCGGGTGCTGCTGCACCGATCGGCGCGCCAGCCGGGGCGACTCCGCCGATCGGAGGCCCGCCGAGGAGTGCTCCCGTCGGCACCTGTCCGGTGGCCTGGCCTGTTGCCGCCGCAGTCGTTCGGGTGAGCGTCTCCATCAGCCCCTGCAACTGGCGCTGATAGCCTTGAAGGTTGCGGGCGGTGTTCGAGACTGGGTCGTTTGCGGCGGGTTCCGGCGCTTCAAACCCCGGCTGCTGCTGCTGCTGCTGCTCGGCGACTCCCGCCGCTGTCGCAGCGGCAGTGCGCATGGCTCCGGGGCGGCTGGTCACCAGCAGAACGGGCGCGTCCTCCGGGGCCATGATTTTGGCACCGGTTCCAGACGGAGCACCCGCACCAGTGCGCCGGACGCCGATCGGCTCGGCCAGCTCTTCGGCCGTAAGCACGATGGCGGGAATGCGTGTGCCTGCGGCGGTCGGCGTGCTCGCTGCGGCGGTCGCGAGCATCGGAACGGGCACCTCCAGGCGTCGAGGCTCGGCCGTCGCCGCGGTGGGCCGGTTGCTCACCAGCTTCGATCCCGCGTCCTCGTCCTTTTTGCCGCTCGCCGCGAACTTTTGCATCGTGAAGCCCGCAACGACGACAAGCGTGCCGATGAGCAGGCCGACTGCGAGCAGCCCCTTCTTCGAGACCGAGATCCGCTGCCGCTCGGCCACGTTCGGAATACCAGCCTCGCCGGGCAACGGCGCGATGACATTGGTGTCGTCTTCGAGGCGTTCACCTTCCGCGCGCCCATCGGGCGCCGGCTGCTCGTTCATGGCGTGACCTCACTGCGCGACTGTTGTGGGCTTGCTGGAGGGCGCTGCGAAGCGTCCACGCTTGCATCGGCCTTCAGCGCTCGCTGCACGCCCGGCACCGTGGTGCCACCACCTGGCGGCAGGCCATCGAGATCGAAAGCCTCGTTCCACACCCCAACGACGGCCGAGCCCGCGCGCAGCATCAGACGCCGACTCACTCGATCGACGACAAGCAGGTCGTCTTCCATGCGCGCGTTCACGAGCGTCTCGCTGCCGTCGCCGAGAACATGGAACACGGCGGGCACCTCGCGGTTGCCGGGGAAGCGGATGTAGGTGAAGCGCCCGTCGTCGAACACCATCGCAGGCACGATGTCCTCGGACCCCTTGCCCTCGGCGATCGAGTAGCTGGTGTTCAGCACCTGCGCCTTCGCCTGCAGGCGCTCGGCGATGACCTGCTGCGGGCTTGGCGGTGGCGGCACAGGCGGCAGCAGTGGCATGGCCTGGAGCGCCAAGCCATCACGCAGCGCAGTTCGTGCTGCCACCGTCGGCCTCGGCGCCTTGACGACCAGCCGATACACCGGCGCCCTCGGATCGCCGTCGGCCAGCACGACGAAGCGGAACGAATGCGTGCGACGGTCGGTGACGACGGCGAGCGTGTTTGCGGCGCCGGCCGTGCTCTTTGGCTTGACGAACAGATGTCGCCCGCCTGGCTGCGCCGCGACGCACCACGCTGCTTCGGCCTTGGCGCAGTCGCCACCGAGCCCGGCAGCGACTTCGGCGATCGACTCTTCGGGGTCGAGGACAACGAGCGTCACGACCCCGCGCTTGACCGGCACCGTCACGACGGCCTTGGCGTCGTAGATGACCTCACGCAGACGCGGATCGCCCGGCGCGGCCTCGCCGGCGGGCCATGCCACTGAGGGCACCAGCGCGCCAGCGAAGAGCAGCACGGCGACGCGCTTCACGGCTTGGCTCCCACGGTGTTGATTTCGGGATCGGACCGGTACGCGACGACCACGAAGCCGAACGGGTTCTCGAGCCGGTCCTTCTCCTTCGCCAGCACCTTGGGCTGGTACTCGAAGACGACGCTGGCGACGTGGCGCGTCGTGACCTCGGGAAGGTTGCGGTCGGTCAACCGCACGATCTTGTCGTAGGTGACCTGGGCCTCACCACGGTTGCCTGATCGCCCCGAGGCGCTGAGCCGAACGCCGACGACGCTGATGCGCCAGTCCTCGCCAGCGCCGAGCTTCTTCTGCAACGCCGCGTCGCCCTCGAAATGGCGGTTGTAGTCGTTGAAGACGGCCGGCACCGCCATGCGCGCGACCTGATCGAAGTCGCGCTGCAGGAACATCCAGCTGTAGCCTTCGCGGGCGCGCACGAAGGTCGCCAGGTTGTGCTTGTCGAGCGACTCCATCGGCGGGACCGTCTCGACGCTCAGGCGCTGCTGGATCGTCGCTTCACCGGTGACCCGATCAACGACGATCGGAATCTCGACCACGCGCCGCAGTGGCCCCTGCACGAACACGGCTGCGATACCGATGAGGCCGAGCAACATGCCGGCGATGGCGACCCACCACGCACGGCGCTCGGAGCGTTCGAGCATCAGCGCGCGGTCGATCTCCCAGGCACGGTTCGCTGTGAATCCCGCATCGGCTTCATCCGCACGCATCGGTGCGTCGGCCAATGCAGCGGCTCCGACCGGCTTGCCGCCGGCCGTCAAGACGGCACTCATGGCGGCTTCTCGCTACGGGAGGTAGTCGGCGACCTTGCCGGTGCGGCCGAGCATCTGATACTGGCGCTCGCGGTCACGCGAGCGGGCGATGCGCTCTTCGCTGTCGGCCATGCCCTGCAGCATCTGGATTTGCGAGACCTCGTGCGCGAGCAGCGCGTTCTCGGCGCCGATGCGGGCCTGGATCTCCAGCACCGCCTTCTGGTCGGCGGTGGCGTTGATCTGGCCCATCAGCGAGCTGATCTGCGAGAGGCGTCCGGCAGCCGACTTCATCGCGTCCTGCAGCAGGCCCTTGGTCTGGTAGGGCGCGGCGAGCGCTGCCTGGCAGCGCGTACGCTCGGCACCGGCGAAGTCCATGCAGTTGTAGACCATGCCCGCATCACGCAGCGCCTTCGCGGTGCCGGTCAGGCCCGAGTAGCCGCCGGTGTTGACCGCGTTGATCACCGTGTAGGCCTCGGCCGGCACGTAGTTGCGCAGCATCGGGTTGTTGAACACCTGGCCTAGGTTGCGGAAGCCGTTGATGCTGTTGAGCTGGTCCTGAAGCTGGGTGATTTGCTGCACCTGGTTCTGGATCTCGGTGATGTCGTTCAAAACCTGCAGGATGGTTTGCACGAGGTTGGCGATATCCACCACCGGGATGCCCGTCGCCCGAGCGGGGGTTGTCGCGACCGCAGCAACAGCGACGCAGGTCGCAGCGGCGAGCTTCTTCAGACGAAAGCGCATGGCGTGACTCCTTGCGGTTGGCGATCAGGCCCGGCCGCGAAGCGCGGCGAGCCGGTAAGCGGCAGTGCGTGCCGCGGTGTATCCCTGGCGCGCCACGTCGGCGGCGCCAGTGGCCATCGTTTTGGCGATGCGGCTGCCGGTGTAGGCGGCCGATGCTGTTGCGCGACCGGCCGCGTGCGGAAGTCCGGCGCCGGAACGGATCACACCACCCGCTGCGGCGGCGGCGCCGCCGCTTCGCGCCGCCGACGCGGAGCGCAGGCCCGAAACCATCATCGCGTTCTGGATCATCTGGATGCCTTGCTGGACTGCGGCGCCACCGGTCAGCGCGGACGCGAGGCTCGGGGCCTGAAAGCAGATGATGGCCATGAGGATCATCACGACGCAGTACTTGAGGCTCTCCCCGACCACGTTGAAGGTCGCGCCGAGGAACCCGCCTTGATCCTGAATGGCTTGAACCAACGCATCTCCCATGTATGCACTGAGTCCGAGCGCGAAAAACGCGAACCAGGTCAGGACGACTGCATTCAGCACCATCGACAGCCAGCTATCGAAGAAGCGCGCTGTGGGCCGCCAAGCAAGGCAGAGCACGAACAAGGGGCCGACAGCAATCACGAAGGTCAGGAACACCTTCGCCAGCGTGACCACGAAGAGCGCAATGCACAGGAAGATCACGTTGCCGAAGGCCGTGACCACGGCTGCGAAGACCAGGTCCAATCGCGTGATCCCGGCCTCCTTCAAGACGTCGAGCACGAGCTGACCAGCCTTGTCGTTGAACGCATCGAGGATCGCGTACGGCGTGGCGAGCGTGGCGGGATTGGCAACGGCGGGCAGAAACGTTGAGGCAACCCCGGTGGCGAGCGCGTTCGCTGTTTCGGACACGTTGCTGATGTAAAAGCCGGACTGCAGTGCGAAGGCCAACACGAGGCCGATCTTGAAGACCTTCCACATGAAGACGAGCAAGGTCTCCGGCACCTCGTTGCGCAGCACGGCCCACCCGTAGAGCGCGACCCAAAGAGTCATCGCCGTTAAGGCGATGGGCGCGATCCCAGTCATCAGTGCCGACACGACGCCGAGCACATACGTGTTCAGCACGCCATCGAACTGAGATCCAACCCAGGAGAACATCGTGTCACCTCGGTCACTGAATGGCGCTGTACGGCAACGCCTTCGTGCTCACGCACTTGCTACCAATGTCGGGAAGTTGGCACTGCATCCACTGGCCTCGCGTCTTCACTACCCACAGCCGGGGACGTTTCTCCGTGCCGAAGGTCGATGGGCGGCAGGTTCCTTGGCGCGCGTAGATTTCCGTGCATTCGCGAAGACCTTCGGCGGTTTCGACCATCCTCCAGCCGCTCGCGGTGCAGGCGGGCTTGTCGGCGGAACACGGCGCGCCCAACGTCGCTGAAGGCAGAGGCGGTGTCTCCACCATCTTCGTCCCGTCGGGCATGACCTTGACGGCTTCGTTGCCCTTGACGAACTGCGCCATCGAAGGCGCACTGGCGAACGCCAGAGCAACCATCGCGAGGAGACGGCGAACGGCTTTCATGCTGCACTCCTTGAGGTTCGAAACCTTCGATCCTGAACCTCAGCCAGCAGCACGGGAAGCCACTGAAACGGATCGTTGCCGTGTCGTGCACGGATGTCGTCGAGCAGAGCGACGTTGTCGGTGGTCGCTGAGAGCACCGTGATGAAGTCGTTGAGCCCGGACAGGTCGAGCTCGCAGATCGCGCTCGCGTGCCCCTGCTTGACCAGGAAGCGCCGCCCGCCCTGGGCACCGAGGCTGCGCACGATGTCGTACTCGGCTTCACTGAGCCCGAAGCCCTCGACGTACTCCTCTCGCACCGCCTCCGGGTTGGCGAGGAAGACCTTGGTGACGCTCTGCTCGATCATCGTGCGGCCGATCGGGTGGCGCAGCACGTCGGACGGGCTTTGCGTGTCGAAGATGCCCAGCCCGTTCTGCTTGCGGATCGTCTTCTGCTTCTGCTTGGCGAAGTCGCTGAAGATCGGGTGGTCGAGCGCCTTCCAGAACTCGGAGATGACGTAGATCAGTCGCTCGCCGTTGACCAGCTCCTCCATCACCTGCAGCAGGTAGAGCATCACCGGTGTTCGGACCTCGGGCAGGTCGAGGAACTCGCTCGTGTCGAAGCCGATAACCGAGGCGGAGTCGAGATCGATCAGACGGTCTTCGGCCTGGTCGAACACCCACCCCAACGCGCCACCCTGGCACCAGCGGCCGAGCCGCTCGTACAGGCTGTTCTCGCCGGTCTTCGGCAGGTTCTGCCGCACGGTCGAGAACCGGCGCAAGGAGGGCGGCATCATCGCCACCGCCTTGACCGCATCGGCGATGGCGCGTTCATCGGAGGGCAGCAGCGGCAGCGCCGGCGTCTCGATGCAGGTGCGGATCAGTTGTTCCCAAAACTGAATGCGCGCCGGTGTTGGCTCGCGTTGCAGCGGGTTGCAGCCGGTCGGCTTGCCAGCTTCGAGCGTGAAGTAGCGACCGCCGAGCGCCCGCATCGCGATCTCGCAGCCGCGGTCCAGATCGAACAGCACCAATCGCGGCGCCGGGTTCCATTTGCGGGTGAGCGTCAGCAGGAACATTTCCAGCGTGGTCTTGCCGACACCGGTCGAGCCGATGATGAGCGTGTTGCCAGGCAGCTTCTTGTCTACCGAGTCCTCGCCTTCGGGACTGCTGTGCAGGTTCAGGTAGAAGGGCTGGCCGGATGGCGTGCGCAGGAGTGCCAGCGCCTCGCCCCACGGGTTGCCGTCGCGCTTGCCACGGGCGAAGTTGTGGCCTGAAGCCAGAGCCGCGAAAGCGCGCGAGGACAGCTTCGCGTCCCGTGGCCGCCACTGCCAGTTGCCCGGCATCTGGGCGAACCAGGCCGCATCGGCGACGAGATCGACCGGCGACATCTGCAGGCTCGATGCTTCGCCGACAGCACCGATGGCCTGCGCCGCGCGGCGACCGGCATCGGCCACGTCGTCGCCGAAGACGACTAGGCTGTAGTGGTACTCGCCCATGCAGAACTGGCCGTCACCGAGTTCGTTCAGCGCCACATCCATCTCGGCGACCTGGCTCGCCACCACGTCGTCGCTGGCGATCAGCTGATCGCGCTGAAGTTCGAGGGCGCGCATGGCTTCGCGACGCGGCAGGATCGAGAAGCTCTGGGTCTCGATGAACTCGCTGGCTTCGTAGAGCAGCGCATTGAGGATGCCGGGCTCGACCGCGTCGGCGTACTCCTTGATGTCGGCCAAGGCCGCGTAGCGTCGTTGGTCGCCGTGACGCAGTTCGAGCTTGTCGCCGCCGAAGGACAAGCGCGCCGTCGGCAGCGTGCGGTAGAGCGGCCCGGCCGTCTTCGGGACGGACCGCGAGCATCCGTTGACCAGGTAGCCAAGAAACTCAGCCACGTCAGAGTAGGTCCGGCCGCGATGCCCTCGGGTGCCCAACAGTTCGGGACCGAAGCCGCGCAACACCCGGCCGACGAGGGCGGAGCGTTCTTCCATGACTCGGAGTGCCTCGGCTTGCGCCGCCGCGATGGCAGCGCGGGAGCGCTGCGTCGATTGCAGTGCTCGGCTGACACGCGACGCGTTCGGTCGATACACGAGCGTGAGGTACAGCTCGTTGCTCATCATCCGGCGTTCGGCCAGCTTGGCTTGGTAGGCCAATGACAGGTTACGTGCGAAACCGGGCTGCGCCGGATCCTGCAGGTTGTCGCTGACGACGCGGTGCAACCGGTGCGTCCACACGGCCCATTGGCCGCCGGCAAGGTTGCGCAACAGGCTGCACAAGGCCTCGTGCCGCTCCGCGATCTGGTGCTCGTCGGCGCACTCGAAAGGCACGCCATCGAGACGCCAGACGCGCAGGTAGTCGCCGCCGCGCGTGATCACGTCGTGGTCGCTGACCAGCGACGAGAACGGCACAAAGCGGGTCAGCGGGTTCTCGGCTTTGGCCTGGGCCCAGTGACGTGGCCGCACCTGGCCGCGGCCATCCCGGGTGGCTGCACTGGTGGCCCTAGACATGCCAAGCATCGCGGGCTCCTCGATAAAGGGTGGGCGCGTAGCTGCGCGCATGCCAGAAGCGATGGTTGCGGTCGTGGTGGCGCAGCTTCAGGGCGACGAACATCTGCCGGAAGCGTTGATCGTCCTTGGCGGTCACGAAGCGCATCCACAGCAGTGCTGGCACAAAGGCCGCCACCACGCCGACGGCGATCCCCCAGCTCACCAACGTGCCGCCCCAGAGGATCAGCAACATCCCGCTGCCGAACAGCACCACGAGCGGTACGAGCGGAACGCCCAGCTTCATCGCTGGACGGGTCGCACCTTTGTAGATGGCTTCGGCATGCATGTTGGGTGCCCGTGCTGCGCTCACGCCACGATGTAGCTGGCGAAGGCCGCGGCGCCACCAATCAGGGTGCCGCCGATCAGCACGTTCGCCACGTCGGAGAGACGGGCGCCCTGAAAGATCATCTTGAAGCCGGCCCAGATGATCGCGATGGTGACCACGGCGATCGAGATCGTCACGAGGATGGCGTTGACGTTGGTGACCGTGGTGTTGATCTTGTCGAAGCCCTGAGCGGTAGCCGCGCCCTGCGCGGTCACAAGCAATCCCGCGATGAGCTCTGGAACAACGCGACGGTTGATGTTGATCACCTTCATCGGGCCTCCAGGGATCGGATGGCAGTGGGCGTGAGCCGTGCGGCAGCCGCAAGCACGCGCTGCACGTAGCCGTGCTTGAAGCCGGTGGCGAAGTTGCCGCTGTAGTAGCAGGACAGTCCCTGTCTCAATGCCAGCTGGGTGGCGGGCTGCGCAGGGCCAACGCGACTCGAGGCGCGAGTCACGCAATCACCGAGGACCGTCTGCATCGCACGAAGGTTGACGCACGGATCGAACGCGCTGTCGATACTCAAGCCCAGGCGCTCGAAGTTGCGGACGTTGATCTGGGTCAGCCCGACGCTGAAGTTCCAGCCTTCCGCATGAAGCGCACGCGCGGTCGCAACCGCCTCGACTCGGCTCTTGGGTTGCCGGAGCAGACCGCCTCCGACGACACCAATCGCATGTGCGTTCAAGCCGCTTTCGACCATGGCGAGTGCCTGCGCCGTCTGCACGTTGACCAGCGGTGCGCAGATGAGCACGAGTGCCTGGAAAGCCGTGATGTCCATGGCCGATCACCGGTCCGCGTCGGCTGCAAGCGGCGCTGGCTGGGCAGACAGCCAGGCAGCGTGATCGTCGTCGAAGCGTGTGTCCCAGCGGCCCAGTTGTGCCTTGGCGGCGGGGCTGAACTCGGTCACTGCGTCGCCCGACGTGCTCCACCAGGTGCGCGAGAAGAGGGCGCCTCCGACCGAGACCGAGATCGCGCCGCTGTAGTCGCACCGGTAGCGCGGGCCGCTCGGCAACTCGATCACATGCGTGTACTGCGGTGGGCAGTTTGCAGGTGCGTGGGCCGGCGAGTGCTCGGCCGAGTTGCCAGCACCTGCCATCCGGCAGACGGGGAACGGCTTGCCCCTGGAAAGGTCTCGGAGCACCTGCTGCACCGGCGGGACACACTGCGGTATGGAGCGCCAGTTCGAGCTTGCCATGCACAGCAGGACCTCGCAGCCATCGACTGCGCTTGCGAATCGGGGCCACGCGATGGCGACCAGAAGTGCGGTCACCAGGAAGTGAGGCCGCCAGAGCCTCATGCGAGACGACAACCGCAGATTGCCGGGTGCGTGGCCTGTACTCATCCCCCCCGCGGTACGGTGCGTCGAAGTGGACATGGCGCCTCTCCCTTGGTCCGTTGAGTGCAGCCGACTCATGTGCCGCAGGAAGCGGTGTCGGCAGAGAAACTCTAGAACCCGATATGGACCGCGCCGCTGCTGGATTTGGCTTCGTTTCCAGCCTGTGTCCCGCCGGCGATCGACGCGGCCAAATGGGGACCAAGCAACGGTTGCTGGGCCGAGCACGCTGCACGCGACCAACGCCTGTTCGTCCGCGGCGCAAGAGTTCATGCCGCAAGACGGGCGCGATCCCGAAGCCGACGAAGTCGTGAGCAAGCGTGGCTCGAAGACCCGCCGGCACTACGATGTCGAACATGTGCTACTCCGCGCAGATCTGGTCCGCATGGCGCAAGTTCGAGCGCGCCTTCAAGTCCGGCATTTCCCTCCATGACTTCGCCGAGCTGTACGGCTTCCGAATGGCCGACAAGCGCATCAAGATCCCGAAGGCGATGGACTTCGCTTTCGCCGATCCGCAGACCGATGACGAGCGAGCCATCAAGGCGCTGATCGACGAGTTCAACCGACAGCAGACCACCGAGCTGGAGCAGGCGTTGTTCGTGCAGCGCAAGCGCCTGGCCGATGCCGAGCGATCACTGCAGACCAAGCTTACGAAGGCCGCCACCGAGAGCCGCCGCATCGCGACCGACAAGATCGACTGGCAGCTTGGCAAGCTGGCCGACCTGAAGCGGACCGAGCCAAAAGACAGCGACTCACGCATCTTCCCGGGCTGGTACGCCCCCGTCCTGGTGATGGAGGAGGGTCAACGCGTGATCAAGCCCATGCGCTACCAGTGCCGTCTTGCCGGCAAGCCGGCCTTCTACGACACCAAGTACCCCGGCACCTACAACGCCCGCCGAGACAACCTCGGAGGCTTCTGGAAGAGCCTGTTCGGCGTGAGCCACGGGGTCATGGTGGTCAGCCGCTTCTTCGAGAACGTGCAGCGCACCGAGCCCGACGGGACCACCAAGAACCTCGTGCTGGAGTTCAGTCCCCACGACGGCCGCGAGATGCTGGTGGCCTGTCTGTGGTCACGGTGGACGGCGCCGGGCGAACCGGACCTGCTGTCATTCGCTGCGATCACTGATGAGCCACCGGAAGAGGTGGCCGCTGCAGGACACGACCGTTGCATCGTGCCGATCAAGGCTGAGCACATTGATGCTTGGCTGAAACTGGACCCCAACGACCTCGCGACGCTCTACGCGATCCTCGATGACCGGGAGCGGCCGTACTACGAACACCGCATGGCAGCCTGAAGCAATGTTGCGCCAGTACTTGAGCGAGTAAGGCGCACGTTGACTCAGATCAAACCGTAGAGCTTCGCTACTCGCACGGCCGCTCGTCGGTTCGGAGCAGCAAGCTTGGCGCTGATGCGCTGGAAGCGGCAGTCAATGGCCGTCGGTTGGGTTTGCAGGGTTTGCGCTATGACTTTGCTGCTGTGGCCCTGTTCCTCGTGACGGAGCAAGACGAGATCACTTTCAGTCAACCGAGACCGGGACATCATTTCGCGCTTGATGGCCTCGTGCCACCACGCATGCAGTTCCATCGCCAGCGGCCAAGCCAGCATCTTCAGGACACCGTAGCCCTCGCCCTCAAAGTAGGCCGGGGTGGCTGAGCCGAGGTACAGAACGCCGACGCGAGCCGGGCCGGCTGGCGAGGGTGCGGGCACGATGACGGCCGAACGGAACCCATGCTGCGCTGCGGCCTCGACCCACTCGCACTGACGCTGGTCGGCAGTCTTCAGTTCGCTGGCTCTGACCGGGTCACTGCTGTGCTTCGCATGGAGCAGCCATGGATCGTCTTCGAACCATCCATGGGCGGCGCGTTGGCTGCCGAGCGACGGATCGCAGACCAGCAGGGTGCGGTACGAAGCAAGGGTGGCATCGGGGCGCAAGAAGCTGGTGAACATGCCAGCGTCGGCGCCCAATCGGCTGACGGCTTGCTCGAACAAGGCAGCAACGTCCGCGACATGGGTGGCCGAGCGCATGCATGCCAACGTCTCACAAACGCGCGCGGCGTAGTCGACCGCCCTCGTTCGGTCCAGCAGGCTGGAGCGTTCATCGGGGACGGCGCAGGAGTTCATCGCCTTGCTTCCGCAAGCGGCTGAAGACGATGGGGTGGTCGAACCGAACGGGTTCGTGCTCGCACCAGTGTGCAAAATTCTCGGCGCTGCGAAACAGCATGTGGTGCACGAGGTGTGCTTGGAGCGGCCGCCGTAGCGTCTGTTCGACGTACAGCCCGGACGGGATGGCTTGGAGCACGTAGGCGAGCGCTCCGTCGTCGCTCGCGATGGTGGTGCCGTCGCGGCCTTGGCCTTGCGTCAAGCCGCTGATCGGACGACTCGCCGCCAGCCGCTGTCGGCGAGCATGCAGCCGGGCCATCTTGGGACCGAGTGGCATCTCGCGCTGGGCGATGTCGTAGCGTTGCGCGCGCTTAGCACGCGTGGTGCGAACTCCAACTGCTCGATCGGTAGATGCCGTTGCTGCGGAATCGATGCTCATATCGATGACTCCTGTCGCAGCGCTCAGGAACAACTCGCGCGGACCCCGCGCGATCTGCTGAGCCCTGTCGAAACGAACTGCTTGTCGCGCGAGCGTATGGACAGCGGGCCCTGAACGCCAGACCTGAGTGGCCAACGCGCTCAAAACTGAGCGGTGCGCAGCAGCGCTAAACAGGGACGAGCGTCTCGACGCAGAAATGCCTGGAGATACGCAACCCGCCTCGTCGCGGCACCGCATGAGACGACTTGGGCCGTTGCGCTGTGCGCCTCAGCGCGAAGTCAGCTCAACCGCTTCGGACGGAGTCACCCTGTCTGTGTCGGCAGTGCTCAATGCGCAGAGCAGCGAGAGCGCGTCGTCGGCGCGCTCGGTGGGGACGAAGAGGTGGTCATGGTGGTAGCCGGCCACGACGTTGCATGGGATGCGTGCCTGTGCGAGCTGGCCCGCAACGAGTGCCATGAAGCCAACCGCTTCGAGCGAAGAGTGGACTCTCAATGTGATGAGGCGGGCCTCGAAGCAGTAGCTCGTGTTCGACTCTTGCGCCTGCGACTTCTCGACGATGGCCGTTAGCCCTTCGGCTTCCCGAAAAGTGCATATCGGCCGGATGCCAGACGGCACCTGGAAGTCCGGGAAGCAACAGTAGACGAAGGTCGGTGCGTGCAACTGTGGGGCCATCTCTCGCTGCAGCGTTGCGAGGTCTCGCTCACCGTTCATGCGACGTTCTCCTCTCGCGCTTTGGGCGCTGTCTCCCTGTCCCACGCATTATGAAGATGAGCAGGGAGAGGGCTTCAGTGCTCGAAGCCTGCTCCCGGCAGACGCAATGCATCGGCGACACCAGGCTGCGCAGCGGTTAGCGAAGCTGCCGGTCGCGCAAAGTTGCTAAACCGCATCGAGCTGCCCGTCGCGGCTGATACCTTGGCGCGTCAACGAGCGTCACGGCGGCTCAAGGTGCTTGAGCCCCGCTGTGGTCGTCGGTCTGCACGCCGTGCGGAAAGGGGTTCCGAAATGTTGCTGCCTTCGGAGATCCTGTCGGACATGGCAGAGCTGCGTGCGCAGTTGCGTACGCAGGGCCATCTGCATCGCAGCCTGCTCAGGCTGAACCTTGCGTGGCCGCTGCTTGACCTGGGGTTCGATGTGCTCGTCGTCGTCGCCTCGGTTGCTGCGGTCGCCTGGGTCAGTCCCTGGCTGGCACCCCTGGCGCTGGTAGTGATCGGCAATCGGCAGCGCGCCCTCGGCAACATCCTGCACGATGCAGGTCACCGCAACCTGTGCCGCGACGGCCGGATCAACGACGCGTTGGCAAGAGCGCTCGTCGCGCCCCTCTTGTTCACCAGTCTTACGAGATACCGCGAGACGCACTGGCAGCACCATCTTGCGCTCGGCCGGCGCTTGCACGACCCCGACCTCCTCGAGATCCCGAGCAAGCCGCCGCAGCACTGGCTCACCAGCTACCAGCGTCATCTTTGCAACGGGGCTGCGTGGTGGGGATCGTTCGCAGGCCACCTCGCTAGCAGCGAAGTGGCGTTGTCGAGCAAGGTCTTTATTGTCCTGTGGTGGACTGCCGTGCTCGCCCTGCTGCAAGCAGCGGGTGGGGCGCACTTCGCCATGGTGTTCGCTGTCCTGTGGCTGCTGGCCCGGGGCTCGGTGTTCCACCTCATCACGACGATGCGGGAGATGTGTGACCACTACGGGCTGCGACCGGGCGGCATCTTTTCATTCACGCGCGACATGGACTGTCGAGGTGTCTGGCGCGAGCTCTTCCACCCGCGCAACAACGGCTACCACCTGACGCATCACCTCTTGCCCGCTGTTCCCTACTACCGCCTGCCGGAGGCGCATCGCATGTTCAGGGCCACGGCTGCCTACCGGACCAAGGCAAAGGTGTGCGACGGCTACTTTGCGGGACGCACCGCGGTAGTTCGAGATTGGCAGGATGTGGCGTGCCCATGACGGGGCGGGTGCTCAGCAGCCTGCAGGTTGCAGCTCTGCTGGTGTCCGCCAGCTATGGAATCGGCTTGCTGTTCGGTTCCGGTGAACTGGCCCTGGCGCAAGGAATGGCCGGTGGCATCTACGGCGTGGCAACGGCGATCGGGATGCTGTTGCTAGCGCTGTTTGCCCAACGCTTGTGGGGTACCGGGATGCCCGTCTGGGGCCTGTTCGGACGCGCCTATGGTCCGCGTCTCCAGGGCGTTGTCGCGCTGCTCTCGCTGGTATGGATGGCAGGGGTCCTGGCTGCCCAGATTCAGGGAGGCGTCGCGGTGGCCGGTCTGCTGGGGCTCGATCAACGGATCGGGCATGCTGCGGTTCTGGTGTTGATCTTCGGCGCATCTCGGCTCGATCTGCAGTTCGCTTCCCGGTTGTTTGCGCTGAGCTTGATCACCAGCGGCCTCGTGCTGGTGTACGCGCTGGCGGCCGTGAATGGGACCGACACCTTCCTCGGCTCAGTGCCAGCGTTTGTGCAGGACCTGAGTACCTTCGGCCCGATGCGTTGGGTCTCGGTCATGTTGGCGGTGGCCATCCTCGTGTGTGTCGGGGCCGACTACCAACAGTTCGTGCTCGCAGCCAGACGACCCTCGGCCGCCATCTCGGGGTGCATCCTGGCGGGTCTGGGTCTGTTGCTGATCGGCTTCCTGCCTCCTGCACTCATCGTGACGATGAGCCGAGCCGGGCTGCTTGAGGATGTGGTGGATGCCAAGCAGGTGGTGCCTCTTGCGTTGGCGCTGGTTGCCAAATCCGTCGCGCCCGGGGCCGACAAAGTTCTCCTCGCCGCTCTGTCGGCTGCCGCGCTGGGGTCGGGGGCAGCCATCGTGCGAGCCATGAGCAGTGCGATTGCATCGCTCGGTCCCGGCCGACACGACGAGTCGCATCCGGGCTTCGCTGTGGTCGCGCTGGCCCTCGGGGCAGCTGTGGCCGCGCGGGAGCAGGGCATCGTCGACACGATGGTGTCGCTCAATGTCGTCTACATCGCGAGCATCGCCGTGGTCTTCGTCTTGTTGCTCCGAGACAGGGCAATGTCGGCTTCGCATGCGGCTGCGACGATGACGGCCGGCTTCAGCATGTCGTTCGCTGCCTACGTGGCGGGCTGGTCAGGATGGTTGGGCGACGCCGCCGATGCTGTCTCGCTGGGTGCCGGTGTCGGAGCGTCAGTCTTCATGGCGCTCTGTATGACCGCCGTTGCAAAGTTTGCCGAGCGAATCGCTGGTGTTCCTGAAGTTTGCTCAGCGGAAGGAAATGAGCCTGGGGCGGTGATGGGCACAAGCTGCCTTCGCGCTTCCCGCACGACCAACTCGGTGATCTCGCACGAGAGCAGAGGCTCCACCTCCCAGTGATGCCAGTACAGGTTCGTGTACGCAGGCTGATCCGGAGCGACATCGATAAGCTGCCGGTCCTGCATCAGCGTCAGGGCCTGTTGTCGGGGCACGAGCCCGTAGCCCACGCCCATGACGATGCCCTGCAACAAGCTCGCAGGGGAGGGCAGGTAGTGACGTGCGTAGTGTTGGATCGAGAAACCGAATCTATCGCTCAGAAACTCATCGTGCAGTGAATCTTTGCGGTTGAAGAGGACCGCAGGTGCAGCAAGAACGGCCGGTACAGTGAGACCGTCCGGGAAAAACTCCCGAGCGAAACCAGGGCTGGCGTAGCAGCGGTACTCCATGGCCCCAAGAGCTTCGGCGACGAATCCGGCCGCCGCCTTGGCATCGGTCGAGATGCAACCGACGACTTCGCCTCGGCTGAGGCGAGCGGATGTGTAGTCCTGATCGTCGGTGACGACCTCAAGAGCGACGCGACGTTCGAGCAGCAGCGTCTGCAGCACCGGCGGAAACCATGTCGCCAGCGAGTCCGCATTGACCGCGATCGCCAGCGGAACGGGGATGTTCGATTTGTCGGGCGGCATCAACTCCCGCAAGGCCGCGCCTTCGAGCATGCGCAAGGCCTTGACGTGGCGAAGGAGGATCTCCCCGGATGGCGTTGGTGCGATCGGCTTGTCCCGCAGCAGCAAGACGGTGGAGAGTGACTCCTCCAAGGCCTTGATGCGTTGCGATACCGCGCCACGCGTGATGTTCAAAGCCTGAGCCGCGCGCTCGAAACTCTGCTGCTCGGCAACGGTGGCAAAGGTTTCCAGCTGATCACGGTCGAGCATGTAACCCGCTCCCAGGTTGCAGCGCTCATATCGAATCTAGGCAATGCAGGTATTGCAGCCCGTCCGCCGCCCATCTGTCCACAACGGCGTTGTATCGATGATGTGACGCAAGTTACTTGGTCGCGCATGGACCCGACGGCCAAGTGCATTCCAGTTTGAGTGCCCGCGGCGCGGGCACTGGTCATTTCGGCCGCACTCCGGGATGTCTCCCTGCGCTTGGCCGCATCTCTCGTCGGCCGGGTTGAGCTCCCGCACCCGCCGTTCGCCTGCTGTGCGAACCGTAGCGCCGCGCGCACAGGCACAAGGGCCTTTCGCGGATAAACGGCCGCCTTCCCACGCTCGCTTCGCTCCCGCGGGCCCCTTCCATTGATTCCACGGTGCCCTTGCGCCTGCGCTTGATCGCGGCGCTCTCGGTCTCGCACGGCGACCGACGAATGCGGGGCAGACATCAGCTCAACACCACCGCCAACGCCGAGGGATTCCAAGCCACCAACGGCTCCCTCGGAACTTAGGGCAGGGGGTCTTGAGTCAGGAAGGAAGACGACGTGGTCATGCGATCCCGAGGTGAACGGCGAGGCCGGCGCGCCAGGACAGGCGATTGGCGCGAGGGGCACGCGCGTGTGCCGAACGGCGCCGTGCCGCTCCCTGGTGTGCCCCCGTGAGCGCATGGCTCGTTTCCGTCTCCGCTTCACGGGTTCATCAACTGCTGGAGGTCAACATGGAACACACGAAGGAACTGCTGTCGATCAACTTGTCGGATCTCGTGCCGTCGCCGTTCAACGTGCGACGGCACTCGCCGGGACAGGTCGAAGAACTGGCCGCGCTCATCGAATCGCAAGGCTTGCTGCATCCGCTGATGGTCACCGAACAGGTGGTCGGCCGGGGCAAGACGCGCGGCATCAAGTTCGCGGTCGCAGCAGGCGAGCGGCGGCGCCGAGCCCTGTTGCTGTTGCAGCAGCACGGGCGGCTGCCGAAGACGCACGAGGTCCTGTGCGAGTTGTTGCCGCCGGAGCGAGCACTTGAGGTCAGCATCGCCGAGAACAGCGGCCGCGAGGCGCTGCATCCGGCCGATGAGTTCGACGCGTTCAAGGCCATGATCGACGAGGGCAAGGGCGTCGAGGATGTGGCCGCGCGCTTCGGCGTTTCGGTGTTGACCGTGCAGCGGCGGCTGAAGTTGTCGGCCTTGTCGCCGAAGCTGTTGACGCTGTACCGCGAGGACGGCATCAACCTGGACCAGTTGATGGCGCTGGCGCTAAGTGACGAGCATTCGGCGCAGGAACGCACATGGTTCGATGCGCCGTCCTGGGATCGATCGGCCGCGGCCCTGAAGCGCAAGCTCACAGCGGGCGAGATCGAGGCGGCAAGTGACGCGTTGGCGCGCTACGTCGGCCTGGAGGCCTATGAAGCGGCTGGGGGCGTGGTGCGGCGCGACTTGTTCGACGACGAGCAGAGTCGATTCTTGTCCGACCCGACTTTGCTGCAGCGCTTGGCGACGGAGAAGCTGGAAGCGCTGGCGGTCCCTGTGCGTGCCGAGGGCTGGGCCTGGGTGGAGGTACGCCTCGAAGCCGATGCGCGTGCGCTGCGGCAGTTCAGCCCGTGCGAAGCCTCGATGCGCAAGCCGACGCCGCGGGAGCGTGCGGACCTGGACGAACTCGCGGCGCGTGCGTCGGAGCTTGAGCGACTCTCTGATGCGATGGCCGAGGCCACGTACTGGACGGCGGATGAAGCCGAACGCATCGACCTGGAGGAGCAAGCGATCGTCGCGCGGCGTCGGGCCATTCATGAGGCGCTGAAGGTCTGGTCGCCCGAAACCATGGCGCATGCCGGCGCCGTCGTCACAATCAACCGCGAAGGCGAGGCCGAGGTGATCCGGGGCTTGATGCAGGACGCGGACCGCAAGGCCATGGCTGCCGCGCAGAAAGCTGCGGACCGATCGGCCCGGCGCGTCGGCAAGCCGTCGGACGGTTCGTCATCCCATCCAGACGCCACCAACCGTGTGGAGCCGCCCGCAGCCTTCTGCAGCGAAAGCCTCGGCAAGCGGCTCGCGGCTCATCGCACGGTCGCACTGCAGGCCGAGTTGGTGCGGAGCACACCGATCGCGTTGGCCGTGCTTGCGCATGCCTTCGTGCAACGGGCCTTCGGCGATGACTACCGGCGAGTCGCTTCGGCCTTGCAGATCGCACCACAGACTTCCGCGCATGCGCTTCAAGCCGCAGCCGATGACCTGAAGGTCGGCTCGGCATGGCAAGCCATCGAAGCGGCGAAGCTCGCCTGGAAGGAGAGACTGCCCGAGCGGTCCGAGGAGTGGCTGCACTGGTTGATCGCCTTGCCCCAGACCGAGCTGCTCGACCTGTTGGGGCTGTGCGCCTCGTTGACCCTCAATGCCTTGCCGAACTGCGGCGCGGTCAGCGGGGCCAACGCCATCGCTGGCGCTGTCGGCCTGGACATGGCCGACTGGTGGGAGCCCACGGCGCAGGGCTACCTGAACCACGTCCCCAAAGCGCAGATCGTCCAGGCACTCCAGGAAGCGGGTCCCGACCTTGCAGACGATGGCGTCGGCGCGATGAAGAAGGACGTGCTGGTGGTCAAGGCGGCGGCTCGGCTGGCCGGCAAGCGCTGGTTGCCGGCACAGCTACGGCGGCTGCCGAATTGACTGATCCGGGCGGGTGGGCTGCGCCGCCCGCCCAACTCCGCAGGAGTGAATGATGTGGTTGCTCGTCGCACGTGAACCGCGGGCCGACGCGAGGGATTGGCCGGGCCGACGCTGGCTCGCTGCCATCGATGCCGTGCTCTGGCCGCTGCTGTGGATCATGGTCGTGCAGCACGCGCCGCAGCCGGTCGGCCTCGTGGGTCCGTTGGTCACGGCTGTAGCGCTGATCTGCGCATTGCGCCGTCTGCACACGGCGCTGATGATCACGCACCGCTACCAATTCACGACCTGGCGATGGGGCAAGGTGGGCGCCGCGATGTTGCTGATCGGGCTGGTGCTGAAGTTGATGCTTCCAGCATGACTGCACCGACGCAGCCGACTGTTGTCGGAGTGTCCGGTCAGTGTGCGTTGGTGGGACGTGCCTCGCTCCATCGGTCAAGGTCTGAGCGTCGCCATGCGACTGCACGCAGGCCGAGTCGAACGGGGCGCGGAAACTTCTGATCCGCGATCAAGCGGTAGATCGTCGAACGGCCCAGGCCCGTCATCTTCATGACGGTTGGCATGCGTAGGAACACAGCGAGCGTCGAGTCGGCGCGTGTTGATGTTGGTTCAGGGGGCATCCGTTGCACGACCGACCTCCTGCTTGAGCGATGGAAAGACTTTAGGAGCCCATCGCCTGCATGCGCGCGCTGGATTCGAGCCGGTTTCGCGCACGGCGTTGATCTCATCTCGGCGATCCGGCGGATGTTGCGGAGCGGGAGGTGCCCAGCTTGAGGTAGGGAAGGGTGTCTACAGCAGCATGACGTTGCGCGGGCCACGCTTCAGGATCGCTCGCAGATGGATGCTCGTAGCGTCCGCCTGTTGCTACCAGGACACGCCGTCGATTTGTTGACTTTTTCGGACACCGGTCGGACACGAGATGTTCAGGCAACAAAAAAGTCAGCCGGCGCTAACCGGCTGACTCTTGTCTATCTTGGCTCCCCGACCTGGGCTCGAACCAGGGACCTACGGATTAACAGTCCGGCGCTCTACCGACTGAGCTATCGAGGAACAACGGCCGGCATTGTAGCCAGACAAGCGCCGTCGCCCGACGCCAGCGAGCGGCCCCGCATCACAGCGCGGCCTGGAGCGAAAACCGCACGCTGCGCGCTTCCAAGGGGTACAGGTAGACGTGGCCGAATTGCGTCGGCGACTCCTTCCAGGCGCGGCGGTCGAAGAGGTTGTCGATGCCGAAGCGCCAGGTCAGCGTGCCGAAGCTCGATGTGGCCTGCGTCCACTTCGCGAGCAGGTCGGTGCGGGTCCACGAGGGCAGTTCCACCGAGCCGTCGGCCAGCACCTTGCGCCGCCCTTCGTGGCGCAGGTCGGTGCCGAGTTCGAGGCCCGGCGCGAACGGCGCGCGCCAGCGGGCCTGCAGGCGGGCGGTGCGCTCGGGCACGTTGACCGGCCGTTGGCCGTTGATCGCCGCATCGGCCGAGCCGCGGCGTTCGGCGTCGAGCCACATCAGGCTGGCGCCGAGCGTCCACGGGCCGTGGTCGACGCTGCCCGAGGCGTCGATGCCTCGATGGCGTGCGCTGCCGTCGATGGCGTAGGCGGGCGGGGCATCGGTGAGCGCCGGCCGGTCGATGTCGAACCACGCGAGGCGCCAGCTGCCGCGCAAGGCCTCGTGCGAAGCGGCTCCCCGCAGGCCGGCTTCCCACTGGCGGCTCTTCTGCACCTCGAGCGGCCGGCCGGGCGCGTCGTAGATGTCGCGATTCGGCGTCACGTTCGATTCGGCGCCCTGGCCCCAGCTGGCGTACGCGCTGTGCGCCGGCGCCCAGGCGTACGACAGCGCGACCCAGGGCGTCACGAGGCTCTTCGCGTAGCCGGTCGGCCGCGAGCCGTCGGTGCGCACGCTGTCGCGTTCGAGCCGCGTGTGGCGCACGCCGAGCCAGGTCGTGATGCCCGTGCGGCCCCAGTCGATCGCGTCCTGAAAGAACACTTCGCGCGAGCGTTCGCGCCGGTTCGTGCCCTCGTCGGTGAGCGAGGGATCGGCAGGCGCGGCGAAGTCGGCATCGATGCTGCCGGTGCCGACGAAGTTGAAGGCCTGCCGGTTCGTGTCGATGCGCTGCCGGCTCGCCTGCACGCCGAAGCGCAGCGCGTGCTCGAGTGCGCCGGTGTGCAGCCGGCCCTGCAGCGAGGTCTCGACGGCATCGGTGCGGCGGCGCTCGTCGTCGCTGCGGAAGTCGTAGAGATCGAAGCTGCCGTCGGGGCAGTAGCGGTCGGCGTAATAGTCGCCGTTGCTCGCGGTGCAGCCGAACGCGAACGGCAGCCGGTCGTCGGTCTTCAGCCGTTGCGTGCCGATCTGGCTGATCCAGCGCCACGCCTCGCCGATGCGCCGGTCGAGCTTCACGCTCGCCGTCGTCGCGCCGAAGGTGTTGGGCAGCGCCCACGGCAGGTCGCCGAGGTTGCGTGGCTTGCGCGGTGCGGGCAGCGCATTGCCGGCGAGGCTGTAGCCGGGAATGCTCGCGCCGGTCTCGCGCGAGCGTTCGACTTCGGCTTGCAGCAGCGTGTCGCGGCCGAGCTGCCAGTCACCGGCCCAGGCGATCAGCGCGCGTTTCACGTGGCCGTAGTCGTCGATGGCGGGCTGGCGGTCTTTGTACGAGGCACCGATGCGTTGGGAGAACACCCGGTCGTCGGACTTGCCGCCGGACCAATCGACCGACACGCCGACGCTGCCGCGCTCGCCGGCGGAAAGCGTCGCGGTCGTGAGCGGTCTCGTGGTCGGCCGCTTGACGACGAAGTTGACCAGCCCGCCGGGTGCGCTGGTACCGGCCTGGATGCCGCTGGTGCCCTTCAGGATCTCGACGCGCTCCTTGTTGTCGAGCGGGATCGCGGTCTCGGCGCTGATCGGCAGGCCTTCGCGGCGGAAGTTGAAGCGCGGGTCGAGCGTGTAGCCGCGCACCGCGATCAGGCTCCAGTAGCCGGGCGCGTTGTAGGCGTCGGTGGTCGAGGCGTCGAGCTTGAGCAGATCGGCGAGGCTGTCGGCGCCGGCGTCGTCGATCTGCCCGCGGTCGATCACCGTGGCCTGCAGCGGCAGCGATTCGAGCGGCCGATCGCCCCAGCCGGCGATGCTTGCGATGGCCGGCGCGGGCGCCGTGACCGTGACGCGCGGCAGCGCGGCTTCGCTTGCCTTGGGATCGGCCGGCGTCTGCGCCGCGGCCAGCGCGGCGACGAGGCTCTGGCATGCGAGGAACACGGCGCGTGGCCGTGGGCGGAGGAGCGAGCTGTGGTGGTGCTGTGCCATCGTGGTGAAGGTCGATGGCAGGTCGGCGATACCCATGAGCGACGGCAGCACCGCCCATCGGCATGACGCTTCCCTGCGCGAGGATTACCTCAGTCAGGTTCGAAGGGACTCTCTCAGTCGACGCGGCCGTGGCGCGCATCAACACCCCTAGCGAGCGACGCGCAGGACGCGCGTCGCGGGGCGGATTCTAGGAGCCGCTCAGGCGCGGCCGACGCCGAGCCGCTGCTGCAGCACGTCGCTCGTCGTCGTGTAGAGCGTCGCGATGCGCTCGTCGGGGCGCAGCCGCTGCGCCGCGGCGAAGGCCGCGAGCGTCGCCTCGTGAAAGCCGCAGAGGATCAGCTTGCGCTTGCCCGGGTAGTGGTTGATGTCGCCGATCGCGTAGAGCCCGGGCACGTTCGACTCGAAGCTGGCGGTGTCGACCACGACCTGCTTGCGTTCGAGCGCGAGGCCCCATTCGGCGATCGGCCCGAGCTTCGGCGAGATGCCGAGCAGCGCGATCACGCGATCGACCGCAAGCGCATGCACCTTGCCTTCGGCATCCAGCCAGCGCAGCGCGGCGAGCCGCGCGGCGTCGTCCGTGGCCGCGTCGAAGCCGACCGGCTGGCCGATCACCAGCTGCACGCGGCCCGCCGCGACGAGCTCGCGCAGCCGCGCGACGCTCGCGGCCTCGGCCTTGAAGCTGTCGCGGCGATGCACGAGCGCGATGCTCGCCTGTTCGCGCCGGGCGAGCGAAACGACGGCATCGACCGCTTCCGGCCCGTCGCCCAGCACCGCGAAGCGCTCGCCGGGCAGGCTCGAAAGATCGCCGGCGCGGTAGAGCAGGCCGCGGCCTTCGAAGGCCCGCGCTTCGTCGAGCATCAGCCGGCGCGGCACGAAGGCGCCGACGCCGGCTGCCACGAAGACGAAGCGCGCGACGAAGCGCATGCCGTCGTCGAGCGTCACGTCGAAGCGCTCGTCGTCCCTTCGCGCGAGCTGCGACACGAGCCGCCCGAAGTGGAAGGCCGGCTGCATCGGCCGCAGCTGCGCGAGCAGCCGCTCGACCAGTTCCCGCCCACTGGCCACCGGCAACGCCGGGATGTCGTAGATCGGCTTGTCGCCGTAGAGCTCGATGCACTGGCCGCCCGCTTCGGGCAGCGCATCGACGATGTGGGCGCGGATGCCCTGCAGCCCGAGCTGGAACGCCTGCCAGAGGCCGGCCGGCCCGGCGCCGATGATCAGCGCGTCGGTCTCGATCACGCTGCGCATCGTGGATGGAGGCTCAGCGGATCAGCTCGACGAGCTTGTCCTTCTTGTCCTTCCACTCGTCGGCGTCGGGCAGCGCCGGCTTGCGCTTGGTGATGCTGGGCCACTTGCGCGCGAGTTCGAGGTTGATCGCGATGAACTTCTGCTGGTCCTGCGACACGTCTTCCTCGGGAAGGATCGCGTTGACGGGGCATTCGGGGATGCAGACCGCGCAGTCGATGCACTCGTCGGGGTCGATCACGAGGAAGTTCGGGCCTTCGCGGAAGCAGTCCACCGGGCAGACATCGACGCAGTCGGTGTACTTGCAGCGGATGCAGGATTCGGTGACGACGTGGGTCATGACGGGGCTCGACGAGGCGTGAGATGAAGCGCGCGAAGTTTACGGCGCGGGGTTCGGGACGAAGGCCGCCGCGGGCATCGCGACGACCGCTCGCGCACCGGCGCCGACGACGACGATCGTCGGCCGCCCGGCATGCAGGGCGTGCGCTTCGGCAAGCCCGGCGACGCGGTGCTCGCTGCTGCGCGCATCGGGCCAGCCGGCGCGCGAGGTGACGCAGCACGGCGCGTCGGCCGGCCAGCCGGCGTCGATCAGGTGCCGGGTGATCGCCTCGAGCTGGCGGCCGGCCATGTAGTAGACCTCGGTGTCGCCGCTGGGCTTCGCGCCGCCCGAGGCGCCGGGGATCACGTGCAGGTCCAGCGTGCGCGTCATCGCGGTCGCGAGGCTGACGCTGCGGCCGCCGCCGCGTCGCGTCAGCGGCCTTTGCGTCAGCGCGGCGGCGGCCACCGCGGCGGTGACGCCGGGGACGATCTCCGCTCGCAGGCCGGCCGCGGCCAGCGCTTCGAGCTCTTCTTCGAGCCGCCCGAACACGCTCGGGTCGCCCCCCTTCAAGCGCACCACGCGCCGCCCGCGCCGTGCGTGCTCGACGATCGCGGCATTGATGCGCTCCTGCGCCGTCGGGGCGCCGGCCGGGCAGGGCGGCGCGGCGCCTTGCGACGACGCAGGCGACGAGAATCCGCGCTTGCCGACGTCGATCCACTCGGCCTGCGGCGCGTGCTCGCGCAGTGCCGGGTCGGCCAGCGCGTCGAACAGCACCACCTCGGCCGCAGCCAGTCGCTTGGCGCCGCGCAGCGTGATGAGGTCGGCCTCGCCCGGGCCGGCGCCGATGAAGACGACGGGGTGCGAGGCCACGCGCGGCGTCGGCGACTCAGGCCGCGAGCAGCGCGCCGCTGGTGCGGTTGCTCGCCGGATCGACCACGATCAGCGCACCGCCGACGCGGTTCGCCGCGTAGGCCTCGATCGGCAGCGGCGACTGCGTCTGCACCTGCACGCGGCCGATCTCGTTGACCGCGAGCTGGTGCGCGTCGCTGTCTTCGAGCGTGTGGATGTCGCGCACGCTGTCGATCGCGGTGATGCGCGCCTGCACCCAGCGGTGGCCGTGGCGCAGCCAGTACTTGCGGCCGACTTGCGCGGGTTCGGTGTCGAGCCAGGCGAGCGTCGCGGAGAAGCTCTGCGTCGTCGCCAAGGGCAACGAGGCCGAGGCGATCCAGTCGCCGCGCGAAATGTCGAGCTGGCGGTCGAGCACGAGCCCCGCGGACTGGCCGGCCTCGCAGGCATCGACCACCTCGCCCGCGCGGTGCACTTCGGCGACGACCGCGACCTGGCCGCTCGGGAAGACCTGCACCTCGTCGCCAACCTTGACCCGGCCGTGCGCGATGCGGCCCCAGACGGTGCGCGGCTGATGGCCGGTGCCCTGCTCGGCTTGCTTGGCGGCGCTCTTCTGCACGTACTGCACGGGCAGCAGCAGTGCGCCGTCGTGACGCTCGTCGCAGGCGGGCAGCGTGTGCAGCAGCTCGAGCAGCGTCGGGCCCTCGTACCAGCGCCAGACGGCCGAGCGGGCGGTGACGTTGTCGCCGCGCAGCGCCGAGACCGGCAGCACGCCGGCGATCGCGAGGCCGGCGTCGCGCGCGAAGGCGAGCAGCGCCTCGCGCACCGCGTCGAACGCGGCCTGCGCATCGGCGTCGACGGCGTCGAGCTTGTTGACCGCGAACACGACGCTCGGCAAGCGCAGCAGTTGCGCGAGCAGCGAATGCCGGCGCGTCTGCGGCAGCAGCCTCACCGGCCTGGTCTTCCAGTCGAGCTTGGTGATGTCCACCAGCACCACCGCCGCATCGCTGCCCGCCGCGGCGGTGACCATGTTGCGGGTGTACTGCTCGTGACCCGGCGCGTCCGCGATGATGAACTTGCGCCGGCGCGTCGCGAAGTAGCGGTAGGCGACGTCGATCGTGATGCCCTGTTCGCGCTCGGCTTCCAGGCCGTCGGTCAGCAGCGAGAGATCGATGGTCTGGCCGGCCGCACGGCGTTCGAGCGCATCGAGCTGGTCCGCGAGGATCGCCTGGCTATCGAACAGCAGCCGGCCGATCAGGGTGCTCTTGCCGTCGTCGACGCTGCCGGCAGTCAGGAAGCGCAGCGCCTGGTGCTGGCCTTGGTCGTCGGCGCCCATCAGAAGTAGCCCTCTTTCTTGCGGCGCTCCATCGAAGCATCCGAGGTGCGGTCGTCCATGCGCGTCGCGCCGCGCTCGCTGACGGTGACGCTGAGCGTCTCGGTCACGATGTCGGCGGCGCTCGCCGCGTCGCTCTCGACCGGACAGGTGCAGGTCATGTCGCCGACGGTGCGGAATCGGACCTGCGCGGTTTCGATGCGCTCGCCGGTTTCGGGCGGCGTCACCTCGGTCAGCGGCACCAGCAGGCCCTTGCGGCGGATCACCTGCCGCTGGTGGGTGTAGTACAGGCTCGGCAGCGGGATGTTCTCGCGGGCGATGTAGAGCCACACGTCGAGCTCGGTCCAGTTGCTGATCGGGAAGGCGCGGAAGTGCTCGCCGGGCTTGATGCGGGTGTTGAACAGGCTCCACAGTTCGGGCCGCTGTTCCTTCGGCTGCCATTGGCCGAAGGCGTCGCGGTGGCTGAAGATGCGTTCCTTCGCGCGCGCCTTTTCCTCGTCGCGCCGCGCGCCGCCGATCAGGCAATCGAAGCGGTGCTCCTCGATGGTCTCGAGCAGCGTCACGGTTTGATGGCCGTTGCGCGACTCGAGCGGGTGCGCGAGGCGGATCGTGCCGCGCGCGATCGAGTCTTCGAGGTGGCCGACGACCAGGCGCTCGCCCATCTCTTCGATGCGGCGGTCGCGGAACTCGATCACTTCGGGGAAGTTGTGGCCGGTGTCCACATGCACCAGCGGGAAGGGCAGCTTGCCCTCGAACGCGCCGAGATCGTCGCCGCCGCGCCGGCGCATCTTGAAGGCCTTCTCGGCGAGGCGCAGCACCACGCAGGAATCCTTGCCGCTGGAGAACAGCAGCCCCGGCCGTTCGAAGGCGCCGGCCACCTCGCGCAGGATGAAGATCGCTTCTTCCTCGAGCGCGTCGAGATGACGGTGATCGACTTCGGGCCGCAGGCTCGTCATGTCCGTCGGAGCGTTCATCGCGCTTCTCCGATCATCGATGCCACGGGCGCTTCGTCGTGATGGACGTGCAGCCCGCATTCCTTCGCCGCCTCGTCTTCCCACCACCAGCGCCCGGAGCGGAACGGCTCGCCCACCGCGATCGCGCGCGTGCACGGCGCGCAGCCGATGCTCGGCATGAACTGGTCGTGCAGCGGGTTGTAGGGCACCTCGTTGGCGGCGATGTGATGCCAGACGTCGCCCCAGGTCCAGTCGGCCAGCGCGTTGAGCTTCAGGCGGCCGGCGTCGTCGCGGTCGTGGAAGGGCACCTCGCCGCGCGCGTCGCTTTGCTCGCGGCGCAGGCCGGTGACCCAGGCGTCGCGCTCGGCAAGCATGCGCGACAGCGGCTCGAGCTTGCGGATCCCGCAGCAGGCCTTGCGCAGCTCGATGCTTCGGCGCATCGCGTCCTCGCCGTGCGTGCGGACGAACTGGATCGCGTGTTTCTCGCGCGGCCGATAGACCTCGACCGCGAGGCCGTAGCGCTGCTCGATGCGGCCGATCAGCGCGGCCGTCTCCGCATGAAGCTTGCCGGTCTCGAGCGTGCCGACCGCGATCGGGATGCGATGGCGCGCGATCAGGTCGGTCAGCACCATGTCCTCGGCACCGAGGCTGGTGGCCTGCACGATGCGCCCGGCGTGCTGCTCCGCCGCCTCGTGCAGCAGCTCGATCGCGTAGGCGAGCTTCGCGTCGTGGTCGGCCGAGGCCTTGGCATACAGCGCGATCGCGCTCATATGGACGCTCCGTCGCCGACGAACTCCGCGCGCTTGCGCGCGAGCGCGTCGGCCTCGCCTTGCGGCAGCGCGAACAGCGGGCGGTGCTCGTGCACGTCGGCCTGGTAGTGGCCGTGGAAGAAGGCCAGCGCGCGCTCGGCCGCGTCGATCGACTGGTCGGCGCGCAGCAGCACCGCGTCGAAGCCGGTGCGGCGCAGCAGCGGCAGCATGTCCACTAGCACTTCGCCGGTCGCGCGGATCTCGCCGGCATAGCGCCAGCGGGCGCGCAGCAGCCGCGCCTGGCTGTAGGCGCGGCCGTCGGTCCACTTCGGGAAGTCGAGCGCGATCAGCGCGATGGGCGCGTCGCCGCCGAGGTCGGCCGCCAAATCCTCGACCGGCGCGTCGTTCGGCAGCGCGACGCCGACTTCCAGCCCGGCCGGCCAGCTGTTGCGCACGCTGTGCCATTGCCCAAGCGTCAGCAGACGATCGGGCCCGGGCGTGATCGTGACCATCGGGCCGTCGTCGCCGCCCACGCTGCGCCAGCGGTCGCCGTGCCGCGCGACGAACTTCATGCCGCCTCCTTGCGCGTGCTGCGCCGCACCGCGTTCGCGGCCTGCTTGAACGGATCGAGGCCGATGCGCTTGACGGTGTCGACGAAGCGTTCGTTGGCCGAGCGCGTCTCGCGGTAGATGTCGAGCACCGCCTCGACCGCATCGGCCACTTCGTCGGCCGCGAACGAGGGGCCGATCACCTTGCCCGGCGTCGAGGCCGCGACGCCGCCGGAGAGCGCCGATCCGTCCGAGCCGCCGAGCGAGACCTGGTACCACTCCTTGCCGTCCTTGTCGACGCCAAGGATGCCGATGTGACCGCTGTGATGGTGGCCGCAGGAGTTGATGCAGCCGCTGATGTGCAGGTCGATGTCGCCGATGTCGAAGGCTTCGTCGATGTCGGCGTAGCGCTCGGTGATCTGCGCGGCGACGGGGATCGAGCGCGCGTTCGCGAGCGCGCAGAAGTCGCCGCCGGGGCAGGCGATCATGTCCGTGACCAGCCCGATGTTGGGCGTCGCGAAGCCGGCGGCCTTCGCTTCCTGCCACAGCGCGTAGAGATCGCTCTCCCGCACCCACGGCAGCAGCAGGTTCTGGTCGTGCGTGACGCGCAGCTCGCTCGCGCTGTAGCGGTCGGCCAGCGCGGCGGCCTGCTCCATCTGCGCATCGGTCGCGTCGCCCGGTGCCTGCCCCGCTCGCTTGAGCGAAAGCGTCACCGCCTTGTGGCCGGCGAACTTGTGCGCATGCACGTTGCGTTCGAGCCAGCGGCGGTAAGCGAGCGGCGCATCGGCCGGCGCGCCGTCGCCGGTGCTCGAGCGCGGCTGCACGCCCGCCGGCGGCGCGAAGCACGCGGCCACGCGATCGAACTCGGCTTGCGGGATGACCTGTGCCTCGCCGTCGGTGTCGAGGTTTAGGATGTCGGCGTACTCGCGCTCGACGGCATCGATGAACTTCTGCCCTTCGGCCTTCACGAGGATCTTGATGCGGGCCTTGTACATGTTGTCGCGCCGGCCGTAGCGGTTGTAGACGCGCACGACCGCCTCGAGGTAGACGAGGATCTGCCGCCAGTCGATCCACTCGCGCACCACCGTGGCGGTGATCGGCGTGCGGCCCATGCCGCCGCCGACCAGCACGCGAAAGCCGACGGCGCCATCGGCATTGCGGTGCAGGTGCAGACCGACGTCGTGCCACGCCGTCGCGGCGCGGTCTTCGCTCGCGCCCGTGACGGCGATCTTGAACTTGCGCGGCAGGAAGGCGAACTCCGGGTGCAGCGTCGACCACTGCCGCAGGATCTCGCAATAGGGGCGCGGGTCGATCTGCTCGTCGGGCGCGATGCCGGCGAGCGCGTCGCTGGTGATGTTGCGGATGCAGTTGCCACTGGTCTGGATGCCGTGCATGTCGACGCTGGCCAGCAGCTCCATCACGTCGGCGGACTTGTCGAGCGGGATCCAGTTGTATTGGGTGTTCTGGCGCGTCGTGAAGTGCGCGTAGCCGCGGTCGTACTCGCGTGCAATCCGTGCCAGCGCACGCAACTGCCGGCTCGACACCTCGCCGTAGGGCACCGCCACCCGCAGCATCGGCGCATGGCGCTGGATGTACCAGCCGTTCTGCAGCCGCAGCGCACGAAAGTCCTCGTCGGGCAGTCGGCCGGCGAGATGGCGTGCGAGCTGGTCGCGGTATTGCGCCGCGCGCTGGTGCACGAAGGCGCGGTCGAAGGCGGTGTACTGGTACATGCGGAAGCGTGGAGGGCGGCGCGGGGCCGCGAGTGTCGGCTCGCGGCAAGGGCGGCACTTTAAGAAGGCCCTCGATCGGCACGAACAACAGTTTTCTCGCTTGCTTATTGGCAAGCCGCATATCGACACAGACCGGCGAGGGCCGCTTCCTAGAATTTCGGCGATGACCCGACCCGACGAACCGCTCGACGACACGCAACGCCGCCGCGTGCTCGCCAGGGCTGGCGCTGGCGTGCTGATGGCCACGCTGGCCGGCTGCGCCACCGCCCCGCCGCCGGCTCCCGCGCTGCCGCCCGAAGCGCCGAAGCCGCCGCCGAAGCCGCCGCGCATCGGCCTTGCTCTGGGCGGCGGCGCGGCGCGCGGCTTCGCGCACATCGGCGTGATCCAGGTGCTGGAGGAGCAGGGCCTCAAGCCGGAGCTGGTGGTCGGCACTTCGGCTGGCAGCCTCGTCGCGGCCATGTGGGCTGCAGGCAAGCGCGGCGCGGAACTGGGCGCGCTGGCACTGAGCATGGACGAGGCGACGCTCGCCGACTGGGCCTACCCGGGCCGCGGCCTGCTGCGCGGCGAGGCGGTCGCGCGCTACGTGCGCGAGCACACCGGCGGCAAGACGATCGAGCAGATGAAGACGCCGCTGGGCATCGTCGCCACCGATCTGCTCACCGGCCAGGGCATCCTGTTCCAGCGCGGCGATCCGGGCGTGGCGGTACGGGCGTCGAGCGCGGTGCCGGCGGTGTTCCAGCCGGTCAGCATCGGCGGGCGGGAATACGTCGATGGCGGCCTCGTCGCGCCGATCCCGGTCCAGTACGCCAAGCAGATGGGCGCGCAGCTGGTGATCGCGGTCGACATCTCGGCCGCCACCGAAGACCAGCCGACCACCGACGCGGTGAAGATGCTTCTGCAGACCTTCGCGATCATGGGCCGCAACCTCGGCGCCTATCAGCTGCGCGAAGCCGACGTGGTGATCCGGCCGAAGCTCGCGGGCGTGTCGGGCGCGGACTTCGGCGCAAGGCGACTCGCGCTGCTGGCCGGCCGGGAGGCCGCGTTGGCGGCGCTGGCCGAGCTCAAGACGAAGATCGCCGCAAAGACGCTGTAAACGAAAAGCGCAGCGCAAGTAAAAAGACCCGGGCCGAAGCCCGGGTCAAGGTACCTGGAACCCAGTTCACGAAGGTACCGAGGAGACAACCTTCAGGAGCCTGCCGACTGCCGCTTGCACAGCGCGCCGGCCGCTCGACTCAGATGCAGAGCTGCCTCGCAGGTTTCAAGCCGGCGGGCGAATCGAGCCGCGCCGGCCGTGCCGATCAGCGCGCGCGCTTGCTGGCGGCGGTGGTCGCCTTGACGGCGCTGGTGTTCAGCGCGTTGAAGTTCGCCTCGGCGACGTCTTGCGCCTGCTTCGCGGCCTTGGTGACGCTTTCGAGCGCGTTGTTCGCGGCGGCGACGGCCGACTTGACCAGTGCGACCGCGTTCTCGGTGCCGGCCGGCGCGTTCTTCACCGCGCTGTCGACCAGCGCCATGAAGGCACGCTGCGATTCGGCCATCTTGGTCTCGGCGATCTTGCCGACTTCGGCGTTCGTGCCTTGCGCGATCTCGTAGAGGTGGCGGCTGTAGGCGGCGGCCTTCTCGGCGGACGGCTGCAGCAGGCTGGCTTGCAGCGCGAGCAGTTCCTGCGCGTCCTTGACCGAAAGCGAGGCCTTCGCGTGCTCGACCGCTTCCGTCATGCCCGACTTGGCGACTTGCATGTTCAGCTCGACCAGCTTCTCGACGCCTTCAAAGGCCTTCGTGGTCAGGCCGAAGAGGGTTTCCAGGTTGGCCTTGTGGCTGGCGATCAGTTGTTCGGCGGTCATCATGTGCAGTGCTCCGGAGTGGTTGAGGGAGGACGACTGCGGCACTTTGTTGCGCTGCAGCATGAAGGAAGTATAGAAGCCGGTTTTCCCAGCGCAAGGGCTTTTTGCTGCGCTGCCGCAAATCTAGAGGGGCGGTTCTAGCCGTCCTGTTTCGCCACGCCGCTGCCATGCTTGCCCACTACAGCGACACCTTCGTCCTGCCGCTTCCCGCGGGCCACGCCTTTCCGATGTCGAAGTACCGCCGGCTGCGCGAGCGCGTCGCGGCCGAGGTCGCCGGCGTGCGGCTCGTCGAGGCACCATCCGCCAGCGAAGGCGAGCTCGCGCTGGCGCACGAGCCCGACTGGATCGGCGCCGTCGTCGAGGGCACCGTCCCGCCCGTGCGTCAGCGCGAGATCGGCTTCCCGTGGTCGCCGGCGATGGCCGAGCGTGCGCGGCGCTCGGTCGGCGCGACGATCGCCGCGGCGCGCGCCGCGCTGGCCGGCGAGGGCGTCGCGATGAACCTGGCCGGCGGCACGCATCACGCCTTCGCCGATCGCGGCGCCGGCTATTGCGTGTTCAACGATCTGGCGGTCACCGCTCGGCTGATGCAGGCCGAGCACCATCGCTCGCATCGGCGGCTGCTGCGCGTCGCGCTCGTCGATCTCGACGTGCACCAGGGCGACGGCAGCGCCGCGATCTTTCGCGACGACCCGACCGTGTTCACGCTGTCGCTGCACGGCGCGAAGAACTTCCCTGCCCGCAAGCAGGCGAGCGACCTCGACGTCGAATTGCCCGACGGCTGCACCGACGCGCCCTATCTCGAAGCGCTCGACGTCGCGCTCGCGGCGCTCTGGCGGCACCACGCCGAAGCGCCGCCCGGCTTGGTGCTCTATCTCGCCGGCGCCGACCCGCACGAGGGCGATCGCCTCGGCCGCCTGAAGCTCACGACCGCGGGCCTCGCCGAGCGCGATCGCCGGGTGCTCGATGCCTGCCGCGAGCGCGACATCCCGGTCGCGATCGCGATGGGCGGCGGCTACGGCCGCGACCTGGAGGTGACGGTCGAGGTGCAGCTCAACACCGTGCGCGCGGCGCTCGCCGACTGGCGCGAGCGAAGGCCCCGGCAGCCACGGGCGACGCCCGAGACGCCCCTATATTCGTCGCGATGAGCAGTCCGCCCGCCGAGCCCCGGCCCGCCCCGCGACCGCGTGGCGACTTCCGCGCCTGGCGCACGATCGGCACGCGCTGGGCCGACAACGACGTCTACGGCCACGTCAACAACGTCGTGTACTACGCCTGGTTCGACACCGCGGTCAACGGCCACCTGATCGACGCCGGCGCGCTTGACCTGTACGCGAACGACGGCGTCATCGGCCTCGTCGTCGAGACGCAGTGCCGCTACTTCGCGCCGCTCGCCTTTCCGCAGCGCATCGATGCGGGCGTGCGCGTCGCGCATCTCGGGCGCTCGAGCGTGCGCTACGAGGTCGGCCTGTTCGCTCAAGGCACCGAGGCCTCGGCCGCGCACGGGCACTTCGTGCACGTCTACGTCGACCGTGCGACGCGCCGGCCGGTCGCGGCCTTGCCGACCCTGCTTCGAACCACGCTGGAGGCCCTGCTTTGAACACCTCGCCCGTCACACCCGAGAGCACCGCCGCGGTCGATGCCGCGATCGTCACGCGCCGCTCGGTGCGCGCCTTCCTGCCGACGCCGGTGCCGCGCGAGGACATCGAGGCCATCCTTGCCGTCGCCGCGCGCGCGCCCTCGGGCACCAACATCCAGCCTTGGAAGGTGAGGGTGCTGACCGGCGCCACGCTCGCGCGCTTCACCGCCGCGCTGAAGGCGGTGCACGACGATCCGGCGCAGGCCGCGGCACAGCAGGAGGAGTACGCCTACTACCCGCGCCAGTGGGTCGCGCCCTACATCGACCGCCGCCGCAAGATCGGCTGGGACCTGTACGGCCTGCTCGGCATCGGCAAGGCCGACAAGGCGCGCATGCACGAGCAGCACGGCCGCAACTACCTGTTCTTCGACGCGCCGGTCGGCCTGATCTTCACCATCGACCGCATCCTCGAGCAGGGCAGCTGGCTCGATTACGGCATGTTCCTGCAGAACATCATGGTCGCCGCGCGCGGCCGGGGCCTCGACACCTGCCCGCAGGCCGCCTTCACGCCGATGCACCGGGTGATCGCCAAGGAGCTCGCCTTCGACGAAGGCGAGATGCTGGTGTGCGGCATGGCGCTCGGCCATGCCGACCCGGCCGCGGTCGAGAACACGCTCGCGACCGACCGCGAGCCGGTCGCCGGCTTCGCGCGCTTCCTCGACTGAGCTTCGTGCAGGTCTTCGACGCCGCGGCCACGCGCGCGCTGCTGCCGGCCGCGCCACTGGTCGAGGCGGTCGCGGCGGCGATGCGTGCGCGGCGCGCCGGCACGCTGCACGCGCCGGAGCGCCTCGCACTGCCGCTGCCCGAGGGCGCGAGCTGGCTCGCGATGCCAGCGGCCGACGCGACGCTCGCGATCGCGAAGCTGGTCGCGGTGCATCCGGCCAACCGTGGGCGCGGGCTGCCGACGATCCACGGCCAGGTGCTCGTCTGCGACGCGCGCGACGGCCGCGCGCTCGCGCTGCTCGACGGCCCCACCGTCACCGCGCGACGCACGGCCGCCGTCACCGCGCTGGGCCTGCGCACGCTCGGGCGCCGGCCGCCGCGATCGATCGCCTTGATCGGCTGCGGCGCCCAGGCGCTCGAACACGCGCGCCTGCTCGCCGAGCTGGAGCCGATCGAACGCCTGCATCTGGTCGGCCGCAGGCGCGAACAGGCCGATGCGCTGGCCGCGCGGCTGGCTGTCGAAGTGCCTCGCCTGCGCGTCGAGGTCGCGTCCGGTGTGGCCGGGGCGGTCGATCGAGTCGACGCGGCGATCGCGCTCACCACCAGCCTCGCGCCGGTGCTGCCGGCCGAGTTGCCGGAGGACCTGCTCGTCGTCGGCGTCGGCGCCTTCAGGCCGCAGATGGCCGAGCTGCCGCCGTCGCTGCTGCACGCGCGGGCGGTGATCGTCGACGCGCTCGACGGCGCGCGCGGCGAAGCCGGCGACCTGATCCAGGCCGGCATCGACTGGTCGCGCGTCAGCGAGCTCGTCGATCACCTCGGCGCCGCGGCGCCCGCCGGCCCGGCGCCGGTGTTCAAGACGGTCGGCCAGGCCGCCTGGGATCTGGCGGCCGCTCATGTCGCGTGCCGTCGCCTCGCGGCTCCTTGTTGAAAGTCACGATGAACGCACTGCCTCGCCTGGTCGCCCTCGCCCTGTTCGCTTGGACGCCGCTGGCGCACGCGGCCGACCTCGACGGCGCTTCCCTGTCCGCTGCCTGGGCCATCCCGTTCGCCGGCCTGCTGCTGTCGATCGCGCTGCTGCCGCTGCTCGTGCCCGCGCTGTGGCATCACCATTTCGGCAAGATCACCGCGGTTTGGGCACTGGCCTTCCTGTTGCCGTTCGCGCAGCGCTTCGGCCTGCCGCTGACCGGCGCGACGCTGGTGCATGCGGCGCTCGCCGAGTACCTGCCCTTCATCATCCTGCTGTGCGCGCTGTTCACGGTGGCGGGCGGCATCCACCTGCGCGGCAACTTCCACGGCAGCCCCGGCTTCAACACCGGGCTGATGGCGGTGGGCGCGGTGCTCGCGAGCTTCATGGGCACGACCGGCGCGTCGATGCTGCTGGTCCGTCCGCTGATCCGCGCGAACGACCACCGCCGGCGCAACGCGCACGTGTTCGTGTTCTTCATCTTCATCGTCGCGAACGCCGGCGGCTCGCTGACGCCGCTCGGCGATCCGCCGCTGTTCCTCGGCTTCCTGCAGGGCGTGAGCTTCTTCTGGACCGTGAGGACGCTCCTTCCGGAGACGCTGTTCATCGTCGGCGCGCTGCTCGCGGTCTTCTGGCTGGTCGATCGCCACTTCGATGCGCAGGAGGGCGCCCCGCGCCGCGATCCGACGCCCGATGCGCCGCGCTTCGCGATCGAAGGCCGCGCCAACCTGGCGCTGCTCGGCGTGATCGTCGCGCTGGTATTGATGAGCGGCACCTGGAAGCCGGGTGTCGTGTTCGACGTGGCCGGCACGCCGGTCGGATTGCCGCAGCTGCTGCGCGATGCCGGGCTGCTCGCGGTGATCGCCGCGTCGCTGAAGCTCACCCCGCGCCGCGTGCACGAGGACAACCAGTTCGGCTGGGCGCCGATGGCCGAGGTGGCGAAGCTCTTCGCCGGCATCTTCGTGACGATCGCGCCGGTGCTCGCCATGCTGAAGGCAGGCAGCGCCGGTGCCTTCGCGCCGGTGGTGGCCGCGGTCACCGGCGCCGACGGCCAGCCGATCCCGGCGATGTACTTCTGGGCGACCGGCGTGCTGTCGGCCTTCCTCGACAACGCGCCGACCTACCTCGTCTTCTTCAATCTCGCCGGCGGTGATGCGCAGGTGCTGATGACGCGGCTCGCGCCGGTGCTCGCGGCCATCTCCGCCGGCTCGGTGTTCATGGGCGCAATGAGCTACATCGGCAACGCGCCCAACCTGATGGTCAAGGCCATCGCCGAAGACCGCGGGGTGAAGATGCCGAGCTTCTTCGGCTACATGGGCTGGAGCTGCGCGATCCTGCTGCCGCTGTTCGCGCTGATGACCCTGATCTGGTTCCGATGAGGCGATCGATGACGACGACGAAGAAGCTGCTCGTGGCCCGCGCGATCTTTCCCGACATCGTCGAGGCCCTGCGCCTGAGCGCCGGCGTCGCCGAGGTGGCCGACAACCCGACCGACGAGGTCTGGTCGCGCGACGCGCTGCTCGGAAGGCTCGACGGCTGCGACGGCCTCTTCTGCACCGGCAGCGAGCGCATCGACGCCGCGCTGCTCGACGCCTGCCCGGCGCTGAAGGCGGTGAGCACGATGTCGGTCGGCACCAACCACATCGACGTCGACGCCTGCAGTGCGCGCGGCGTGCTCGTCGCCAACACGCCCGACGTGCTGACCGACACCACCGCCGATCTCGCCTTCGCGCTGCTGCTGGCCTGCGCGCGCCGCGTCGGCGAGGGCGAACGCTACCTGCGCGAAGGTCGCTGGACCAAGTGGCACTACGACCAGCTGATGGGCGCCGACGTGCACGGCGCGACGCTCGGCATCCTGGGCATGGGGCGCATCGGGCAGGCGGTCGCGCGGCGCGGCGCGCTCGGCTTCGGCATGCGGGTGATCTATCACAACCGCTCGCGGCTGCCGGCCGAGCAGGAAGCGCCGCTCGGCGCGCGCTGGGTCGAGAAGGCGGCGCTGCTGGCCGAGGCGGATCACCTCGTGCTCGTGCTGCCCTACAGCGCCGCGACGCACCACGCGATCGGCGCAGCCGAGCTCGCGCAGATGAAGCCGGGCGCGACGCTCGTGAACATCGCGCGCGGCGGCATCGTCGACGACGCGGCGCTCGCGCGTTCGCTCGCGGAAGGCCGCATCGGCGCGGCAGGCATCGACGTGTTCGAGGGCGAGCCGCACGTGACCCCGGCGCTGCTGGCCGCACCGAACGCGGTGCTCACGCCGCACATCGGCAGCGCGTCGATGAAGACGCGGCGCGCGATGGCGCAGCTCGCGGCCGACAACCTGCTCGCCGCGCTCGGCCTCGGCGACGGGCGGCACCTGCCGGCGATCGTCAACCCGCAAGCCGCGCGCCGATGAGCGCCGGCCGCCGCGCGCTGGCGTGCTGGGCCGCGGCGGTGCTCCTCGTTGCGACCGCGATGGCCGCGGAGCCGGTCAGGATCGCATCGCCCGGCGAGGAGCCGATCAGGATCGGCTCGCCCGAGAAGGAGCCGATCAGGATCGGCTCGAAGCGCTTCACCGAGTCCTACGTCCTCGGCGAAATCCTGCGCGAGACGGCGGAGCGCGCCGGCATCGGCGCGGTGCACCGGCAGGGCCTCGGCAACACCGGCATCCTCGAGCAGGCGCTGGCGTCGGGCGAGATCGACGTCTACCCGGAGTACACGGGAACGATCGTGCGCGAGCTGCTCAAGCGCGAGGGCAGGCCGAGCCTCGACGAGCTGAACGCGTGGCTCGCGCCGCGCGGCCTCAAGGCGGCCGTGCCGCTCGGCTTCGACAACCGCTACGCGCTCGCGCTGCGCGAGGCCGATGCCGAGCGGCTCGGGCTCCAGAAGATGTCCGACCTGCGCAAGCCTGAGGCGGCCGCGCTGCGCTGGGGGCTGTCGCACGAATTCCTCGCGCGCGCCGACGGCTGGCCGGCGCTGCGGGGCGCCTACGGCTTGAAAGCGGCGCCGCGCGGGCTCGATCACGGCCTGGCCTACGGCGCGCTCGCGGCGGCGCAGATCGACGTGACCGACGTCTATTCGACCGACGCGCAGATCGGCCGGCTCGGGCTGCGCGTGCTGGCCGACGACCTCGGCTTCTTCCCCAAGTACGAGGCGGTGCTGCTGATGCGCCGCGAGCTCGACGCCGCGCCGTTCGCGGTGCTCGCCGGGCGCATCGGCGAGCGCCGGATGATCGACCTGAACGCGCAGGCCGAAGTGGATCGCCGCAGCTTCGCGTCGATCGCGCAGGGCTTCGTCGCGAGCCTCCCGCCGACGGCCGGCGCGGACGCCCGGCCGGCAGCGGCGCCGGCAGAGGCGGGCCACGGCTTCGCCGCGCGCCTCTTCGCGCCCGATCTCGCGCGGCTCGTCGGCCAGCACCTGCTGCTCGTGTTCGGCTCGGTGCTGGCCGCGGTGCTGCTCGGCGTGCCGCTCGGCGTGTGGGCATGGGCGCGGCCGCGGGTGGCGCCGTGGATGCTCGGCATGGTCGGCGTCGTGCAGACGCTGCCGTCCCTCGCGCTGCTGACCTTCCTGATCGCCGCGCTCGACCACATCGGCGCGGTGCCGGCGCTGATCGCGCTGTTCCTCTACGCGCTGCTGCCGATCGTGCGCAACGCGCACGCGGGGCTGGTCGGGGTGCCGGCGGCGCTGGCGCAGGCGGGCCTGTCGCTCGGGCTGCGGCCGCTGCAGGTGCTGCGGCACGTGCAGTTGCCGCTGGCCATGCCGACGCTGCTGGCGGGCGTGAAGACGGCCGCCGTCATCAACGTCGGCACCGCGACCATCGCGGCCTTCGTCGGTGCCGGTGGCCTGGGCGAGCGCATCGTCGCCGGGCTGGCGCTGAACGACACCCAGGCGATGCTGGCCGGCGCGGTGCCGGCCGCGGTGCTGGCGCTGTTCGTGCAGTGGAGCTTCGACGCGCTCGAGCGGCAGGTCGCGCCGCGCCGACAATCGTCCAGATGGACTGGATGACCTGGCTGCCTTGGCTGATCTCGGCCGCGAGCATGGTGCTGACGGCGATCGTCTTGTGGGCCGTGCTGCGCTCGACCGGCGACGGCGGCGTGCGCGACCAGGTCGCCGCGACGAGCGAACGGCTCGAACGCGAACTGCGCGACGAACTGGCGCGCAGCGCGCAGGGCACGCGCGTCGAGCTCGGCAACGCGCTCGGCAGCTTCCAGCAGACCCTGCTGGCGCAGCACGGCGAAACGGCGCGTGGCCAGAACGAGCAGATCGACAGCTTCCGCAAGCAGCTCGGCGAGATGCAGCAGGCGATGGCCGACACGCTGCGCTCGACCGCCGGCAGCCTGACCCAGGGCGCGCTCGCTGCGCGCGAGGCCCAGGACGCCGCGCTCCAGCGCTTCGGCCTCGCGACCGCCGAGCAGCTGCGCGCGCTGACCGAATCGAACGAACGTCGCCTGGGCGAGGTGCGCACGACGGTCGAGCAGCGCCTGAGCGCGCTCGCCGCCGACAACGAGAAGAAGCTCGAGCAGATGCGCCAGACGGTCGACGAGAAGCTGCACGCCACGCTCGAGCAGCGGCTCGGCGAGAGCTTCAAGCAAGTGGCCGAACGGCTCGAGGCGGTGCACGCCGGCCTGGGCGAGATGCGCAAGCTCGCGAGCGATGTCGGCTCGCTCAACCGCGTGCTGACCAACGTGAAGACACGCGGCGTGTTCGGCGAGGTGCAGCTGGCCGGGCTGATCGAGCAGGTGTTCACGCGCGAGCAGGTGGGCACGAACGTCGAGACAGTGCCCGGCAGCGGCGCGCGGGTCGAGTTCGCGATCAAGTTTCCTGGACGCGGCGCGGGCCACGACGCGCCGCCGCTGTGGTTGCCGATCGACGCCAAGTTCCCGCGCGAGGACTACGAACGTCTGCTCGATGCCCAGGAGCGCGCCGATGCGCCCGCCGCCGAGGCCGCGGCGCGCGCGATCGAGCAGCGCCTGCGCGTCGAGGCACGCACGATCCGCGAGAAGTACATCGCCGCGCCGCACACCACCGAGTTCGGCATCCTGTTCGTGCCGACCGAGGGCCTCTACGCGGAGGCCTTGCGCCGGCCCGGGCTGGTCGAGGCGCTGCAGCGCGAGCACCGGGTCACGCTGTGCGGCCCGACCACGCTGCTCGCGACGCTGACCAGCCTGCAGATGGGCTTTCGCACGCTGGCGCTCGAACAGCGCAGCGCCGAGGTGTGGGAGGTGCTCGGCGCGGTCAAGGTCGAGTTTGGCAAGTTCGGCGACGTGCTCGCGAAGACGCAGAAGAAGCTGAAGGAAGCGAGCGACACGATCGACCTCGCGCAGACGCGCACCCGGCAGATGCAGCGCAAGCTGAAGTCGGTCGAGACGCTCGACGACGGCCGCGTCGAAGCGCTGCTGCCGGGCGCGGACGCTGCAGGCGCGGGCGACGACGACCTGCCGCCCGACGACCTGCCGCCCGCCGTGTCGCCGAACCTGGCCCGCATCGGGCGCGCATGACGGCGCCAGCCGCCGGCCAGCGGCCGCTCGACGCAGGCCTCGTCGCGGCGCTGATGCCGCTGATCGGCGGCCAGCTCTGCATCCACGGCAGCATGGCCGGCCTGCGCCTCGCGTTGCCGCTGTGGGCGCTGGACCGGCAGCTCAGCGCATGGTCGGTCGGCGTGCTGCTCGCGCTGTTCGCCGCCGCACCGATCGTCACCGCGCTGCATGCCGGCCGGCTCGCCGACCGGCACGGCTACCACCGGCCGATGCGCATCGCCGTGGGCCTGACCGTGCTCGGTGCGCTGCTTGCGGGCGGCGCGGTCGGCGTCGCGGCGCCCGCCGAACTGCCGGTCACCGCGGTGTTCGTCGCGTTGTGCGCCGCGGCGGTGCTGAGCGGCGCCGGCGCGAACTGCGGCCTCATCGCGATCCAGCGCACCGCGGGGCGCACCGCCGCGAGCCAGGCGAAGGCGCAGGGCGACGAGCCGGCCACCGCGCTCAAGCGGGTGTTCAGCTGGCTCGGTCTCGCGCCTTCGCTGGCGAACATGCTCGGCGCCTTCCTCGGCGGCGTGCTGATCGACAGCGTCGGCTTCACCGGCGCGTTCGCCGTGCTCGCGCTGTGGCCGCTGGCGGCGCTGGCCTGGGCGCGGCGCGTGCCGCGCGAATCGCCCGAGGCGCGTGCCGCGGCCCGCGCGCAGCCGAGGCGGCCGCTGTGGGCCTCGGCGGTCGAGCTGTCGGCGACGCCGGGCCTGCGCCGGCTCTTGTTCGTCAACTGGCTGCTCTCGACCAGCTGGGACGTGCACGCCTTCCTCGTGCCCATCCTCGGCCACGCGCGCGGCTTGAGCGCGACGGCGATCGGCACCATCCTCGCGGTGTTCGGCGCCGCGGTCTCCGGCGTGCGACTGCTGATCCCGCTGCTCGCGCACCGCATGCGCGAAGCGCAGGTGCTGGCGGTGTCGATGCTGGTCGTCGCCGCCGTCTTCGCGCTCTACCCGATGGCGCAGACCGCCTGGACGATGAGCGCCTGCGCGGTGGTCCTCGGCCTCGCGCTCGGCGTGGTGCAGCCGATGATCATGAGCACGCTGCACCAGCTCACGCCGCACGAGCGCCACGGCGAGGCGATCGCGCTGCGCTCGATGACGATCAACGTCTCCAGCACCCTGATGCCCCTGAGCTTCGGCATCGTCGGCACCGTGCTCGGCGCGGCCGGCCTGTTCTGGCTGATGGCGGCGATGGTCGGGGCGGGGAGCTGGGCGGCGCGGCGCTTGCAGGCTCAGTAGATCAGCCGGTCCGGCCGGATGTCGCGCAGGATCGTCGTCGCGATCTCCTCGATCGACTTGTGCGTCGAGCTCAGCCAGCCGATGCCCTCCCTGCGCATCATCGACTCGGCCGCGGCCACCTCGCGCCTGCAGTTCTCGATCGACGCATAGACGCTGTTCGGGCGGCGCTCGTGGCGGATCTCGGCCAGGCGCTCCGGCGCGATCGTCAGCCCAAAGCACTTCTCCTTGTGCGGCGCGAGCGGCTTGGGCAGCGCGTGACGGTCGAAATCCTCGGGGATCAGCGGGTAGTTGGCGGCCTTCACGCCGTGCTGCATCGCGAGGTAGAGCGAGGTCGGCGTCTTGCCGGAGCGGCTCACGCCCACGAGGATCACGTCGGCCGTGTCGAGGTTCTTCGCGGACTGGCCGTCGTCGTGTGCGAGCGCGAAGTTGATCGCCTCGATGCGGTCGGTGTACTCCTGGTTCTTGGAGATGTCGTCGAAGCGGCCGACGCGGTGGTTGCTCTTGATGCCGAACTCGGCCTCGAGCGGCTCGACGAAGGTCTGGAACATGTCGAGCACCAGGCCCTTGGAGAGCGCGACGATGTCGTGCACCTCGGGATCGATCAGCGTGATGAAGACGATCGGGCGCTTGCCTTCGGCGGCGAAGGTGGCGTCGATCTCGCGGGCGACCAGCCGGGCCTTCTCGGGCGTGTCGATGAAGGGCCGGCGCACGTGGCGCGGCTTCGCGGCGAACTGGTTGAGGATCGAGTTGCCGAAGGTCTCGGCGGTGATCCCGGTGCCGTCGGAAACGAAGAAGACCGTGCGATTTGGCATGTCGATCCTGGTGCCGGGCGGCGACGTGGGGCCGGTCCGTGGGGGGTATTGCGCGAAGGGCGACTTCTAGAATGGCCCGCATTATTTGCCCCTCGGCGGCGGTGCGGCATACCTCGATTCGAACAGCGCGCGCCGCCGTCTCGCCGTTCGCGACAGCCCGGGCTCGCGCCTTGCCGTTGGCGCGGTCGGCCCGGAGCGCGGCGCGTCGCGGGCCACAGGTTTCCTTCACTTCACGGAGTTTTCCCCATGGCCCCCACCGAAAGGTTTGATGCGACGGCGCTGGTCGTCCCGTTCGAGCAGCTCAGGATGAGCGACGTCGACAGCGTCGGCGGCAAGAACGCCAGCCTCGGCGAAATGATCAGCCAGCTCGCCGCCTCGGGCGTGCGGGTGCCGGGCGGCTTCGCGACCACCGCGCACGCGTTTCGCCAGTTCCTCAAGCACGGCGGGCTCGACGCGAAGATCAACGACAAGCTCTCGACGCTCGACACCGAGAACGTGCGTGCGCTGGCCGAAGCCGGTGCGCAGATCCGCGGATGGGTCGAGGCGCAGCCTTTCCCGGCTGAGCTGGACGCCGCGATCCGCGCCGAGTTCGCCCGGCTGACGGCCGGCAGCGAGGGCGCTTCGTTCGCGGTGCGCTCGTCCGCGACGGCCGAAGACCTGCCCGATGCCAGCTTCGCCGGCCAGCAGGAGACCTTCCTCAACGTCGTCGGCATCGACGACGTGCTGCACAAGATGAAGGAGGTCTTCGCGAGCCTCTACAACGACCGCGCCATCAGCTACCGCGTGCACAAGGGCTTCGCGCATGCCGACGTGGCGCTGTCGGCCGGCGTGCAGCGCATGGTGCGTTCGGATCTCGGCTCGGCCGGCGTGATGTTCACGATCGACACCGAATCGGGCTTCAAGGACGTGGTGTTCGTCACCGCGAGCTACGGCCTTGGCGAGACGGTGGTGCAGGGCGCCGTGAACCCGGACGAGTTCTACGTCCACAAGCCGGCGCTGAAAGCCGGCAAGAAGGCGGTGATCCGGCGCAACCTCGGCTCGAAGCTGATCCGCATGGTGTTCACCACACCCGAGGAGAAGGCGGCCGCGGTCGGGAAGACCAGCAAGCTCGTCAAGACGATCGACACGCCGACCGAGCAGCGCAACCGCTATTCGCTGAACGACGACGAGGTTGCCGAGCTCGCGAAGTACGCGCTGATCATCGAGCAGCACTACGGCCGCCCGATGGACATCGAATGGGGCAAGGACGGCAACGACGGCCGGCTCTACATCCTGCAGGCCCGGCCCGAGACGGTGAAGAGCCAGCAGGAGGGCAAGGCCGAGCAGCGCTACAAGCTGAAGGGCGACCCGGGCAAGAACACCGTGCTCGCCGAGGGCCGCGCGATCGGCCAGAAGATCGGCACCGGCCCGGTGCGCAACGTCTCCGGCATCGCCGACATGGACCAGGTGCAGCCGGGCGACGTGCTCGTCACCGACATGACCGATCCGAACTGGGAGCCAGTGATGAAGCGCGCCAGCGCGATCGTCACCAACCGCGGCGGGCGCACCTGCCACGCGGCCATCATCGCGCGCGAGCTCGGCATCCCGGCGGTGGTCGGCTGCGGCGACGCGACCGAGACCTTGAAGGACGGCGCGCTCGTCACCGTGGCCTGCAGCGAGGGCGACACCGGCTACATCTACGACGGCCTGCTCGAGACCGAGATCACCGAGGTCAAGCACGAGGAGCTGCCGTACTGCCCGATCAAGATCATGATGAACGTGGGCAACCCGCAGCTCGCGTTCGACTTCGCGCAGATGCCCAACAGCGGCGTCGGCCTGGCGCGGCTCGAATTCATCATCAACAACAACATCGGCGTGCACCCGAAGGCGATCCTCGACTACCCGAACGTCGACGCCGAGCTGAAGAAGGCGGTGGAGTCGGTGGCGCGCGGCCATGCGTCGCCGCGTGCGTTCTACGTGGACAAGCTCACCGAAGGCGTCGCGACGATCGCGGCGGCCTTCTGGCCGAAGCCGGTGATCGTGCGACTGTCGGACTTCAAGAGCAACGAGTACCGCAAGCTGATCGGCGGCGCACGCTACGAGCCCGACGAAGAGAACCCGATGCTGGGCTTTCGCGGTGCTTCGCGCTACATCAGCGACGACTTCGGCTCCGCCTTCGCGATGGAATGCGAGGCGCTCAAGCGCGTGCGGCGCGACATGGGCCTGACCAACGTCGAGCTGATGGTGCCTTTCGTGCGCACCTTGAAGCAGGCCGAGCGGGTGATCGCGATGCTGGCGGAGCACGGCCTGCGGCGCGCCTCGGCCGGCGGCCAGGACGATCTCAAGATCATCATGATGTGCGAGGTGCCGAGCAACGCGATCCTCGCCGAGCAGTTCCTCGAGCACTTCGACGGCATGTCGATCGGCTCGAACGACCTGACGCAGTTGACGCTCGGTCTCGATCGCGATTCGGGACTTGAACTGCTCGCGGCGGACTTCGACGAACGCGACCCGGCCGTCAAGGCGATGATTTCCCGCGCGATCACCGCCTGCCGCGCGACCGGCAAGTACGTCGGCATCTGCGGCCAGGGACCCAGCGACCACCCCGACTTCGCCGACTGGCTCGCGGCCGAGGGGATCGTCTCGATCTCGTTGAACCCCGACACCGTGGTCGAGACCTGGCAGCGGCTGGCAAGGCGCTGACGAAGCGAGCGCCGCCCGCGACTCGCGGGTAAGTCCGGGCGGCGCCGCGGCGCGCCGCGCCGGCAACATCGTCGGCGATGGACGGGCCCGTCGACGGTCACTCGCAACGGCATTGGCGCGCCACGCGCCGGCTCACGGCCGCGCTGCTCGCGCTGTGGTTCGTCGCGAGCTTCGTGATGGCTTTCTTCGCGCGCGAGCTCGACGTCGTGCTCTTCGGCTGGCCCTTCAGCTTCTACATGGCGGCGCAGGGTTCGCTGTTCGTCTTCCTGCTGATCGTCGTCGTCTACGCACGCGCGATGGACCGGCTCGACCGCCGCCTTTCGCGCCCTGCCGAATGAACGAGGCGCAGACCCAGAGCGTCTTCACGCGGCGGCTGCATCGCGTCTACGCGGGCTTCACGCTCGGCTTCGTCGCCTTCGTCGCGGCGCTCGCGGTGCTCGAGCACCTGGGGCTGTCGCGCAACGTGATCGGCCTGCTGTTCCTGCTGGCGACGGTCGCGCTGTACGCGGTGATCGGCATCGTCTGCCGCACGACCGACCCGGCCGAGTACTACGTAGCAGGTCGGCGCGTGCCGGCCTTCTACAACGGCATGGCGACCGGCGCCGACTGGATGAGCGCGGCCTCGTTCATCACGCTGGCCGGCACGCTTTACCTCAGCGGCTTCGGCGGGCTCGCGTTCATCCTCGGATGGAGCGGCGGTTTCTGCCTGGTCGCGCTGCTGCTCGCGCCCTACCTGCGCCGCTTCGGCCGCTTCACGATTCCCGAGTTCCTGGGCGAGCGCTACGACGGCAACCTCGCGCGCGGCATCGGCGCGGTCGCGACGGTGCTGTGCTCGTTCACCTACGTCGTCGCGCAGATTTACGGCGTCGGCCTGATCACCTCGCGGCTCACCGGGCTGGCCTTCGAGATCGGCGTCTTCGTAGGCCTGGGGGGCGTGCTGGTGTGTTCCTTCCTCGGCGGCATGCGCGCGGTCACCTGGACGCAGGTCGCGCAGTACATCGTGCTGATCCTCGCCTTCCTGGTGCCGGTGGTGTGGCTGTCGGTCAAGCAGACCGGCAACCCGCTGCCGCCGCTGGCCTACGGCGCGCAGCTCGGGCAGATCACCGCGAAGGAGGCCGAGCTGATCGGCGATGCGAAGGAGCGCGAGGTGATCGCGATCTTCGCGGCGCGTGCCGCCGCCGCCGAAGCGAAGCTGAAGGACGTGAGTGCGGCGATGGCCGCCGACCGTGCCGCAGCCGAGCAGCAGCTGGCCGAGCTGCGCTCGCGCGGCGCGCCGCTGAACGAGGTGCAGGCCGCGGCGCGTGCGCTCTCCGCCTTGCCCGCCACCGAGGCCGAGGCCCGCCGGCTCTACATCGCCCAGCGCAACGCGGCCGCCGAGCGCGCGAGGCCGCTGGCCGGCATGCCGCGCCATGCGACGCAGTACGCGGGCGATCCCGAGGGCGACGCGCAGGCCCGCATGGAGTTCGACGACTCGCGCCGCAACTTCCTCGCGCTGGTGTTCTGCCTGATGGTGGGTACCGCCGGCCTGCCGCACATCCTCACGCGGTTCTACACGACGCCCTCGGTGCGCGAGGCGCGGCAGTCGGTCGCATGGTCGCTGCTGTTCATCGCGGCGCTCTACCTCACCGCGCCGGCGCTGGCCGTGATGGTGAAGTACGAAGTCTTCAACAACCTCGTCGGCACGCCCTTCGATCAACTGCCGGCATGGATCGGCGCGTGGGCGCGGGTCGATCCGGCACTGGTGTCGGTCGTCGACGTGAACCAGGACAAGGTCTTCCAGCTCGGCGAGATGCGGCTCGGTGCCGACATCGTCGTGCTCGCCGCGCCCGAGATCGGCGGCATGCCCTACGTCATCTCCGGCATGGTGGCCGCCGGTGCGCTGGCCGCGGCGCTCTCGACCGCCGACGGCCTGCTGCTGACGATCACCAACGCGCTGTCGCACGACCTCTACCACCGGCTGGTCGACACCGAGGCGCAGACCTCGCGGCGGGTCGCGATCTCGAAGATCCTGCTGCTGGGGGTCGCGCTCGCGGCGGCCTACGTCGCCGCGTACCGGCCCGCCGACATCGTGGTCCTCGTGACCGCGGCGTTCTCGATCGCGGCCTCGGCCTTCTTTCCGGCGCTGGTGCTCGGCATCTTCTGGAAGCGCGCGTCGAAGGCGGGCGCCGTGGCGGGCATGCTGGCCGGCCTGGGCGTGACGCTCTACTACATGGTCACGCGCGAGCCCTGGCTGCGCGGCCTGTTCGGGATCGGCGAGCCGATGCCGTTGTGGTTCGGCATCCAGCCGATGGCCGCGGGCGTGTTCGGTGTTCCGCTGGGCTTCGCGGTGATCGTCGTCGGCAGCCTCCTGTCGGCGCCGCCGAGCGCGAAGGCGCTGGCGCTGGTGGAGCGGCTGCGCAGCCCGCTGCCGCCGGAAGCGGGCTGAGCCGCCTGATCCCCCTATACTCGCCGGCTTTTCATCCTTGCCGCCCTGCGTCGACGCTCGGGGCGGCTTCCCGCCGGAGAACCCGGCGGACATCCACAAGGAGCCACGATGCGTCACTATGAAATCGTCCTGCTGATCCATCCGGATCAAAGCGAGCAGGTCCCCGCGATGCTCGAGCGCTACAAGGGCCTCGTTACCGCAGCCGGCGGCAAGGTCCACCGGGTCGAAGACTGGGGCCGGCGACAGCTGGCCTACATGATCAACAAGCTCGCGAAGGCGCACTACCTGTGCCTGAACATCGAGTGCGGCAAGGAAACGCTCGCCGAACTCGAGACCGGCTTCAAGTTCAACGACGCGGTGCTGCGCCACCTGACGGTGGCCAAGAGCAAGGCCGAAACCACGCCCTCGGTGATGATGAAGGCGGTCGAGCGCGAGGAATCGCGCAAGGCGCCGGCGTCGTCCCAGCAGCCGCAGCAGCAGGAGGCCGCGGCCTGATCGACGCCTCCGCTGCCGCAGGCGGCGCCCTCGGCGAGGCGGGTGGCATCAACCACACCAGCCTCGACGCGCAGGTGATCGAACGCGGCGCGATGCGCTACACGCCCGCCGGCTTGCCGGCGCTGGACTTGACGCTCAGGCACGAGTCCACCGCCAGCGAAGCTGGCATGGCCCGCAAGGTCGCCCTGGAGCTGAAGGCCCTGGGGATCGGCCCGGTGACGAAGCAGCTGGGGAGCATCGCGGTCGGTTCCGCCGCACGTTTTTCCGGCTTCCTCGCCACCGCGCGCAATGGCCGGGGCGTCGTGTTGCACATCACCGAAGTCCGCACCGCCTCCATTTGATCGACGACCCAACATCGCAAGTTCGCAAGGAGTTCATATGCCCCCGCCCCGTGGAAAAGGCCGCTTCGGCAAGGACAAGCGCCCGAAGCGCAACACCCAGTCGCTGCTGTTCCGCCGCAAGCGCTTCTGCCGCTTCACCGTCACCGGCGTGACCGAGATCGACTACAAGGATGTCGATACGCTGCGCGACTTCATCGCCGAGAACGGCAAGATCACGCCGGCCCGCCTGACCGGCACCCGCGCGTTCTTCCAGCGCCAGCTGTCCACCTGCATCAAGCGCGCGCGCTTCCTGGCGCTGCTGCCCTACAGCGACCAGCACAAGGTCTGACGAGGAGCATCCCGCCATGCAGATCATTCTTCTGGAGAAGGTCGCCAACCTCGGCGGCCTCGGCGAAGTCGTCAAGGTCAAGGACGGCTACGCGCGCAACTTCCTGATCCCCACCGGCGCCGCGCGCCGCGCGACGGCCGAGGCGATCAAGGCCTTCGAGGCCAAGCGCGCCGAGTTGGAGAAGGCCGCCGCCGAGAAGCTGGCCGCGTCGCAGGCCGAAGGCGAGAAGCTCGCCGGCAAGACGCTGACCACGACGCAAAAGGCCGGGGTCGACGGCCGACTGTTCGGCTCGGTCACCAATCACGACGTCGCCGAATTGCTGAACAAGGCCGGCTACAAGGTCGTGAAGTCGCAGGTGCGCATGCCCAACGGACCGTTGAAGACCGTCGGCGAGCATGCGGTCACCGTCGCCCTGCACACCGACGTGGTGGTGGACGTGAACGTCACGGTGGTCGGCGAAACCGACTGACGAGCGCACGTCGTTTGCTTGCGGAAGGCCGGCACTGCCGGCCTTCTTCGTTTGTGCGATACGTTATCCACTGCACCGCACAGCTTCTTCACAGTTTCTGCGCTGCGTCGTCAACAAGGGGTCGGCCCGGATGCTGCCCACGAAGCGCTCGACGAGGATCAGGACATGTTGAGAGTCGTTCAGCCCGGCGACCCGTCGCGCGGCGAGAGCGAGGTCGCGCACCTGCGCGTGCCGCCGAACTCGGTCGAGGCCGAGCAGAGCGTGCTCGGCGCCTTGCTTCTCGAAAGCAACGCCTGGGATCGCGTGGCCGACGTGCTGATCGAGAGCGACTTCTACCGGCACGAGCACAAGCTCATCTTCAGCGCCATCGGTGCGCTGGTCGACAAGAGCCAGCCCGCTGACGTCATCACGGTGCTGGAGAAGCTGCAGTCGACGGGCAAGGCCGACGACGCGGGCGGCATCGCCTATCTCAACGCGCTGGCGCAAAGCGTGCCGAGCGCATCGAACATCCGGCGCTACGCCGAGATCGTTCGCGAGAAGGCCGTTCTGCGCAAGCTGATCGAGGCAAGCGACGAGATCGCCACCGCGGCCTTCAACACGCAAGGCCGGGCCGTCACGCAGATCGTCGACGAGGCCGAAGGAAAGATCCTCAAGATCGGCGAAGAGGGCTCGCGTTCGCAGCAGGGCTTCTTCACGATGGAGAAGCTGTCTCTGCAACTGATCGATCGGGTGCAGGAGCTTGCCGATCACGGCGCCGAGGAAGTCACCGGCGTGCGTTCCGGGTTCTACGACATCGACCGCATGACGGCGGGCTTGCAGCCGGGCGATCTGATCGTGCTGGCGGCGCGGCCCAGCATGGGCAAGACCGCGCTGGCGTTGAACATCGCCGAGAACGTCGCCGTGCACGAGGGCCTGCCCGCCGTCGTGTTCTCGATGGAAATGGGCGCGGCGCAGCTGGCGTTGCGCATGGTCGGCTCGCTCGGGCGCATCGACCAGCAGCACCTGCGCACTGGCCGGCTCGGCGACGACGAATGGGGCCGCCTCACCGAAGCCGTCGACAAGCTCAGCAAGTCGAGCATCTTTATCGACGAGACCGCCGCGCTCACGCCGAGCGAGCTGCGCGCGCGCGCGCGCCGGCAGGCGCGGCAGTGCGGCAAGCTCGGGCTGATCGTCGTCGACTACCTGCAGCTGATGAGCGGCAGCGGCGGCGGCAGCGAGGAGAACCGAGCGACCGTGCTCGGCGAGATCTCGCGCGGCCTGAAGGCGCTGGCGAAGGAGCTGCAGTGCCCGGTGATCGCGCTGTCGCAGCTCAACCGCAGCGTCGAGACGCGCACCGACAAGCGGCCGATGATGAGCGACCTGCGCGAGTCGGGCGCGATCGAGCAGGACGCCGATGTGATCATGTTCATCTACCGCGATGACTACTACAACAAGGACGCGTCGAAGGAGCCGGGCGTCGCCGAGATCATCATCGCCAAGCAGCGCAACGGCCCGACGGGCACCGCGAAGCTCACCTTCCTGAAGCCGCTGACGAAGTTCGACAACCTCGCGCCGGGAAGTGCCGGCAGCGACTACTGAGGCGGCGGCGAGGCCGATCGGCGGGCCTCGTCAGTGGAAGTCCCGCGAACTCGTCCCCAGCCGCCCGAGCCACGGCGTCACGTCGACCAGCCGGCGTGCGACGAGATGCATCACGTTTTCGGGCGACTTCTGCCACTCGCCGCCCACCGCGAGCAGCCGTGAGCCGAGCAGGGCCTGACGGTACCGCTCGCGCACGCGCTTCCAGACGATCACGTTGACGGGGCCCGTCTCGTCTTCGAGGGTGACGAAGATCGTGCCCTTCGCGGTCTCGGGCTGCTGGCGCATCACCACGATGCCGCAAGCCCAGGCACGTGCACCGTCGCGCAGCGCGGCCAGTTCGTCGGCATTGCGCCAGCCGCGCGCGGCCAGCCGCGGGCGCAGCAGCGCAAGAGGGTGGCGGCGCAGCGTGAGACCGGTGGCCGCGTAGTCGAACAGGATCGCCTCGCCCTCCGGCGCGGCCGGCAGCGCGAGCGGCGCCTCGTGCTGGGCGGCGTCGGCGAGCAGGGCGGTGCGGCGCTGCTGGCCGGTCGCGGCCCAGACCTGCTCGCGGCGATGGCCTGCCAAGCCGGCCAGCGCATCGGCGCGTGCCAGCGCCTGCAACTCGTGCGGCTCGAGCGCGGCGCGGCGGGTCAGGTCGTCGAGGCTCGCGAACGCCCGGCGGCCACGCGCCTGCATCAGCCGCTCGGCCGCAGGCCGGTTGAAGGTGGCGGCCATGCACAAGCCGAGTCGGATCGCCGGCTGGGGCGCGGTGGCCGAAGCAGGCACGGCAACCGATGACGCGCGCGGGTCCGCTGGCTCCAGCGTGCACTCCCAATCGCTGTGGCGCACGTCGATGGAGCGCACTTCGATGCCGTGCTTCCTCGCGTCCTGCACCAGCTGCGACGGCGAATAGAAGCCCATCGGCTGCGAGTTCAACAAGGCCGCGGTGAAGATCGCCGGCTCGTGGCACTTGAACCATGCGCTCACGTAGGCGAGCAGCGCGAAGCTGTAGGCGTGGCTCTCGGGGAAGCCGTATTCGCCGAAGCCCTTGATCTGCTCGAAGATCTTGCGCGCGAAGGCTTCGTCGTAGCCGTTGCGCTGCATGCCTTCGACGATGTCGCGCTCGTACTTGTCGACATGCCCGCCGCGGCGCCAGGCGGCCATCGCGCGGCGCAGCGCATCGGCCTGGCCGCCGGTGAAGCCGGCGGCGATCATGCAGATCTGCATCACCTGCTCCTGGAAGATCGGCACGCCGAGGGTGCGGGCGAGCGCCTGGTCCAGCTCGGGCTTCGGCGACTTCGCGTCCTCCTTGCCTTCGCGGCGTTTGAGGTAGGGATGCACCATGCCGCCGCTGATCGGGCCCGGCCGCACGATCGCGACCTCGATCACCAGGTCGTAGAACTCGTGCGGCTTCAGGCGCGGCAGCATGCTTTGCTGCGCGCGGCTCTCGATCTGGAAGACGCCGACGGTGTCGGCGCGCTGGATCATTTCGTAGGTCGCGGCGTCGTCCTGCGGCACGGCGGCCAGGTCCCACTCGAGGCCGCGCTGCTGGCGCATGAAGCCGAAGCAGCGCTTCAGCACGGTGAGCATGCCGAGCGCGAGCACGTCCACCTTGAGCAGGCCGAGCGACTCGAGATCGTCCTTGTCCCACTGGATGACGCAGCGATCCTTCATCGCGGCGTTCTCGATCGGCACCATCCGCGAAAGCTCGTCCTTGGCGATCACGAAGCCGCCGACGTGCTGCGACAGGTGGCGCGGAAAACCCATCAGCGTCCAGCTGAGTTCGAGCCACTGGCGGGTGATCGGCGCATCCGGGTCGAAGCCGGCCTCGCGCAGCCGCGCGGGCAGCTGATCGCGCGCGTCGAACCACTGATGGCTCTTCGCGAGCCGCGCGATGCGGTCTTCGTCGACGCCGAGCGCCTTGCCGACGTCGCGCACCGCGCTGCGCACGCGATAGGTCGCCAGCGCCGCGGCGAGCGCCGTGCGGTGGCGGCCATATTTGCCGTAGACGTACTGGATCACCTCCTCGCGGCGCTCGTGCTCGAAGTCGACGTCGATGTCGGGCGCTTCGTCGCGCTCGCGGCTGATGAAGCGCTCGAACAGCAGCGTCGTCCGGGTCGGATCGACCGAGGTGATGCCGAGGCAGAAGCAGACCGCCGAATTCGCGGCCGAGCCGCGGCCCTGGCAGAGGATCTTCTCCCGGCGTGCAAAGCACACCACGTCGTGCACCGTGAGGAAGAAGGCTTCGTAGCGCTTCTCCTCGATCAGCGCGAGCTCCTTGTCGATCTGCGCGAGCACCGCGGCCGGCACGCCTTGCGGGTAGCGCGCGGCTGCACCGAGCCGGGTCAGGTCGGCGAGGTGGTCGATCGCGCGCTTGCCGGGCGGCACGATCTCGGCCGGGTATTCGTAGCGCAGGTCGTCGAGCCGGAATTCGCACTCGGCCGCGAGTGCCGCGCTGCGTGCGAGCCATTCCGGGCGGTAGAGCCGTTCGAGCACGAGCCGCGGGCGCAGATGCTGCTCGGCGTTGGCCGGCAGCTCCAGGCCGCAGTCGTGCACGCTGCGCTTCAGGCGGATCGCGGTCAGCACGTCGAGCAAGGGCTTGCGCGAGCGCGCGTGCATGCGCACGTCGCCAGCGGCTACCAGCGCGACGCCGCTGGCCTGCCCGACCTCGATCAACCGCTCGGCAAGCGCGTCGTCGTCGGCGCGGCGCAGCAGTTCGACGGCGATGAAGGCACGCGGGCCGAAGCGCGCCTGCAGCGTGCGGGCCTGCGCGAGCAGCGTGGCGCGGTCGTCGCCGCGATCCGGGATCAGCAGCGCGAAGCAGTCGGGCGCGCCGCTCGCGTGGCCGGCGCCGGCGAGCGGCGCATCGAGATCGTCGATGCCCAGCCGGTAGCCGCCCTTGGCGCTGCGCATGCGCCCGCGCGTGATCAGCCCGCACAGCTGCGCATAGCCTTCGCGGTTCTGCGCCAGCAGGACGAGGCGCAACGCGGGTTCGCTCGCCGTCGCGTCGAGCGCGAACTCGCTGCCGATCACCAGGCGCATCGGCACGCCGGCCTTGTTCAGCGGCTTGAACGCCTCGTGGGCGCGCACCACGCCGGCGACCGAGCACTCGTCGGTGATCGCGATCGCGTCGTAGCCCAGCTGCGCAGCCCGTTCGACCAGCTCGCCGGGATGCGACGCGGCGGTCAGGAAGCTGAAGTTCGAGCGGCAGTGCAGCTCGGCGTAGGCCGGCAGGCGCGGCCGTGCCGCGTCCGGCGGCGGCCTCGGCGGCAGGGCCGGGCGCGGCTCCTTCGGGGGTGCGGGTTGCGGCATCGCGCGCCTTCAACCGAACCAGCCGTGCAGGAACCAGCGTGCACCGCGCTCGTCGGCTTCGAGCCGGCGCTCGCGATAGATCCAGCGCAGCCGGTGATCGCGGCCTTCGGCGACGTGGTAGTCGCGACAGACCAGCGCGCCGTCGAACCAGCCGGCCTCGATGCGCTCCGGCCGCGAGCGCAACTGCAGGGGGCCGCCGCCGTGCAGCGGCCGGTCGTGCGTGTCGCAGGCCAGAGACTCGGGAGGATCGAGCAGCCAGGCGGGGCGGGCGAGCCGCTGCGCCGTCGATCGAGGCATCGGTGGCTTCGCCTCCACAGCCGCGATCGCCGCCGTCATGCGCTGCGCGCGCTCGGGCCGATGGTCGGCCTGCGGCTCGCAGCGCAGCACGCGCTCGGCGCCCAGGCGTGCGGTGAGCCGATCGAGCAGCGCCGCGTGATCGATCGCGTCCCCGCCGGCCACCGGCAGCAGCTCGCCGGGCCGCCCGCCGTGCGGCACCGAAGCGTCGAGCTCCAGCGCGATCTCGTAGACCGGCGCGGCCAGCGTGAGGCGGGCGAGCCGCTCGCGCCACAGCAGCGCGAGCTGGTCGGCATCGCGGCTCGGGATCGAAAGCCGCAGCAGCAGCCGCGTATCGGGCAGCGGCGCGCGGCCATGCTCGTGACGCAGCCGCAGCGCGAGCACGCTCGCCGCCTCCCAGCGCAATTGCAGCCAGCCGATCAGCGCCGGCAGCAGCGCCTGCACCGCGGTGTTCAGCGAGGCGGCATCGTCGGCCCGCTGCATCAGCTCGCAACGCAGCGCGAAGCGCTCGGGCACCGGCAGCCAGGCGCGCGGGTCGGGCGCGTCGCCGTAGGCACGGTCGAGCGCGCCCGGCAGCTCGCGGCCGAAACGGCGCTGCACGCCGGCGCGCGGCAGGCCGCGCAGATCGCGCAGGCGCCGCAGGCCCAGCGCCTGCAGCGCCTGCCACTGCGTGGGCGACAGCACCGACAGCG
>NZ_DASTPW010000045.1:0-97396 GCF_035762065.1 Methylibium sp.
CGGCATGCAGCGCCGCGGTCCCGGAGGCGGGCGTGGCGATCATCGTCCGTCGATGGCGCCGCAGCAGCCTGCCGGTCCGCCGCCGGTCACCCGCACGGTCACGCTCGCCGAGGGCATGACGGTGAAAGACCTGTCGGACAAGCTCGAAGTGCGCGTCAAGGACGTGCTCAAGAAGCTGCTCGACCGCCGCATGATGATGACCATCAACACGACGCTCGACACCGAAACCGCGAGCATGATCGCGCGCGAGTTCGGGGCGGACGTGAAGATGCAGACGTTCGAAGAGGAAATGCTGCAGGTCGAGGCCGAGGACGTCAGCCCGGAGGACGTCGTCACCCGCGCCCCGGTCGTCACCGTCATGGGCCACGTCGACCACGGCAAGACGAGCCTCCTCGACGCGATCCGCGAGACGAAGGTGGCGTCCGGCGAGAGCGGTGGCATCACGCAGCACATCGGCGCCTACCACGTCGAGACGCCGCGCGGGATGATCACCTTCCTCGACACCCCGGGCCACGAAGCGTTCACCCAGATGCGTGCGCGCGGCGCGAAGGCGACCGACCTGGTGATCCTTGTCGTGGCCGCCGACGACGGCGTGATGCCGCAGACGAAGGAGGCCATCGCCCACGCGAAGGCCGCCGAGGTGCCCTTGATCGTCGCGATCAACAAGATCGACAAGCCGGGCCACAACGTGGAGCGCGTGCGCAGCGAGCTGATCGCCGAGCAGGTCGTGCCCGAGGACTTCGGCGGCGACTCGCCGTTCGTGCAGGTCTCGGCCAAGACGGGACAGGGCATCGACGACCTGCTCGAGCAAGTGCTGCTGCAAGCCGAGGTGCTGGAGCTGAAGGCCCAGGTCGCCGCACCCGCGAAGGGCCTGGTGATCGAAGCGCAGCTCGACAAGGGCCGCGGCCCGGTCGCCACCGTGCTGGTGCAAAGCGGCACGCTGAAGAAGGGCGACGTGGTGCTCGCCGGCTCCACCTACGGCCGCGTGCGCGCGATGCTCGACGAGGACGGCAAGCCGACCGAGTCGGCGGGCCCGTCGATCCCGGTCGAGATCCAGGGGCTGACCGAGGTGCCGCAGGCGGGCGACGAGTTCATGGTGCTGGCCGACGAGCGTCGCGCCCGCGAGATCGCCACCTTCCGGTCGGGCAAGTACCGCGACGTGAAGCTGTCGAAGCAGCAGGCCGCGAAGCTCGAGAACATGTTCGAGAACATGGGCCAGGGCGCGGTGCAGATGCTGCCGCTGATCATCAAGGCCGACGTGCAAGGCTCGCAGGAGGCGCTGGCTTCGTCGCTGCTGAAGCTCAGCACCGCCGAGGTCAAGGTGCAGATCGTGCACGCCGCGGTCGGCGGCATCAGCGAGAGCGACGTGAACCTCGCGATCGCGTCGAAGGCGGTGATCATCGGCTTCAACGTGCGCGCCGACGCCGGCGCGCGCAAGCTGGCCGAAGGCAACAGCGTCGATCTGCGCTACTACAACATCATTTACGACGCGGTCGACGAGATCAAGTCGGCGATGGGCGGCATGCTCGCGCCCGAGCAGCGCGAAGAACTGCTCGGCACCGCCGAGATCCGCCAAGTGTTCGTCGCCTCGAAGATCGGCACGGTGGCTGGCTCGATGGTCACCTCGGGTCTGGTGCGCCGCGGTGCACGCTTCCGCCTGCTGCGCGAGAACGTCGTGGTCTACAGCGGCGAAGTCGAGTCGGTGCGGCGCCTGAAGGACGACGTGCGCGAGGTCGCGTCAGGCTTCGAGTGCGGCATCAAGCTGAAAAACTACAACGACATCAAGGAAGGCGACGTGCTGGAAATCTTCGAGATCAAGGAAGTCGCTCGAACGCTCTGACGGCGGTTCGCTCACCCTTGACGAGCCCCGCCTCTGGCGGGGTTCGTGCTTGATGGACGCGAGCCCCGCCTTTGCGGCGGGGCTTGTCTTTGGGTGATCCGCGAAGGAGGCCACCATGACCAAACACAAGCGCGCCATTCCCAACCGGAGCTTCCGCGTCGCCGACCAGATCCAGCGCGACGTTGCCGAGCTCGTGCGCGAGCTGAAGGACCCACGCATCGGCATGGTGACGATCCAGGCCGTCGAGGTCTCGGCCGACTACGCGCATGCAAAGGTCTTCTTCTCGGTATTGATGGGTGACCCCGCCGAATGCGAGACCGCGCTCAACGAGGCAGCCGGCTTCATCCGCAACAGCCTCTTCAAGCGGCTGCAGATCCACACGGTGCCGACGCTGCACTTCAGCTTCGACCGCACGACCGAGAAGGCGGCCGACCTGAACGCGCTGATCCATCGCGCGAACGCGACGCGGGCGAAGGAGGACTGAGGTGCTGACCCGCACGCGCAGCCCGCGCAAGGCACTGCACGGTGTCCTGCTGATCGACAAGCCCTACGGCTGGTCGAGCAACGACGCGCTGCAGAAGGTCAAGGGCATGCTGCGCGCGCAGAAGGCCGGCCACACCGGCACGCTCGATCCGCTCGCCACCGGCCTGCTGCCGCTGTGCTTCGGCGCGGCGACCAAGTTCTCGCAGGCAAGCCTCGATGCCGACAAGACCTACCGCGCGACGATCGCGCTCGGCGTCACCCGCGTCGGCGGCGATCTCGAAGGCGAGGTCGTCGCGACCCGGCCGGTCGCCTTCGACGACGCGCGACTCGCGGCCGCGGTGGCTTCGCTCACCGGCCCGATCGAGCAACGCGCGCCGATGCAGTCGGCGCTCAAGCACGAAGGCCGCGCGCTCTACGACTACGCGCGCGCCGGCATCGAAGTCGAGCGCGCGCCGCGCCGCGTGACGGTTCATCGCTTCGACATCGTTGCCCGGCACGCTGTCGATGCGATGGAGGTCGAACTGCGCGTCAGCAAAGGCACCTATGTGCGCACGCTGGCCGAAGACCTCGGCGAGGCGCTCGGCTGCGGCGCGCATCTCGTCGCGCTGCGCCGCCTCGCGAGCGGCGCGCTGAGTCTCGACGGCGCGGTCGATCTCGAAGCGCTGCAGGCCCTCGATCCCGACGAGCGCGAGGCCCGGCTCCTGCCGCCCGATGCGCTGCTCGGCGACGTGCCGGCGGTACACCTGAGTGCCGACGATGCCGGCCGTTTCCTCGCCGGCGTGCGCCGCCGCATCGACGCCGAGGACGCCGCCTGCCTGCGCGTCTACGGCCCGGCGGTCACGGGGCAGCCGGTTTTCCTCGGCAGCGCCCACGTCAAGGCCGGCGAGCTGATCCCGACGCGGCTCCTGAGCCCGGTCGAAGCCCAGGCCCTGGCCACGATTCCGTCTTCAAGAACGCTTCAAGCGAGCCTCCCATGACCACCGCCGACACCGCCCGCCAGATCCGCAACGTGGCGATCATTGCCCACGTCGACCACGGCAAGACCACGCTGGTCGACCAGCTCCTGCGCCAGAGCGGCACCTTCCGCGCGAACGAGAAAATCGCCGAGCGCGTGATGGACAGCAACGATCTCGAGAAGGAGCGGGGCATCACGATCCTCGCGAAGAACTGCGCGGTCGAGTGGCGGGGTATGCACATCAACATCGTCGACACGCCCGGCCACGCCGATTTCGGCGGCGAGGTCGAGCGCGTGCTGTCGATGGTCGATTCGGTGCTGCTGCTGGTCGATGCGGTCGAAGGGCCCATGCCGCAGACGCGCTTCGTCACGAAGAAGGCGCTCGCGCTCGGGCTGAAGCCGATCGTGGTCGTCAACAAGGTCGATCGCCCCGGCGCGCGGCCCGACTACGTCATCAACGCGACCTTCGAGCTGTTCGACAAGCTGCACGCGACCGAAGAGCAGCTCGACTTCCCGGTGATCTACGCCTCGGGCCTGAACGGCTGGGCCGCCACGAAGCAGGGCGAGGTCGGCAGCGACATGGCGCCGCTGTTCGACGCGATCCTGAAGCACGTGCCGCCGCACGAGGGCGACCCCGACGGCCCGCTGCAGCTGCAGATCTGCTCGCTCGACTACTCGACCTTCGTCGGGCGCATCGGGATCGGCCGCGTCAACCAGGGCCGGCTCAAGCCGATGCAGGACGTCTCGGTCTTCGCCGGCGAGGACAGCATCCCGTTCAAAGCGCGCGTCAACCAGGTGTTGAAGTTCAACGGCCTGGAGCGCGTGCAGGCCACCGAGGCGGGGCCGGGCGACATCGTGCTGATCAACGGCATCGAGGACATCGGCATCGGGGTGACGCTGACCGACCTCGACGACCCGGCGCCGCTGCCGATGCTGGAAGTGGACGAGCCGACGCTGACGATGAACTTTTGCGTCAACACCTCGCCGCTCGCGGGCCGCGAAGGCAAGTTCGTCACCAGCCGTCAGATCTGGGACCGGCTGCAGAAGGAGCTGCAGAGCAACGTCGCGCTGCGCGTGAGGGAGACCGACGAGGACGGCATCTTCGAGGTCTCCGGCCGCGGCGAACTGCACTTGACGATCCTGCTGGAGAACATGCGCCGCGAGGGCTACGAACTCGCGGTGAGCAAGCCGCGCGTCGTGTTCCATGAAGTGAACGGCGAGAAGCACGAGCCGATGGAGCTGGTGACCGCCGACGTCGAAGAACAGCACCAGGGCGGCGTGATGCAGGCCTTGGGACTGCGCAAGGCCGAGCTCGTGAACATGGAGCCCGACGGCATGGGCCGCGTGCGGCTCGAGTACCGCATCCCGGCGCGCGGGCTGATCGGCTTCTCCAACGAGTTCATGAACCTCACGCGCGGCACCGGCCTGATCAGCAACATCTTCGACGGCTACGAGGCCTACAAGGGCGAACTCGAAGGCCGCAAGAACGGCGTGCTGATCAGCCAGGACGACGGGGAGATCGTCACCTACGCGCTGGGCAAGCTCGACGACCGCGGGCGCATGTTCGTCAAGGCCGGCGACCCGGTCTACGAAGGCATGCTCGTGGGCATCCATTCGCGCGACAACGACCTCGTGGTCAACGCGGTGCGCGCCAAGCAGCTCACCAACTTCCGCGTCAGCGGCAAGGAAGACGCGATCAAGATCACGCCGCCGATCGTCCTTTCGCTGGAGTACGCGGTCGAGTTCATCGAGGACGACGAACTCGTCGAGATCACGCCGAAGTCGATCCGGCTGCGCAAGCGGCATCTGAAGGAACACGACCGCAAGCGGGCCAGCCGGGAAGCGGCCTGACGACCGCGGGCGAAGAAGCCGCATGACGCATCGCCGCGCGGTGGCGCTGATGGTGCTGGTGACGCTCCTGTGGAGCATCGCCGGTGTCGTCACGCGGCACCTCGATGCGGCGCGCAGCTTCGAGGTCACGTTCTGGCGCAGCCTGTTCAACGCGATCGCGCTCGCCGTCGCGCTGACCGCGATGCGCGGCCGGGCGCTGTGGCTCGGCCTGCTGCGCGCGCCGCGCGCGGTGTGGGTCTCGGGCCTGTGCTGGTCGGTGATGTTCACCGCCTTCATGGTCGCCATCACGCTGACGACGGTGGCCAACGTGCTGGTCACGATGGCGATCGGCCCGCTGGTCACCGCGCTGTTCTCGCGCGCCTTCCTGCGGCACCGGCTGCCGGCGCGGACCTGGCTCGCGGTCGCGGTCGCCGGGCTCGGCATCGCCTGGATGTTCGGGCGCGACGCGGGCGCGGGGCTGTCGCTCACCGGCACGCTGGTCGCGCTGGCGGTGCCGCTCGCCGCGGCGACCAACTGGACCTTGCTGCAGCACATCGGCCACGGCACCGCCGAGGCCGAAGAAGCGAGCGCCGGGCAGGACATGCTCCCCGCCGTGCTGATCGGCGCGCTGATCTCGGCGGCGGTGACGCTGCCGCTCGCCTGGCCGCTGACCGCTTCGATGCGCGACGTGGGCCTGCTGTCCATGCTTGGCGTGGTGCAGCTCGCGATCCCCTGCCTGCTGGTCGTGCGGCTCACCCGCGAACTGCCCGCACCCGAGATCGCGCTGCTCGGCCTGCTCGAAGTGATCTTCGGCGTCGCCTGGGCCTGGCTCGGCGCGAACGAGGCACCGTCGTCGAACACGCTCGCCGGCGGCGCGCTGGTGCTCGGCGCGCTGTGCGCGAACGAGCTGCTCGCGCTGCGCTCGCGCGCGCCGGTCCCGGCGCGCGCGCCCCAGCCCGGACTTCGCTAGCGCAAACCCGCTGCCGGGCGTGCAGGGGCCGCCACCAGCATGGCCCGGCAGAGCCCCCGGAAGCACCCGTGGCCCAGCAGCTCAGCGGTCTCGACGCGGCCTTCCTCGACCTCGAGGCCGCGCAGATGCCGATGCACGTCGATCCCGCGTCGATCGCGCCGGGGCCGCGTGAACGCGCCGACGGCCTGCGTTGCCGGCCTTTCGGCTGCCGGCTCTAGCACCGGCCGATAGCATTGCCGCGCCGTCCACCACACGCCTCGCCCATGCCCTTCGCCGCTGCCGCCGCGCCCCAGGAGATCAAGCCGCCGTCGGCCTTGCTGCTGCTGCTCGAGGCGCGCGCGCCGTGGGAGCTGGCGGCGCTGTGGTTCGCGAGCCCCTGGCTGCGCAAGCTGCCGCGCGGCGACGGCCATCCGGTGCTGGTCTTCCCCGGCCTCGCCGCGAACGACGCCTCGACGATCCCGCTGCGGCAGATCCTCACCACGCTCGGCTACAGCGCCCACCCCTGGGCGAACGGCTTCAACCGCGGGCCGCGGGCCGGCGTCGTCGAGGCCTGCGCCGATCTCGCGCGCAAGCTGCACGCGGACTCGGGGCGCAAGGTCAGCCTGGTCGGCTGGAGCCTGGGCGGCCTTTACGCCCGCGAGGTCGCCAAGCTTTGCGGCGATGCGGCGCGCTGCGTGGTGACGCTCGGCACGCCGTTCGCCGGGCCGCCGAAGGCCAACAACGCCTGGCGCATCTACGAGCTGCTGAGCGGCCAGAAGATCGACGCCACCCAGGTGCCGCGCGCGCAGCTCGAAGTGGCGCCGCCGGTGCCGACCACCTCGATCTATTCGCGCAGCGACGGCATCGTCGCCTGGCGCTGCAGCCTCAACGAGGCGGCGCCGCACACCGAGAACATCGAGGTCGTCGCGAGCCACGTCGGCCTGGGCGTCAACCCGCTCGCGCTGCTGGCGCTGGCCGACCGGCTGGCTCAGGACCCGGCGCACTGGCGGCGTTTCGACCGGCCGGCGGCCCTGCGCTGGCTGATGAAGCACGGGCCGGCGCGGCCCGCCTGAACGAACGCGGCTTCAGCGCCTGCCGGTGAACAGCCGGTCGAGGATCTCGCCCGGGATCGTGCGGCCGATGTCGTCGTCGACTTCCAGGCCCGAGCGCAGGTCGTAGGACGACTCGTACCACCAGCGGTCGCGCTTGCCGTCGCCGTCGTCCGGGTCGATCGGCTCGGGCGCGGGGCGCGCGGTCGCGGGGTCCGTTGCCGGCTCGCGGGCCGGGGGCGCTCGGTACTTGAACAGCAAGGTGGCCACGGTCGACTCCACAAGCACTTGGCCGACTCTAGTGCCGGCCGTTCCCTTCCGGCGACCCGGGTTCGCCCGCCCCCAAGCTCGAAGCCACCGGCTCGCGTGCTGGCGGCTCAGCCTTCGCGGAAGGCGTCGATCAGTTCGGCCGGCAGGCTGTCGAGCGGCTCTTCGGAGACCTCGAGCCCGCGCTGCAGCTCGTAGGACGATTCGCGCCAGATGCCGTCGCGCGGCGGCGCCGCGGGGCGGGCTTCGCTGACGAGGCGGTCGATGTCGATGTCGAGCGCCGCGTGTGCCGGGTCCCGCGCATGCAGCATGTCCTTCAGCAGTTCGCTCAGCTTCATCACGGTTCCGGCGCGCGCCGGGTCGGACACCGGTTCGCAACATCGTGTTACAGCGGGCCGCGAGTATGCGGGGACGGCCTGCGCGCGGCAAGCCGCGAGGGCCGACTCCTATGATCGCCAGTTGCTTTTCGACCTCGAGGCCTGCGTGAAGAACAACCCTCCGGCGGATCCGCCCCAGCCCACCGCGGCCTCCGTACCGGCACTCAGCTCGACCGGCTCATCGCCGCGGCCCGCGGAGCCGACGGAACTGCCCGATGCGCCGGAGTCGAGCTTCCCGATCGTCGGCATCGGCGCCTCGGCGGGCGGGCTCGCCGCCTTCGAGTCCTTCTTCGCCGCGATGCCGCCGGACCACGACACCGGCATGGCCTTCGTGCTCGTGCAACACCTGTCGCCCGACCACAAGAGCGTGCTGGTCGACATCGTCGGTCGCTACGCGCGCATGCCGGTCGAGGAGGCCAAGGACGGCCTCGCGGTGCGGCGCGGCTGCGTCTACATCATTCCGCCGAACCGCCAGCTGCGGCTCGAAGCCGGCAAGCTCTGGCTCAGCGAGCACGCCGACGATCGCAAGCCGCGGCTCACGATCGACCACTTCTTCCAGTCGCTCGCGCAGTCGCAGGGCGAGTTCGCGATCTGCATCGTCATGTCGGGCACCGGCACCGACGGCACGCTGGGGCTGCGCGAGATCAAGGGCGTCGGCGGCATGGCGATCGTGCAGTCCCCCGGCAGCAGCGAATACGACGGCATGCCGCGCAGCGCCATCGCCACCGGCATGGCCGACTACGTGCTCGCGCCGGCCGAGATGCCGGCGCAGCTGATCGCGTACGCGCGCCACGCCTTCGATCCGACGCGCATCCGGAGCACCAGCGGCTTGCGCAACGGCGTGCTCAAGAAGCTGTGCCTGCTGCTGCGCGGCCAGACCGGCCACGACTTCTCGCAATACAAGGAGACCACGCTGGTGCGCCGCATGGGCCGGCGTATGGCGCTGCAGCAGCTCGACAAGCCCGAGGACTACCTGCGCTACGCCCGCGAGCATCCGCCCGAGCTCGAGGGGCTGTTCCGAGACCTGCTGATCGGCGTCACGAACTTCTTCCGCGACCCGGAAGCCTTCAAGGTGCTGGAAGACAAGGTCGTCCCGCGCCTGGTCGAAGGCAAGGTCGCGCACGAGGCGGTGCGCGTGTGGGTCTGCGCCTGCTCGACCGGCGAGGAGGCCTATTCGATTGCGATCCTGCTGTACGAGCACATGGCGCGGCTGGAGCGCCCGCTGAAGCTGCAGATCTTCGCGACCGACATCGACCGCCAGGCGGTCGACCAGGCTCGCGGCGGCGTCTATCCGGCAAGCATCTCGGCGCACGTGAGCGAAGAGCGGCTCGCACGCTTCTTCGTTCACGATGCGCAGCGCGGCACCTACCGCATCCAGAAGCACATCCGCGACCTGCTCGTGTTCAGCGAGCAGGACGTGATCAAGGACCCGCCGTTCTCGAGGCTCGACCTCGTCAGCTGCCGCAACCTGCTGATCTACCTGAACCCCGACCTCCAGCGCAAGCTGATCCCGCTGTTCCACTACGCGCTCGCGCCGAGCGGCGCGCTGTTCCTCGGCACTTCGGAAACGCTCGGCGAAAGCGCGCGCCTGTTCAGCCCGGTCGATCGCAAGTGGAAGCTGTACTTCCGCTTGCCGGGCGGCCACCACGACGCGCGCCCCGCGCTGCCGGACTTCGTGCCGCCGCTGTTCGAGAGCGTGTCTCGCTCGCCGCAACCTTCGATGGAGGGCAGCCAGGACGCGACGAACCTGCGTCAGGTGACGGAGAAGGCGTTGCTCGCGCACTACGCGCAGGCGGCTGTACTGGTCAACGCGCGCGGGCAGATGCTGCACATCGTCGGGCGCACCGGCCAGTTCTTCGAGCCGGCCGACGGCGACCCGGCGATGAACGTGCTGACGATGGCGCGCGAAGGCCTGAAGCGCGAGCTGACGATCGCCTTGCACAAGGCGGTCGCGCGCAAGGAGCTTGTGCGGTACCAGGGACTGAACGTCAAGACCAACGGCGACTACTCGCGCGTCGATCTCGCGGTGCGCCCGGTCGACGTGAGCAGCGGCTCGGTGGTCTACCTCGTCGTGCTGGAGCAGCCGCCCGATCGTGCGTACCTCGGCGGCCGCATGCCCACCGATGAGGAGGCCGGCAGCCGCATCGCCGAGCTGGAGCGCGAGCTGCGCTCGAAGGACGAATACCTCCAGACCACGCTGGAGGAGATGGAGACCACCAACGAGGAACTGAAGTCCACCAACGAGGAGATGCAGTCGATCAACGAGGAGCTGCAGTCCACCAACGAAGAGCTGGAGACCTCGAAGGAGGAGCTGCAGTCGGTCAACGAGGAGCTGTCCACCGTCAATGCCGAGCTGCAGGACCGCGTCGCCGACCTCTCGCGCGCGAACAACGACATGAACAACCTGCTCGCCGGCACCGGCGTCGGCACGGTGTTCGTCGATCACCACCTGCGCATCGCGCGCTTCACGCCGGCGGCCACGCAGGTGATGAACCTCATCCCGGGCGACGTGGGTCGGCCGCTCGCCCACGTCTCGCTCAACTTCGTCGGCTACGACCGCATGGTCGAGGACATCACGGCGGTGCTCGACACGCTGACGCCGAAGGAGGCCGAGGTCCAGGTCAAGAGCGGCGCCTGGTACCTGATGCGCATCCGGCCCTACCGCACCACCGAGAACCTGATCGAGGGCGTCGTCGTGACGCTCGTGGACATCAGCGAGCGCAAGAAGGCCGAGAAATCGATGCGCCACAGCGAGGAGCGCCTTGCCATCTTCATCCACCAAGCCTATGCGGGCGTCGCCGAGATCGATCTGACGGGCCACTTCCTGTTCGCCAACGATCGCCTCTGCGAGATGCTCGGCTACAGCCGCGAGGAACTGCTCAGAAGGCGCGTCGCCGACCTGACCGACGGCGACGATCTACCGCTGCTGCGCACGATGCTCGAAGCCTTCGCGCGCGGCGGCCCCGACACGCAGATCACCAAGCGCTACGTGCGCAAGGACGGGCAGCGCCTCCAGCTGCTCGAGCGCGTCAGCGCGTTGCGCGACGCGACCGGCAAGCCGCGTTCGTTGCTCGTGCTCCTGCTCGACGACACCGAGGATTGAGGCCGGCTGCGCGTCGGTTCAGGCACCGCGATTGCCAATTCATGACCACTGGGCAGCGTGCGAACGTCTGCGCGTTTGCCCCGTGGCGCCGCGGATCGCGACGTCCGATCGTTGAATCGCTGCTTCATCCGAGCGCCGATGGCCAAGAACACCCGATCCGACGCCGAGGGACTGATGCCGCCCGACCGCGAAGGCGAGGCCCACGCCGAGGCACGACGGCGGGCCGAATCCCTCATCGCCGCCGGCGCATCGGGCTTGCCAGCGTCGCCGGCCGACGGCGACGGGCATGGCGACGCCGACAGCACGCAACGGCTGCTCCACGAGCTCGGCGTCCACCAGATCGAACTGGAGCTGCAGAACGAGGAGCTGCAGCTCGCGCAGCAGGCGCTCGAAGCCTCGCGCGACCGCTACTTCGACCTTTACGAGAACGCGCCGGTCGCCTACCTGAGCTTCGACCTCGCCGGCTGCATCGTCGAAAGCAACCGGGCGGCGCGGCGCCTGTTCGGCCTGGCGCGCGGTGAGTTCGAGCACCGGCGGGTCGTCGAGTCGATCGCCATCGAGCAACGCCCGCAGTTCCAGCGCCATGTGATGGTGATGCTTGCCGACGGCGGCGAACAGGCCTTCGAGACCGCGCTCGCCTTGCCGCATCGAGCGCCATGCTGGGTCGCGGTGCGCATGAGCGTGGTCGACAGCAATGCCCAGCACCCGCGGATCCGCGCCGCGCTCATCGACATCACCGAGCGCGTCGCTGCGCAGGAAGAGGTGGCCGGGCTCGCGGCCGTCGTCGCCTCGTCGGAGGACGCGATCGTCAGCCGAGATGCGGCCGGCCGCGTCACCACCTGGAACGAAGGTGCCGAGCGCTTGTTCGGCCGCACCGCTGCGCAGATGGTCGGCCGCACGATGGACGAACTGGTGCCCGCCGCGCAGCGCGAGCGCGAGGCCGAGATGCTGCAGCGGGCCTTGAAGGGCCGCTCGAGCACGCTGGTGCAGACCGAGCGGCTCGACGCGCGTGGCCACGTGCGGCCGTTGTCGGTGAGCCTGTCGCCGATCCGCACGCCCGGCGGTGAAGTCGCCGGCTCGGCGCTGATCGCGCGCGACGTGAGCGAGCTGCGCAGCGTCGAGCGCGCGCTCGACGAGCGGGTGCGCCAGCTCGACCTGCTGGCGCAGGCGGGGCAGGAGCTGATCCTGGGCGACTCCGTGAAGGAGCCGCTGCCGCGGCGGCTGTTCGAAAGCGTCGGCCGCGCCGTCGGCGGCGACATCCACCTGAGCTACGCGATCGGTGAGAAGCCGGCGACGCTGGAGCTGCGCGACTCGACCGGCCTGCCGGCCGCGACCCGCGCGGAGATGGCCGTGGTGTCGGTGGACGATTCGCTGTGCGGCATGGTCGTCGAGCGGCGCGCGCCGCTGGTGATCGAGTCGCTGCAGTCCGCCGCGCTGCCGCAGGCACGGGTGCTGAAGGCCGCCGGCGCACTCGCCTATGCCGGCTTTCCGCTGATGGCCAACGAGCGGCTCTACGGCGTCGCGGCCTTCGCCTCGACGACGCACGACCGCTTCGACGGCAACGATCTGCAGGTGATCGAGACCGTGTGCCGCCAGGCCAGCGCGATGCTCGAACGCAGCGAGCTGCTCCAGGAGCTGCATGCCAACGAGAGCGCGCTGAAGGCCGCGGACCGCGCGAAGGACGAGTTCATCGCGATCCTCGCGCACGAACTGCGCAACCCGCTCGCGCCGATCCGCAACGCGCTGGCGATCCTCAGGCGCGACGACGGCGATGCCGACCCGCGCCGCACGGAGTGGTGCCGCGAGATCATCGACCGCCAGGTGGTGCACATGACGCACCTGCTCGAGGATCTGCTCGACGTGAGCCGCGTCACCCGCAACCAGATCCAGCTGCGCTGCGCCGACATCGACCTGAAGCGCGCGGTGATGCAGGCGGTCGAGACGGCCCGGCCGCTGTTCGAGGTGCGCCGCCACCGGCTGGCGCTCGAGCTGCCCGAGGAGCCGGTGCCCTTCCACGGCGACCTGACCCGGCTCACGCAGATCTTCACCAACATGCTGACCAACGCGGGCAAGTACACCGACCCGCGCGGCGAGATCGCGCTGAGCCTGCGCGTCGAGCCCGCGGAGATCGTGGTCGCGGTGCGCGACAACGGCATTGGCATCGAGCCCGGGCAGCTTTCGCGCGTGTTCCAGATGTTCGCGCAGCTGACCCCGGCGCTCGAGCGCTCGGCCGGCGGCCTGGGCATCGGCCTGGCGCTCACGCGCGGGCTGGTCGAGTTGCACCACGGCACGATCGAGGCGCGCAGCGAGGGTCCGGGCAAGGGCAGCGAGTTCGTCGTGCGCCTGCCCAGGCCCGCTTTGTCCGACGGGCCGGACGGCGCGGCGCGCGCAGCCGCTTCGGCGACCACGGCGGCGCCCAAGCGGCTGCTGGTGGTCGATGACAACTTCGATGCCGCGACCAGCCTCGGCGAACTGCTCGCGCTGCAAGGTCACGAGGTGCGCACCGCGTTCAGCGGGCGGGAAGGCTTACGCGTCGCGCAGGAATGGCAGCCGCAGGCCTTGCTGCTGGACATCGGCATGGCCGACCTGAACGGCTACGAGCTCTGCCGCCGCATCCGCGCGGAGCCCTGGGGCCGCGACGCGCTGCTCATCGCCTGCACGGGCTGGGGCCAGGAAGCCGACCGCGCACGCGCGCAGGAGGCGGGCTTCGACGTGCACCTGGTCAAGCCGATCGAGCCGGCTTCGCTGGGCGAATTGCTCGCGCGTAACGAGCGCTGAGCCACGGTCCGCTGCTTGCCTGCGGCGCAGGTGGACGAACCGTTTACCGCGGCAGCGTCTTCATCGTGATGCACATCGCGCCGCATTCGCAGTCGATGCTGCCGGGCATCCTGGGCCGTGCCGGCCCGCTGCGCACGGTGAAGGCGGAGGACCGGATGCGGATCGAGCCCGGTTGCGTCTACGTCGCACCGCCCGATTGCCACCTGCTGGTCGAGCGCGACCAGCTCACCGTGCTGCGCGGCCCGCGCGAGAACCGCCACCGCCCGGCGATCGATCCGCTGTTCCGCTCGGCAGCCTGGGCCTATGGGCCGCGGGTGATCGGCGTGGTGCTGACCGGCAATCTCGACGACGGCACCGCCGGCCTGTGGGCGATCCGGAGTTGCGGCGGAGTGACCGTGGTGCAGGAGCCGGCGGAAGCCGAGTACCCCGAGATGCCCTCGAACGCATTGACCCACAACCGCGTCGATCACCGGCTGCCGCTGGACGGCATCGCCGCGCTGATGCTGCGGCTGATCGACGAGTCGCCCGGGGCGGCGCCCCCACCGCCGCCGTCGAGCGTCAAGGACGAGGTCGAGGCGGTCAAGTTCAACAGCGACGTACGCACCGTCGCGCGCCTCGGGGCCTTGTCGCCCTTCACCTGCCCGAGTTGCCGGGGCGCGCTCTGGGAACTCCAGGAAGGGGGCCATCTGCGCTACCGCTGCCACACCGGCCACGCCTACACGCTGCCCACGTTGGTGAACGACCAGAAAGAGGCGGTCGAGGGCAGCCTGTACGCGGCGCTGCGCGCGCTCGAGGAGAAATCGATGGCACTGCGCCGCCTGGCCGAGCGCTGGCCCGACACGCTGCCCGGCGTCAAGGACGACTACCTGCGCCGCGCCGGCGAACTGGAGGACTCCGCCGAGGTGCTGCGCGGCATGCTGGCCGGCAACGAAGGCCGCTGAAGCGGGCCGCTACAGCGCGCGCCGCACCAGGCGCGCGAGGTCGCCGTCGCAGGCGAAGCCGAGTGCGCGGGCGCGCGGCGTGTGCAGCGGCGGCATGCGGCCGAACAGCGCCTCGATCGCCGGCTCGCTGCGCCACTGCGGCAGCACCCCGCGGCCGTGCGCGGCGGCGGCCGCCACCTCGCCGGTGGTGGCGCTGAGCACCGGCAGCTGCACCGCGCGCGAAGCCGCGAGCCGCTGCGGCGCGAGCGTGGCGGCATGCAGCAGGTTGTCGATGCAGCAGGGCAGCGACATCCACCAGCAGCGCGCCTCGGCCGACACCGGGCAGTCGTAGCGCTCGCCGGCGGCGGTGCGCCGGATCAGCTCGCTCATGAAGGCCGAGCCGTGGCCGCTCGGCTGCGCAGGCCGCGCGACGATGCCCGGCAGGCGCAGCGAGATGCCGTCGATCTCGCCGCGGCGGCTTGCGTCGGCGATCAGCACCTCGAGCATCTGCTTGTGCGCGCCGTAGCTCAGCAGCGGCGCGAGCGGCTGGTCCTCGTCGATCGCGCCGTCGGCCGGCAGCGCGCCGTAGACGGCGACCGAACTCGCGAACACCAGCCGCGGCGCGCGGGGCAGGGCGGCGAGCCGCGTCAGCAGCTCGATCGACGCGAGCAGGTTGACCCGCAGGCCCAGCGCCGGCTCGCGCTCGGCGAGGCTGCCGGGAATGCTGGCGAGGTGGAACACGCGCGCGGGCGGCTCGGCGAGCGCATGGTCGAGCACCGCGGCGTCGCCGAAGTCGCCTTCGACGAGTTCGAGCCGCGCATCGTCGCGCCACGCGGCCGGCGCCTGCGCGAAGCTGCGGTCGAGCGCGACCAGCCGGCTGGACGGCTCGGCCTCGCCGCGCAGACGCTCGACGAGCGCGCGCCCGACGAAGCCGGCTGCGCCGGTGACCAGCACGCGCATCAGCGCGCGCCTTGCGCGTGGCGCTCGAAGCGCACGACGCGCTGGTCGATCGCGCCGAACGGCCCGTCGCGGCCGTCGGGGTGGCGCGCCTGCATCCGCACCCGGTCGCCGAACTTCATGAACGGCGTGCGCGCGGCGCCGAGGTCGAGCATCTCGATCACCCGCCGCTCGGCCAGGCAGGCCGAGCCGGCCGCGCGGTGCTCGTTCGAGACGGTGCCCGAGCCGACGATCGTGCCGGCCGCGAGCCGGCGCGTGCGCGCCGCGTGCGCGACCAGTTCGCCGAAGCCGAAGTTCATCTCGCGGCCGTTCGGCTCGCCGAAGCGTTCGCCGTTCAGCGCGACGTGCAGGTTCAGCCGCACGCGGCCGTCGCTCCAGGCGTCGCCGAGTTCGTCGGGCGTCACCGCGAGCGGCGCGAAGGCGGTCGAGGGCTTGGCCTGCAGGAAGCCGAAGCCGGTCTTCATCTCGCGGGGGCCGAGCGCGCGCAGCGACCAGTCGTTGATCTGCACGACCAGCCGCACCGCGGCCAGCGCCTCGGCGGGCGTCGCGGCCATCGGCACCGGGCCGACGACCACGCCGAACTCGCCTTCGAAGTCGATGCCGTCGGCCTCGCTGGGCAGCGGCACGTCGGCGTGCGCGGCGAGCAGGTCGTCGCTCGCGCCCTGGTACATGACCGGGATCGTGTCGAAGTCGGGGATCGGCGGCGTGTTGAACGCGCGCTCCATCAGCCGGCCGTGGTTGAGGAAGGCCGAGGCGTCGAGCCACTGGGGCGCGCGCGGCAGCGGCGCGAGGCAGCGCGCGGGATCGAAGGCCTGCGCGCCGGCGGCGCGGCCGGCGTCCAGCGCCGCGGCGAGCTCGCGCAGCGCGGGCTCGGCGGCCTCCCAGGCCTGCAGGGCCGCCAGCAGGCTGGGCGCGATCGCGCTCGCGTCGAGCGCATGGCGGTGGTCGCGGGAGACGAGATGCAGGCGGCCGTCGAGCGTGCCGTCGTCGAAGGTGGCGAAGCGCATGGTGGGTTCTTGCGTGGGTCAGGAGCCGTCGGAGACCAGCGTGCCGCCGTCGACGACCAGCGTCTGGCCGGTGATGAAGCCGCCGGCCTGGCTTGCGAGCAGCACGGCGACGCCGGCCACTTCGCGCGGCTCGCCGGCGCGACGCAGCGGCGTCATCGCGAGCCGGCGCCGCATGAAGGTTTCGTCTGCCAGCAGCCGCTCGGCCAGCGGCGTGCGGATCAGCCCGGGCGCGATCGCGTTGACCCGCACGCCGCGTGGGCCCCACTCGACCGCGAGGTTGCGCGCCAGCTGCGCGAGCGCGGCCTTCGTCAGGCCGTAGAGGCCGATCGCGCCGTTGCCGCGCAGGCCGGCGATGCTCGACATCAGCACGACGCTGCCGCTTCCCTGCGCCGCCATCGCGGGCAGCAGCCCGGCGGCCAGTCGCGCGGCGCTGCGCAGGTTGACCGCGAAGACTTGCTCCCAGTCGGCGTCGCCCGCGTCGAGCAGCGCGCCGGCCGGGCCCTGGATGCCGGCATTGCACACGAGCGTGTCGATGCGGCCGAACGCGGCGAGCGCGCGGGCCGCCAGCGCGGCGGCCTCGCCCGTGTCGGCGAGGTCGCAGCCGATGGCCGCAGCGCGATGGCCGGCGCCGCGCAGCGTCGCGGCGAAGTCCTCGCAAGCGGCGCCGTCGCGGTCGCTCGCGACGACCGCCGCACCGTGCTCGCAGAAGGCCAGCGCGATCGCGCGGCCCAGCCCGCCGGTCGCGCCGGTGACCAGCGCGACCTGGCCCCGCAAATCGAACAGCCCGCTCATCGGGCGGCCAGCGCGCGGGCGATCGCCGGCTCGTAGGCGCCGTCGACCAGCACGAACAGCATCCGGCACGGCCGGCCCGAGCGGTTCGCCCAGGCGTGGTTCGTGCCGCGCTGGACGACCACGCTGCCGGGCCGCAGCGCGACCTCGCTGTCGTCGAGCACCAGCGTCAGCTCGCCCTCGATCACGACGCCGTAGTCCACCGACTCGGTGCGGTGCATCAGCGGGTGCGGCGAATCGGCCTTCACGGTCGAGGCGGCCGCGTCGCCGATCTGCGCGAAGGCCGCGTCCATCCGCTCGGCACCGTGCGCGAGGAAGTCGGCGGTGTCGGGCGGGATGTCGACGAACCGGATGCGCGTGCCGTGCCTGGGCGGCGGCAGGCTCAGCGGGCCGGCGCTCGGGTCGGGGCCGTTGTCCACCGGCGCGGGCGTCGCGCCCGTGGACCAGACCTCGTGGAACACCGTGCCGGGGATCGCGGCGAGCTCGACGACGGTGGGAAGCGGCCCGTCGCTCGCGACGATCGCCTTGCCTTGCGCGTCGTGGCCGGTGACGACGCGGTGGATCGCGGGCAGGCTCATCGCGCGGCGCCCTCGTCGTCGAAGATCGCGACCGCCCGCGTCCAGCCGGCCGAGGCGCCGCGGATCTTGTGGGGGAAGCAGCTGATCGTGAAGCCGTGCGGCGGGAGGGCTTCGAGGTTGTGCAGCTTCTCCAGGTGGCAGTAGCCGATGTCGCGGCCGGCCTTGTGGCCTTCCCAGATCAGGCTCGTGTCGCCGGTCTCGGCGATCTTCTTCGCGGTGTGCGCGAACGGCGCGTCCCAGCTCCAGGCGTCGGTGCCGGTGAGGCGCACGCCGCGCTCGAGCAGGTGCATCGTCGCCTCGTAGCCCATGCCGCAGCCGGCGCCGAGGTAGTCGCGCTGGCCGTAGCGCGAACCGGCGCGGGTGTTGACGACGACGATGTCGAGCGGCTGCAGCTCGCAGCCGATGCGCGCGAGCTCGGCCTCGACTTCGGCGGCGGTGACGACGTGGCCGTCCGGCAGATGCCGGAAGTCGAGCTTCACGCCCGGCTGGAAGCACCATTCGAGCGGCACCTCGTCGATGGTGATCGACGGCCGCGCGCCGCCGAGCTTCGCGTCCATCGTCGAATGGAAGTGCCAGGGCGCGTCGAGGTGCGTGCCGTTGTGGGTGGTGAGCGTGACCCACTCGGCCGCGGCGGCTTCGCCGTCGGGGTAGTCCTCGGGCTTGGTGCCCGGCAGCATCGCGAGGAACTCGGGCAGCGTGTCCGCGTGCTTCTGGTAGGTGATCTTCGGTGCGAGCGGCGGCGGGTCGGAGAGCACGTCGTTCTCGAGGTAGATCGAGAGATCGACGAAGCGGCGCCGGGGCCGCGCGGCACCGCTGCGGCCGGCCGGTGGGGTGGGCACGGGGCGTTCGAGCGTCATGCCAGCGCCTCCTGCGGCGCCGCTGCGGCGCCCGGGCGCGGCAGCTTCGCGAAGCAGGCCACCGCGACCACCGCGATCACCGCCGCGGCTGCGCCGAGGCTGCCGTAGCCGAAGGCCTTGACCAGCGTGCCGCCGAGGATGGGCCCGATCGCCGCGCCGATCATCAGCATCGCCGGGGTCGCCGCCATCGCGCGGCCGCTGCGGTCCATGCCGGCGAGCAGGCCGAAGGCGAAGGTGTGGGTGAAGATCATCACCGCCGCGAACACCGAAGCCGCCGCGGCATACGGCGCGAAGGCCGGCGAGTTCATGATCACCGCCACCAGCAGCGCCTGCACCACCGGCCCGGCCAGCATCACGCTGCGTGCGGCCCAGCGGCGCTCCAGCAGCGCGGCCAGCACGGCCGGAAAGAGGTTGACGACGCCGAGCGCGATCAGCACGCCCGTCACCGCCTGCAGGCCGAAGCCGCGATCGCTGCCGACGCGCTCGAGGAAGCTGAAGGTCATGGCCTGCACGAGGCCCATGCAGGCGATGCCGACGATGCCGTACCAGACCACCGCCGGCATGCGGCCGGCCGGCGTGCGTGCGGCGTCCGCGGGCGCCGCCACGGCGTCGGCCGCCGGGAAGGCCAGCAACGAAACCACCGCCGCCACCGCCATCACGCCGCCGAACACGAGGAACAGCGCCGGCCCGCCCGCGGCGGCCACGAGCTGCGGCGTCGCGCCGAGGAAGACGATCGCGAACACCCCGAGCGCGATGCCGACGATCGCGAACAGCCGGTGCGGGTTGCCGCTGCGCGCGATGCGGCCGTGCGTCACGCTCAGCGCCGCGCCGGTCGCCAGGCCGGCCAGCGCGTGCAGCGCGGCCATCGTCGCGAAGTCCTGCGTCTGCGCCACCGCCGCGAACAGCGCCGCGGCGATGCCGAAGCCCAGCGTCGCGACGGCACGGCCGTTCAGCCGGTTGAACAACGGCGCCAGCGCCACGCTGGCCGCCACCGCGCCGACGAGGAACAGCGTCGCCAGCAGCCCCGCCTGCTGCGGATCGAGCCGGTACCGCGAGATGAGCGTGCCGACCCACACCGGCAGGGCCACCAGGTCGACCATGCCTGCGCAGTGCGCCACCATCAGCGCGATGCGGCCGGGCCAGCGTTCGGTCTTGCTCATGAAAACATCCTCTCTTGGCCAGCCGAGTCATGCGCTGGCGATGGCACGACCTCGAGCGAGCGGCCGCCGCGGATCCGGCTTCGCCGGTCCGCCAGCGGCGCCCCTCGAGGGGAGCGGCGAAGCCGCAACGGGGTGGTCGTCATCAGATGGGTTCGGCCAGCGCCACCAGCGACTCGCGCATCAGCTGCGCGTGCTCGGCCTTGTCGCCGTGCGCGATCTCGATGGCGCCGAGCCGGCCCGAGTTCTCGACCACCATCCGGCAGCGTTCCCAGCGCCGCGCCTGGAAGGCCGCGAGCCCCGCCTCGACGCTTTCCGCGCGGCCCAGCTCCTCGGCCAGCACGATGCCGTCCTCGATGCCGATGCAGGCGCCCGAGGCGAGGTGCGGCGTCGTCGCATGCACCGCGTCGCCGATCAGCACGGCGCGGCCGCGATGCCAGGGCCGCGGCAGGAGCAGGCTCTCCAGCGGGCGGTAGATGACCTGCGCGTGCTCGTCGATCTGTGCGCGCAGCGCCTGCAGCAGCGGGTCGGGGAAGGGCGCGAGCAGCTCGCGCAGCATGGCCGGCTGCTGCTCGGGCGGGATGCGCTCGTTGCGTGGCCGATGCTCGGTGACGAACAGGTACATCTGCGTCGCCGACACCGGGTTCACGCCCGGCTTGGTCGCGCCACCCATCCACATGCGGCAGCGGGTGATCTCCGCCGGCCGCGGCAGCACCGCGCGCCACACGCCCTGGCCGGCGTAGGCGGGCTGCGGCGCTTCGGGAAACAGCTGGGCGCGCACCGCGGAATGCAGACCGTCGGCGCCGACGACGAGGTCGTAGCGCTCGCGCTGCCCGTCGGCGCAGACAACCTCGCAGCCTTCGGCGTCCTGCGCCAGCGTCGCGAAGCTGCAGCCCAGCCGCACCTCGACGCCGGCGCGGCGCGTGGCCTGCGACATGATCTTCGCGAGCGTCGGCCGCAGGATTGCGCCGCCGCCGGGCACGTCGGGGCCGGCGACGCGCGGCGTCGGGAGCTCGCCGATCGGCGCGCCGTGCGGTGCGCGCAGGTCGACGCCGTCGCTGGCCGCGCCTTCGCGCAGGAAGTCGTCGAGGATGCCCAGCGTGCGCAGCGCACGCAGCGTCGCGCCGCCGAGGCTGATGCCGGCGCCGTAGGAGCGCCAGCCGGCATCGCTTTCGATCAGATCGACCTGCACGTCGCGGCGCGCGAGTTCGATCGCCGCCGACATGCCTGAGAAGCCGCCGCCGATCACGGCGGCCTTGCGCAGCGGAATGCTCATGCTGGGGTCTCCTTCTCCGTCATGTGTTCGATGTCGCCGGCGGCGTTGACGCGGATCGGCACCGCGGTGAGCGACTGGCCGAGGCAGGGCCCGAGGATGCATCGGCCGCTCGCGATCTCGAACTGCGCGCCGTGCGCGGCGCAGACGATGCGCCGGCCCGCGGCATCAAGATAGGCGTCGCGGCGCCAGGCCAGCGGCGTGTCGCCGTAGTGCGGGCAGGCGTCGAGGTAGGCGTGCAGCCGGCCGCGATGGCGCACGACGAAGACGCCGGCTTCGGCATAGCCGCGCGCGCCGCCCTCGGGCACCTCGGCCGCGGGACCGAGGCGCGAGGCGGACAAGCGCTGCCCGGCATCCATCGGCCGATCAGCCTTCCGCGACGACCGAGGCGCCCGCCGCGCGCGGCCGCGGCGCGAGCAGGCCGCCCGGCGCGCCGGAGGTCGCGCCCTCGGCTTCGCCGGGCACCGCGCCGCCCGGCGGCCCGCCGCCCGGCGCCCACTTGTCGCGCTGCTGGAACAGGAACAGCTGCGAGCTGTCCGCGCCCATCGGCGCCTCGCGCGCGACCCAGCTCGCGTCGTGCAGGTCCATGTCGGCGTCGTATTCCACGTGGCAGCCCAGCGGGCTGTTGAAGTACCAGAACCAGTTCGAGCCGAAGATGTGCCGGCCCGGCCCCCAGAACGACTGGTAGCCCTTCTCGACGAAGCGCGTGCCGGCCAGCATCACCTCGGTGGGCCCGCCCATGTGGAAGGTGAAGTGCTCGCAGCCGGTCATGAAGGGTGGCGTCTGGATCAGGAACAGCGTGTGATGGTCTTCGCACGCGGCCGGCCGCATGAACGGGCCGACGCCGGTGAAGCGGTCGGTGCAGACGAAGCCGAGGCGCTCGTAGAAGGCCGCGGCCTTCGCCTCGTCGGGCACGAAGTAGACGACGTGCGACAGCGTGCGCGGCACGGGCGTCGGCGCTTCGGGGTCGAGCGCGAGCACGTTGGCCGGCCGCTGCGCCGGTGCCCCGGGCGCGTTGACCGTTTCGGCGGCCAGGCGGATCGGGCGGCGCACGCTGCGCTGGAAGCCGAGCACGAAGCCGGCGTCGTCGGTCGCCTCGAGCGAGCCGTCGGCCAGGCGCCGCACCGGCCGGTCGCGACCGAGTTCGTCGGCGATGGCGTCCAGCGTCGCGTCGTCGGCGACGCCGTAGATCGTCTTGCGCAGCATCGTCGCGGTGGGCAGCGGCGCGGGCAGCGCCGGGTCGTCCTTCGCCTTGAGGACGATGGCGGTGCCGTCGAGCGCTTCGAAGCGGCCGTCGCCGGTGGCCGTGAGGCCGTAGTCGCGCAGGTACTGCGAGCAGGCGGCGAGGTCGTCCACGCCGAAGACGAGCGCGTCGGGTCCGAGGATGTTCACGATGGGGCCTCGTTCGGAAGTGAGGGTTCGAAGGGAAGCGGCGCGCTCAGGTGCGCGCGCCGGCGTGGATCACGTCTTCGTGCATCAGCAGCGCGAAGGGGCTGCCTTCGGCGACGAGCCCGGGGCGCACGAGCGACTCGCGTACCGCCGCCTGCCAGGCGCCGAGCAGCGCGCGGGCGGCGGCCTCGTCCTCGAGCCAGAGCTCGTCGATGCCGTCCACCGCGGGCGGCTTGCCGGCGGCGGCCGGCGGGCTCGCCACCCGGTTCTGCACATGGCGCTGCACCGCGGCGCGCGGCAGCTTCGCCACCGCCTCGGCCCAGCCGCGCTCGAACGCGGCCTCGGCCACGCCGCCCGCGCGCTGCAGGAAGCCCATCAGCTTGACCGTGCCCGCCGGCGCGCCGCCGGCGCGCGCATGCAGCACGCGCTCGCGCGACGGCAGAAAGACGACGCTCGCCTGATCGACGAAGTTGTCCTCGTCGCCCTTGAGCTTGTCCAGGTAGTAGCGGGTCTCGCGCGAGCGGGCGAGCGCGGCGAAGTCGGGGAACCAGACCTGGGTGACGAAATCTCGGTTCAGCGCGAGCGGGTCGCTGCCTGGCGCGGTCGCGCGGAACTGGCCGTCGAACACGGTGTTCTGCACGTAGCGGCGCGGCGCGTGGGCGGCGTCGGCGGCGATGTAGCCAAGCACCAGCTCGCCGTGCACGCGGCGGATGTGATGGCGGTGTTCGGCCAGCGTGGTGCCGGGCTTGCGGCGGCCGACGATCAGCAGCTTCAACGCGAGCGGATCGCCGGGGGTGGCGGCATGAGCGTTCTCGAGCGGCAAGGCAGGCATGGCGAGCAAGGCCAGCGCGAGCCGGCGACGTTGATGGTTGACGGGTGCGTGCATCGGCGGCCTTATCGCGTGCGGCCGCCCAGGGTCTCGGCGACCCAGTCGGCGATGTACTGGCCCGCGTTGATGCTGTTGTCGAAGCTCGAGTGCTGCACGCCGCCTTCGCGCTCGGTGAAGACCTTCAGCTCGCGCTTCGGGCTGTTCACCAGCTGCTCGTAGGTGCGCTCGGCCCACTTCAGCGGGATCTGCGAATCGCGCTCGCCGTGCGTCACGAGGAAGGGCACGCGGATGCGATCGAGCACGCCGTCGAGGTGCACGTTCTCGGCGATGCGCATGAAGTCCGCCTGGTCCTTCGCGCCCCAGACCCACTGCACGTGGGCCCAGTAGTGCGGCACCGGGAAGTCGCCTTCCTTGTCGAGGCGCTTCTTCTGCACGTCGCGCCAGTCGTGGTTGGCGCCCCAGACGACGCCCGCCGCGAAGCGCGGCTCGAAGGCCACCGCGCGCGGGCAGTAGTAGCCGCCGAGCGAGACGCCTTCCATGCCGATGCGCCGGGCGTCGATGTCCTCGCGCCGCTCGAGCCAGTCGACGATGCGGCTGGCCCAGTGCTCGCTGTCGAAGCGCGCGGTCAGGCCGCGCAGGCGCAGCGCGTCGCCGGTGCCGGGCTGGTCGACGACGAGCGACGCGACGCCGCGCTCGGCCAGCCACTTGGGCAGGCCGACGAACCACTTCATCTCCTTCGTCGAATCGAGCCCGTTGACCTGCAGGAGGACTGGCATGCGCTCGCCCGGCCGCACGCCCTTCGCCGGCACGAACAGGCCCGAAAGGAAGCTGTCCTCGTAGGGGATGCGCACCGGCTCGCAGGCGTCGCCGGCCAGCGCGATGCCCTTGGCGAAGACCGCCTGGAACCGTTCGTAGAGCGCCATGCGCCCCGGCGCGCCGTGCGCCTGCAGCCGCTCGCAGGTGGAGAGGTAGATCGCGGCGCGCTTGTATTTCTCGCCGGCGGAAAGGAGCCGGCCGCGCGATTCGTCCTCCTCGGCCAGGCCGCAGAGCTTGTCGGCCATCGCGGCCCAGGTCTCGCGGAAGGCGCGGGTGCCGGCGGCATCGGGCTGCTTCGCGGCCTCCTGCAGCGGCGCGCACATCGCCTCGATCTCGCCGATGCGCGCGCCCATCTCGATGGCGAGGTCGACCGAGAGGTTCCAGACGTAGTTGGTGGGGAAGTACTTGAACATGGTGCTTTCAGGCAGCGATGCGCCGCGCGATCGAGGGGTCGGTGTTCGCCGCGAGCGGCGCGGGCGGCGAGGGCGTCGCGGCCGCGATGGCCGGCGACGCGGCCGCCGGCTTCAGCAGGAAGTGGGCGAGCGCGGGCAGCAGCACCAGCGCGCCGAGCATGTTCCACAGGAACATGAAGGCGAGCAGCAGCCCCATGTCGGCCTGGAACTTGATGGGGCTCGCGACCCAGGTGACGACGCCGACCGCCAGCGTCAGGCCCGTCAGCAGCACCACCTTGCCGGTGAACAGCAGCGCGCTCCGGTAGGCCTCGGCAAGCGTGCGGCCTTCACGCATGCGCGCGAGCGTCACCGAGAGGATGTACAGCGCGTAGTCCACGCCGATGCCCACGCCGAGGGCGATCACCGGCAGCGTCGCGACCTTCACGCCCATGCCGAGCGCGACCATCAGCGCCTCGGCCAGCACCGAGGTCAGCATCAAGGGCAGCACCGCGACCAGCACCGCGCGCCAGGAGCGGAAGGTGACGAAGCACAGCAGCACCACCGCGCCGTAGACCAGCGCCAGCATCTGCCACCACGCCTGCTTGACGACGATGTTGGTCGCGGCCTCGATGCCGGCGCTGCCGGCGGCCAGCAGGAACTTCACCTCGTCGGTGTCGTTGGCCTTCGCGAAGGCCTCGACGTGATCGACCACGCGCGTCAGCGTCTGCGCCTTGTGGTCGCGCAGGTAGGCGTAGACGGTCAGCAGGTTGCAGCTGTCGTTGTACAGGCCGCGCGGCGCGCCGGCCGTCACGGTGTTGAGCATGTCCTGGTTGGGCAGGAAGTCGTACCACTTGGGCATGCCTTCGTTCAGGCCCGCGGTCACGCGGCGCGTCAGCAGCGCGAGCGTGTTGGTCGTCTCGACGCCGTCGATCTGGCGCAGCTGCCATTCGAGCGCGTCGATCTTGTTCAGCGCGTCGTAGCGCGAGCACTGGCCGTCGGGCGTCTTGACCATCACCGCGAGCACGTCGCTCGAGGCGCCGTAGGCGCGGCTCATGAAGGCCACGTCGCGGTTGTAGCGGCTGTCGGCGCGCAGCTCGGGCGCGCCGGGGTCGAGGTCGCCGATCGCCAGCCGCGTGCTCGCGGCGAAGCCGCCCACGCCCATAAGCACCGCCGCGGTCACCACCCAGGCGGCGGGCTTGCGCTGCGTGAAGCGCACGAGCTGCGTCCAGACGCGGCCGGCCTGCGGTGCCGCGGCGGTGGCCTCCGAGCGCAGGCTGCGCTCGGCCGCGCGCGGGCTCACGCCGACGTAGCTCAGCAGCACCGGCAGCAGGATCAGGTTGGTGAAGACCAGCGAGGCGACGCCGATGGAGGCGGCGATCGCCAGCTCGCGGATCACCTGGATGTCGATCACCAGCAGCACCGCGAAGCCCACCGCGTCGGCGAGCAGCGCGGTGAGCCCCGCGAGGAACAGGCGCCGGAAGGTCAGGCGCGCGGCGACGAGCTTGTTCACCCCGCGGCCGATGTCCTGCATGATCCCGTTCATCTTCTGCGCGCCGTGGCTCATGCCGATCGCGAACACGAGGAAGGGCACGAGGATCGAGTACGGATCGAGCGCGTAGCCCAGCAGCGGCAGCAGCCCGAGCTGCCACACCACCGCGACCAGCGAGGCGGCCACCACCAGCGCGGTCGAGCGCACGCAACGGGTGAACCAGTACAGCGTCGCGGTCGCGATCGCCACCGCCAGCGCGAAGAAGCTCAGCACCGCGCGCACGCCGTCGATGAGCTCGCCGACGATCTTCGCGAAGCCGGTGATGTGCATCTGCACGCGCGCGCCGCCCGGTGTCGCGGCCGCCGGGTTCTCGTACTTCGCGCGCAGCGCCTCCAGCCGCCCGGCGAAGGCCGCGTAGTCGAGCGGCCGGCCCTCGGCGTCCTTCGCGAGCAGCGGCACGACGATGACGGTGGACTTCGCGTCGCGCGCGACGAGCTGGCCGATCTCGCCGGAGCGCGCGATGTTGGCGCGCAGCTTCTGCAGGCTCTCGGGCGAGCCGTCGTAGCCGTCGGGGATCACCGGGCCGCCTTCGAGGCCTTCCTCGGTCACGCCGACCCAGCGCGTCGTCGGCGTCCACAGCGACTTCATCCGCACGCGGTCCACGCCGGGCGCGAGGAAGATCTCGTCGCTCAGGCGGCGCAGCGCGTCGAGGTAGCCGGCGTCGTAGATCGTCGCGTCGGCCTTCGACGGATCGACCGCCACTGCGACCCGCACCGCGTTGCCCAGGCCGCTCAGCTCCTGCTGGTACTTCAGGTAGTTCGCGATCCACGGGTGGCTCGACGGGATCGTCTTCTCGAAGCTCGCGTTGAGCTGCAGCCGCGTCGCCTGCCAGCCGAGCAGCAGCGTGACGAGCGTGCACAGCAGCACGACCCACCCGCGGTGGTTGAACAGCGCGCGCTCGACGAGCGAGCCCGAGCGCGCGTCGAAGGGCGCGCCCGCGTCGATCGGGTTCCGGCCGCTCGGCGTCATCTCGGTGCGTCCTTCGCCTGCGCCACCGGCACCGGCTGCACGCCGGCGAGCCCCAGCGCGAGCAGTCCCTGCGCGCCGGCGGCGAGCCCGGCGATCGGCGCCAGCGGCGTGGGGTTGACCGGCGCGAAGCCGGCGGCGCCCAGCCGCATCACGAAGCCGGCCTGGTTGCCGAGCCACAGGCCGGCGTCGCGGTCGAGCATCGAGGCGGTGATCGACGCCGGCATCGGCACCGCGAGCTGTTGCCAGCTCGCGCCGGCATCGGTCGAGCGCCAGGCGTTGCCGCGCAGGCCGGCAACCAGCCAGTCGGCGGCCGACAGCAGCTCGGCGGTGAAGAAGCTGCCCTTGTACGGAAGCGCGATGCGCTTGAAGCTCGCGCCGCCGTCGGCCGAATGCAGCAGCAGGCCTTGCTCGCCGGCGACGAGCAGCGTCTCGCCGTGGCGGCGCAGCGCGTAAAGATGCAGGCCGCGCGGGTTGTCGAGCCGCGCCATCCAGGGCGTCCAGCGTTCGCCGCCGTCGTCGCTGGCCGCCGCGATGCCGTAGGCGCCGACGACGACGATGCGCTTCGCGTCGAGCAGCAGCACGTCGAGCAGCGGCTTGTCCGGGCCGTCCTGCAGCAGCAGCTCGGCCTCCTTGATGCGCGCCGCGTCGCCGCCGGCGCGCGCCGCATCGAGCGCCATCTGCGCGAGGCGCCGCCCGTCGAGCCGGCGCGTCCAGGTCTCGCCGGCGTCCTCGGTGGTGAGCACCGTGCCGCCGTGGCCGACCGCGACGCCGCGCCGTGCGTCGGCGAAGCGCAGCGCCGTCAGCGTCACGCTGACGGGGCAGGGCGCCTGGCGCCAGGCCTTGCCCTGGTCGTCGGATAGCAGCACCACGCCACGCTCGCCCACGGCCACCAGCCGCTCGCCGGCCCGTGCCGCCGCGAGCAGCACCGCGCGCTCGGGCTGGCGCAGCTGCAGCGCCGGGCGCTGGAGCGCGTCGGTCACCGGCGCGGCGATCAGCGGCGCCGCGGCGAGCGCCAGGGCCGCCGCGAGGAGGCGGACTGCCATCACCGGACGCCTTCGCCCGCCATCGCCTCGGGCGTGAAGAACGAGTCGGGCCGCCGCGGCACGATCTTGTATTGCATCGGCTGCTCGTTGACGACGCCGCTCGCGTACCAGCCGCCGGACAGCAGGTCGTTGAAGCCCCACTGCTGCTGCGGCGTGGTGGCGGGCAGGTCGGGCATGACCACCGGGTGCGCCCACTGCGTCTTCCACAGCTGGCCGTTGCCGTCCCAGCGGTCGCCCAGCACCGCGATCCAGGTGTCCTCGTCGAGGTAGTAGCGGCTCTTCGACGCCTGGTGCCGCTGGCCCTGCTTGAGCGTCGCCTCGATCACCCAGACCCGGTGCAGCTCCCAGCGCACGTGGTCGGGGTTGAGGTGGTTGGCCAGCAGCACGTCGCTGTCCTTCGCGGGCGTGTGCAGGCGGTTGGCGTTGTAGGGGATGAACATCTCCTTCCTGCCGACGACCTTCCAGTCGAAGCGGTCGAGGCGGCCGGTGAAGACGTCGGTCTCGTCGAAGCTCGCGAGGCCGCTGGTCGCCGGCGACGGCGTGTCGCAGCAGGCGTTGGGCAGCTTGCGCACGCGGCGCTGGCCGGTCAGATAGACCCAGGCGCCGGTCTTGTCGTGGTCGAGGTTCTCGCGGCCGGTGATCATTTCGCCGGCGCGCACGGGCGGGCCCTGCGTCGTCATGCGCAGGGCCCAGAAGTCGCCGGTGGACTTCTCGGGCTCGCCCTTCGCGTAGAACGGCATCTGGAACTCGCCGTTGGCCTGCACCGAGAGCACCCGCTGGCCGTTGGCCGTGCCGATGTAGCCGCGGAACTGCGACTGCCAGGCCTCGCCGCGCCAGCGCAGCAGGTGGTTGCTCATCATCTCCTTGGCCGACGTGGTGATCGGGAAGGGGATGCCGCCGTGCGCGCCCTTGACGATGTCGTTCTCGAGCCTTGCGCTCGTCGCGTTCTTCGCGATGTTGTCGTAGACCCATTGCGGCGCGGCCGCGGTGCGGTGCGTCTTGTAGACATCGACGCGGAAGCTCTGCGGGTACTTCTTGATGAGCGCCTGCGTGCCGTCGGAGAGCTTGTCGGCGTGCTGCGCGAGGTTGCTCGCGTCGATCTTCAGGATCGGCTTCTCGGCCGCGAACGGGTCGCCGCGCCGGCCGCCGTTGACGAAGCCCGGGATCGGGGTGGTGTAGCCGCCGGTCCACGCGGGGATGCTGCCGTCCTTGTTGCCGGCACGCTCGGCGCCGAAGGGCGTGAGTTCGGTCTTCAGCTTCGCGGCCTCTTCGGGCGTCACTGCCGCTTGGGCGGCAGCACCGAGCGCCGCGGCGCAGGCGAGCGCGATCAGGCGCATGCGGATCGGGTTCATGTCGGTCTCCTTGTGCTTCAGAACGTGGTGCGCAGCGACAGCGAGATGAAGTTGCGGTCCTTCAGCGCCTGCTTGTATTGAGCGTTGCCGGCGTTGTCGTTGGTGCCGCCCTCGGGGCCGATGTAGTGCACGTAGTTGAGGTTGGCGAACCAGCTGCCGAGGTAGACGGCGCCGAGGCCGATGCTCACGTCGCCGCCCTGGTCGACCCCGAAGCCGCTGCCGAGCGCCGAGGACTTGCCCCAGGTGAAGCCGCCGCCGACGCTCGGCGAGAGATCGAGCCCGTCGAGCACCTGCCGGTAGGTCGGCGTGTAGACCATGCGCGCCGAGGTCGCCGAGCGCGAGGCGTTCGGGTTCGCCATGCGCTGGTTCTTCGTGAACTTGATGCGGCGGTTGCCCGCCACTTCGCCGACGAAGCTGGCCTCCTTCGCGATGAAGCTCGGCCCCAGGCTCGCGAGCCAGGAGAACTGGTAGTGCGCGGTCTCGCCGACGGCGTAGCCGGGGTTGTCGCGGTTGTCGAGCGCGAAGCCCGGCGTCACCTGCGACGAGCTGGCGAGCGGCATGTTCTGCCGCACCGAGGCCTCGGCCGCGAGGCTCCATTCGCCCACCGTCTTCGCGGCGCTCACGCCGTAGGCGTGGATGTCCTCGCCGTAGAGGAAGCGGTAGGTGCTGCCGGCCACCGGCGGCGGGCCGCTGAAGTTGAGGTTGCTCGGCGTGAAGGCGTGGAAGTTGATCGCGTACAGGCCGAAGTCGGTGTCGATCGCTTCGGAGCGAAGGCGCAGCTGCACGCCGCGCTGGCCGCTGTCGCGCGCGTCGAGGTCGCCGACGCGGTTGACCGTGTTCGGCCCGGCGCGCAGCGTCTCGCCGCCCGGGCCGCCCGGGTCGATGGCGTTCAGGTAGGCGCCGCTGGGCGGCAGGCGGCTCTTCTCCCATTCGTAGCCGACGTAGGCGCCGACGGCGATGTCGGGCGTGATCTGCACCTGGCCCGACAGCTTGCCGGTCGGGCGGCCGATCTCCTTGAACTGCGAGTTCGGCACCGAGGTGGCCTTAACGATGTCGATCGGCGCCATGCCGCCGGCGATGCCGTTGGCGCCGAAGAACAGGCTTTCGCCCCACAGCAGCGTGTGCTTGCCCAGGCGCAGCGTGACGGGCACGCCGACGTCGACCTTGCCGAACACGAAGGCGTCGAGCAGCTCGGCCTTGCGGCCCATCACCTCTTCGGTCTCGGCGGGAAATTCGCCGGCCGGGAAGTGGTTGACGGTCGCGGTGGTGTTGTCGTTGCGCCGGTTGTAGACGGTGTCGTACCAGGCCGCGCCGCTCAGGCGCGCGCCGAAGCCGCGCCAGGAGACGTCGAGCTCGCTCAGCAGGTCGAAGCGGTTGGAGACGATGCCGCGGTCGAAGTTGTTGTCGCCGTCGTCCTGGTTGATGTTGTTGGTGCCGACGAAGCTGCCCGGCGCCGCGCCCGGCACCGTGCTCGCCAGCGCCGCCGAGCGCGACTTCACCCGCGCGGCGGCGGTGTAGCGCACTGTGTTGTCGAGCCGCAGGCGCAGGTCTTCCACGCCGGTGTCGATCTCGAAGGCCTGCGCCGGGCAGGCCACCACGGCCATCGCCGCGGTCGCCAGCGCGCCGCGGCAAAGGGACGGGTGCCGGCGCGGCCGGCTGGGCTTGTTCTGCATCGCTTGTCTCCTCGTTCTTGCTCTTGCTCGGGTTTGCAAGAGGTTAGGAACGCGACACCCCCAAGGAAAATGGTTTCGCTCCATGCGATGTATGGACCGCCGAAATACATCGCGGGTTAACCCGCGCCAGGGCCCCCGCCGATGCGTTTCAACAAGCTCGATCTCAACCTGCTCGTCGCGCTCGACGCGATGCTCAACGAGGCCAGCATCAGCCGCGCCGCCGAGCGGCTGCACATCAGCCAGTCGGCCACCAGCAATGCGCTGGCGCGCCTGCGCGACTACTTCGGCGACGAGCTGCTCGTGCAGGTGGGCCGGCGCATGGAGCTCACGCCCCGCGCCGAAGTGCTGCGCGAGGCGGTGCGCGACGTGCTCGTGCGCGTGGACACCACCATCGCCGCGCAGCCCGAGTTCGTGCCCGCCGAGGCCGACCGCGAGTTCCGCATCCTCGTCTCCGACTACACGCTGACGATGCTGTGCCCGCACCTCGTCGCGCTGGCGGCCGCCGAAGCCAAGGGCGTGCGGCTGCGGCTTTCGCCGCAGGTGGAGAACCCGCAGCGCGTGCTCGAGCGCGGCGAGGCGGATCTCCTGGTGATCCCGCAGGCCTACTGCTCGCCCGACCACCCGACCGAATCACTCTGGCGCGAGGATTTCGTCTGCGTGGTGTGGAACGGCAGCACGCACGCGCAGCGCACGCTGAGCTTCGAGCGCTACTGCGAAGCCGGCCACGTGGTGATGCAGCCGGGAAACATGTCGCAGCTCAGCTTCGAGACCTGGTTCCTGCAGCGCTTCGGCGTCGCGCGCCGCATCGAAGTCGCGACCCACACCTTCAGCTCGGTGCCCGCGCTCGTCGTCGGCACCGACCGCATCGCGACGATGCACAAGCGGCTCGCGCAGGTGGCGCAGGCCTCGCTGCCGATCAAGCTGATCCCCACGCCGATGCAGGTGCCCGCGATGGAGCAGGCGGTGCAGTGGCACAAGTACAGGACGCAGGATCCGGGGTTGGTTTGGTTGAGGGGGGTGATGAGGAGGGGGGTGGAGAGGATGGAGGGGGCTTAAGCCAAGCAGGAAAAGCGACTCGGTCGACCCGCACGCGAGCGTCAGCGCGGCAGTCGCACGATGAACTCGGACCCCTGGCCGATCCCCGCACTGCGGACCTCGATCGAGCCTTGATGGGCGACGACCAGCTCGCGCACAACCGTCAGCCCGATGCCCAGCCCGGCCGAGCCGCTCGCCAGAGCCTCCGGCGCTCGCAGGAAAGGTTCGAACAAGGTTTGCGTGTCGGAGAAGGAGATGCCGATGCCGTTGTCCGCAACCCGAATGCATACCTCCGCCTCGCTGCCGGTCAAGGTGACTGTGATCCGTCCCTCTGGCGGCGTGTACTTCGAGGCGTTGTCGATCAGGTTGGTGATCACCTGCACCATGCGCAGCGGATCGACCCGGGCGAGTTGCGACGGGGCATCGGTGCTGAACTCGAGGGTTTGCCTGCGCGCTTCGGTCGCAGCCCGGCAGGTGTCAATGGCCTGCTGCAAGAGGTCGACGAAGTCGGCCGGGTGACGGGCGACGTCGAGCTGCGCCCGCTGCGTGGATGACAGCGCGAGCATGTCGTCAACCAGGCGCGCGATCTGGTGGACTTGCCGCTCGATGGTCTGCCTCAGGCGCATCAGCAGCGTCTGCGGATGCGGACCACCCTCGAGCAGGGCAGCAACGTAGCGCAGCGGCGACAGCGGGTTGCGGATCTCGTGCCCCAGCAGCGCCAGATAGGTCTGGTGGCGGGCCAAGGCGCGTTCGGCGGTCTCCTGCAACTCTGCAGCACCGAGCGCGGCCATCACCAGCTGCTCGTTGGCCCCGCGCAGCAGCTCGTTCATCCGACGCTGTTCATCGAGCGCGTGTTCCGCCGTGCTGCGCCGGCGTTGGGGCGCCATCGCTGCTTCTGCCTTGGACGCAGCGTAGAAACAGTAGCCGCCGCCCCGCGCCTTGGCGCCGTACATCGCCGCGTCGGCGCAGTCCAGAAGGGCTTCTTCATCCCGGGCGTCTTCCGGGTAGAGCGCGATCCCGACACTCGCGGTGACGGCCAGCGCCTCGCCGCGCATGGCCAGCGGCTGGGCCACAGCCGCGAGCAGCTTCTCGGAGATGAAACCGGCGTCGACGACGCTGGAAACCTCGGGCACGAGCACGACGAACTCGTCGCCGCCGAAGCGACAGACGGTGTCCGCACCCCGCACGCACTGCAGCAGCCGGGCGGCGATCTCGACCAGCAGCGCGTCGCCCGCCGAGTGACCGAGCCGGTCGTTGATCGACTTGAAGTCGTTCAGATCGATGAACAGCAGCGCCATGCGCAGCTGGTGACGCCGTGCGTGGGCCGTCGCCTGGGCGAAGCGGTCGTCGAACAGCGAGCGGTTGGGCAGACCGGTGAGCGCATCGTGGCAGGCGCTGTGGCTGGCCGCCTCGAAAGCGACCGCGACCGTGTCCGCCTCGCCCTGCGCTTTCAGCATCGCCAGCACGAGCTGCTCATTCGCCTGCAACAGTGGGTCGGACTGAGCGCCGTGAAGCCGCACCTCGGCGTCGACGATGTCGGCGTTCAGCGCCTTGAGGGTGGACCGCGCTTCGGCGATCTCGCGCTGTAGCGCCCGGTTGTGCGCGTCGTCGGCGTCAGGGGACTCGTTCATCGCCGGTTCCCAGAACTGCTGACGCCGATCAGGGCGACGACTGCGCAAGAGGCAGCTGCCGTAGCGCCGCCGGACTCGGTCGCCCGCCGAGCAGGCCGACAAAATCGTCGAGAGGGTCGCCGACGTGCAGTCCCGCCGCGTCGATGGCGTACAGCCGCAACTGGTCGGAATGCGCGCTGCCACGCACCTTCACCACCGCGAGCAGGCGCCGCAACCGGCCGGCGATCTCGATGTAGCGCTGAACGATGATGGCGTCCGTCAGAAACGCGGTGCCGTAGGGGCTGAAGCGCAGGTCGTTGTAGCGGTCCTCCAGCTCCGAGGTCATCAGCACGGTCAGGCCCTCGGTGGTGAGTGCGGCCACCATGCGCGACAGGGACTCGCGAAAGTCCTCCCTGAACGTCGGTGCGACCGACAGCTCGAAGCCTGACAGCGAGTCGATCACCACCCGCTTCGCGCCGATGCGGCGCGACTCGCGCAACAGCAGCAGCAGCACCTCGTCGATCGAAAGGTCGAGCGCCTGGTGCTGCACCACGCCGACCGAGCCCTTGCGGATGAGCTCGGCCAGCACCGGCACGCGTGGCCGCGCGGGGCCGCGCTCGAAGCTTGCGAGCACGCCGGTTTCGCCGTGACGGGCGCCTTCAGCAAGAAAGGCTGCGGCGAGGATGCTTTTGCCCGACCCCGACGGCCCGGCCACGAGCAGCGAATAGCCGTCCGGAAGGCCGCCACCGAGCATCTCGTCGAGGACCGGCACGCCGACCGATAGGCGGTGCAACTCGGCTGGCGCTGCGAACCCGGCAGCAGCCGCCATTGGCGGACGGGCCGGCGGGAAGACCTCCACGCCGTCGCCGCTCATGCGGAAGGTGTGCAGCCCCGGGAGCGTGTGCTGCCCTCGCATCTTCATCACCTCGATCTTGCGCACCATCGAGTTGCGCTTGACGCTCTGACGCAGCCAGACGATGCCGTCGGCCACGGTAGACACCGGGTTGGCCTCGTCATCGAGGTGGTACTCGCCGATCAGAAAGGTGGTGGCTTGCCAGCTCGCCATCTGCACGCCCAGTTCCTGGACGAACTGCTGCAGATGGTTGCCAGTCGCGTCGCCCGCGCGGTCACTCGAGAGGATCACCGAGCGGAAGGAGTCAACGAACACGAACGCCGGCGAATGCGTCGTCACCTCTTCAACGATGCGCGCCAGTACCTTCTGCAGATCGCCGGCCAGCGCCTCTCTTGCAAGACTGACGAAGCGGACCGACCGGTTCACCGCCTCCTCGTCGAAGAAGCTGAACTGCTGCTGGTAGCGCAGCATCTTCAGCGGCGGCTCGCCGAGCACGGTGAAGTAGATCGCCGAGCGCCCGGGGCCGACCATCGCGAACATCATCTGATGCGCGAGCGTCGTCTTCCCGCAGCCCGGCTCGCCTGCGATGAGGTTGAACGACATCTCCGGCAGTCCGCCGCCGAGAACTTCGTCGAGGCCCTTCACGCCGGTGCGCAGGCGGTTGATGGTCAGGTTCGTCATGGAATGGGGTCCTCGTCGGGCGCATCGTCCAAAAGATCGTTCCAGGCCTGGCGCAACAGGCGTTCGGTCAGCGAGGGCCCCACCATGCGGGACAGGAGCTCGTCGAAGGTCAGCAAAAGCTCGGCGCCGAGCTGCGCGGCGGCCGTGGTGGCGTCTTCGGCCTGCAGCACCGCGCGCAGCGGCTCGATCTCGAGACGGCGCTGCACCGGGCCGAGAGCGTGGCGCAGCGCGGGATGGCTGAGCGCACACACGTGAAGGCTGCGGCGGTACATCGCGGCCACGCCTGCCGCGCCGATGATCGGCGCAAGCGCATGGTCGATTCGAGTCCAGGTCTGCACGACGGCATCGGCCACTACATCGACGCCTGCGGAGCTGTCGCGGAGCAGCGCGGCGGCGAGCCGCTGTGTGCGTTCATCGTCCATCGAAGCCAGTACCTGCACCATTCATCGGTGAACCATGGGGCGCCCTTCTCCCGAAGGTTGCCCAGGCTCGTCTCAGGTCTGTCGCCGCGTCGCGTAACTCGCAATCCTGCGGCGGTCCACAGACGGCACCTCCAAGGTGCCCGTCCGCGCTTGCATTGTCCGCCTGTTCTTCAACGAATCATCTTTAAATCTCCCTGCGTAGAGCATGAAGTGACCTACGGTCCCGGGGTCCGGCTGGAGGTGCTTGGGGCGAACGTCCGAGGTCGCCGCTCACGGGGTCTGAAGCGGGCTGATGAAGGCAACGCTGACCGGCGGCCCCTTCAGCGTGCATTCCAGGCGACGGGTTGCGCTTCGCCGCGCGGCGCCCCATCAAGAAAGCTTGGCGGCGTCCGTCTTTGCGGTCACCGGCGCGGCCTGCCGCATCAAGGCCTGCAACCGCGCCAGCTCCACCGGCTTCGTCAGGTGGTGGTCGAAGCCCGCATCGATCGCCGAGCTGCGATCGCCCGCCTGTCCGTACCCCGTGATCGCCACCAGCATCACCGGCTCGGCAGCCTGCTGCCGGCGGATCTCGCGGGCGACTTCGGCGCCGCTGCGGCCCGGCATGTCGAGGTCGAGCAGCGCGATCTGAGGCCGGAAGTCCGCATAGCGGCGCAGCGCCTCCTGGCCTTCGTAGGCGACCTGCACCTCGTGGCCGTCAATGCTCAGCAGCAGCGCCAGGCTGTCGGCGGCGTCGCGGTTGTCGTCGGCGACGAGCACGCGGCACGCCGAGCAGGCCGCGGGGATGGCCGCCAGTACGGGCGGCGCCTCGGCGACGGTGGCGGCCTGCCGCGCCGGCAGCGGCAGACAGGCGGTGAAGGTGCTGCCGCGCCCGAGCCCTTCGCTGTGCGCTTCGAGCCGGCCGCCGTGCAGCTGCATCAGGTTGCGCGCCAGCGCGAGGCCGATGCCGAGCCCGCCCTGCGGGCCGCCTTCGTTCGCCGGCAGCTGCGTGAACATGCCGAAGACGCGCTCGCAGTCGTCGGGGCTCAGGCCCTGGCCGTCGTCGCTCACGTCGATCCGCAGCTCGCCGGCTTCCACGCGCGCGGCCAGCTTCACATGCCCGCCCGGCGGGGTGTACTTGGCCGCGTTGACGAGCAGGTTGCCCAGCACCTGCGCAAGCCGCAGCGGGTCGGCATCGATCAGCACCGGCGCGCCTGGCAGCTCCAGCGCCAGCGCATGCCCGCGCGCATCCAAGAGCGGGCGCGCGGTCTCGACCGCGGTGTCGACGATGCCCTGCAAGCCGGTGCGCACGCGCCGCAGCGGCAGCGTGCCGCGGCTCACGCGCGACACGTCGAGCAGGTCGTCGAGCAGCAGTGCCATGTGCCGCTGCTGCCGTTCGATCACCGCGAGCGAGCTGTCGCGCTGCGCCTCGCTCGCGGCCGGATGGCGCAGCAGGGCGACCGCATGGCGGATCGGCGCGAGCGGGTTGCGCAGCTCGTGCGCGAGCGTCGCGAGGAAGTGGTCCTTGCGGCGGTCGGCGTCCTGCAGCGCCTCGCGCTCCTGGCGGCGCTGGGTGACGTCGGCGAACCAGACGACCAGCGAATCACCGAGCGGCGAGACGATCACATGCAGCCAGCGCGGCGAGCCCGGCTTGCTCGAGCGCGTCTCGAACTCGGTGGGCACGCCTTGCTCGCTCACCCGCACGTAGCGCTCGAAGAAGCCGGGTTCGTCCCAGGCATGCGGCAGCACCTCGCGCACGCGCCGGCCGACCAGCTCTTCGACCGGCCGCGCGATCAACGCAGCCGCCTGCGGATTGGCGTAGGTCCAGGCGAAGTCGATCAAGCGGCCGTCGGCGTCGCGCACCGGCGCGAGGATGGTGAAGGCCACCGCCGACGATTGCAGCGCGACCTCGAAGCGCCGCTGGGTGTCGCGCGCGAGCGAGAGCGCGCGGTCGCGCTCGATCAGCGCGGCGGCCTGCACCGCGCACAGGTCGGCGAGGCGGCGCGCGCGCTCGTCGGGCCCGGCCGGCGCGTCGAGCACCACCAGCACGCCGAGCCGCTGCGTGCGTTCGCGCGCGACGAGCGGCACCGGCTGCGGCGCCGGCCAGCCGAGCGAGCGCGCCAGCGGCTCCAGCGCGGCCTCGCCGGCGTCGCCGAGCGCGCGCAGTCGCTGCAGCTCCTGCGCGTCGAGCCCGCGGTGCGCGGCGATGCGCGAGCGGCCGTCGGCCTCGTCCAGCCACAGCGCGCCGCGGCTCGCGCCGTGGAACGAGCAGGCCGCATCGACGATGACCGCCAGCGCGCCGTCGAGCTCGGGCATCGCGAGCACGCGGCTGCTCAGCGAGTGCAGGCGGTTGAGGTCGTCGAGCTGCTGCCGCAGCTGCGCCTGCGCCGCCTGCAGCTCGGTGACGAGTTGCTTGCGCGCGGTGATGTCGAGCGTCGCGCCGCGCGCGGCTTCGAGCCGGCCGTGCTCGTCCAGGTCGAGCCTGATGCGCGACAGCAGCCAGCGCAGCGAGCCGTCGGGCAGCTCGACGCGCAGCTCGCGCTCGTAGCGCAGCTCGCCGGCGGCGACCTTCTGCTCCAGGGTGCGCCGGCTGTCTTCGACGTGGCCGGCGTCCAGCAGGGCCAGCCAATCCGCCAGCGGCATCGAGCCGTCGTCCATGGGCGGCTGGCCGAGGATCTGGCACAGCGCCGGCGACGCATACGCGGTCTCGGCCTGGTAGTTCAGCTCGAAGAGGCCGACGCCGGTTTCGTCCTGCGCGAGTTTGAGCCTCTGCTCGGCTCGCTCGGCGCGGCCCTGGCGCGAGGACAGCCGCCGCGCCAGCACCACCAGCAGCGCGCCGATGGCGAGGTCGCCGGCGACGATCGCCAGCACCGCGGCCGGCACCGCGGCGTTGCGCAACAGCAGCCATTGCAAAGCCAGCACGGCCGTGGCCGCGGCCAGCAGCGGCAGCCAGGGGATCGCGGGCTTGGCGGGTGGCGGCAGCGGCATGTCGGGCGCTCGGGGACTACAACCGGCGGTTGGTGAAGGCGCGTTCGGTGCGGCTTCAGCCCGCGCTGCCGGGGCGAGCGGGAGCCGTCGGATTCAGCTCGGCATCGCAGCGCGCGTAGGGCCGCAGGCCGCTGGCGAGCATCCACAGGCCCAGCAGCACGGCCGGGGCCGCGGCCATTGCAATCGCCATGCCGAGCCCGGCTTCGCGCGGCAGGACGCGGTCGGCCAGCAGCGCGACGGCCGTCGGCCCGAGCCCGATGCCGAGCAGCCCCGACATCAGCAGGTAGCAGGCGAAAGCCTGGCCGCGCAGACGGTTCGGGAACACGGCCTGGATCGACGTCGGCACCGCGGACTGCGCCAGCGAGATGCCGAACACCATCACCGCGATCAAGCCGAAGCCGAGCGCCGCCGACGGCAACACCGGCCACAGCAGCGCAGGCGCCGACGCGACGGCCATGCCCAGCAGCGCGACGCGCAGCCGCGCGGCCGGCCGCGCGCCGGCCAGCCAGCGGTCGCTCCACGCGCCGCCGCACAGCATGCCGGCCGCGCCGGCCAACGCGACCAGCACGCCCAGCACGACGCCCGAGCGCGACGGCGCGATGCCGTGGCTGCGCTCGAACAGCGCCGGCGCCCAGCCGAGCGCCGCATAGCCGAGGTAGGACAGCACCGAGGGAAACGCGAGCAGCCTTGCGAAGCAGCCGGGGTGCCGGCGCAGGTGCGCGAAGAAGTCCGCGAGCGACGAGGCGTCGGCCGGCGCGACCACCGCGGTGTCGTGCTGCCGCGCGGGTTCGCGCACCGCCAGCATCAGCAGCAGGGCCAGCGGCAACCCCGGCGCCGCGGCGGCGAGGAAGGCGACGCGCCACGCGGCGAGGTCGCCGAAGCCGGCGACGTGCAGGCCCTCGGCCGGAATCGCCGCGAGCAGCCAGCCACCCAGCAGCAGCGAGGCCCCGGAGCCGATCGCCAGCGACACGCCGTAGATCGCCAGCGCCCGGCCGCGCTGGTACGAAGGCACGAGGTCGGCGATCAGCGAATAGGCGGCCGGCGCCAGCACCGCCTCGCCGATGCCCACTCCCACGCGCGCGAGCAGCAGCTCCTCGTAGCTGCGGCCGAAGGCGAACAGCGCGGTCGCGGCGCTCCAGAACAGCAGGCCGGCGAGGATCAGCAGCTTGCGGCTGCTGCGATCCACCCAGCGGCCGAGCGGCAGGCCTGCAAGGGTGAACGACAACGCGAAGGCGTAGCCCTGCAGCAGGCTGAAGGCCGTGTCGGACAGCCCGAACTCGGCGCGCAGCGGCCGCACGAGCAAGGCGGGCAGTTGCCGGTCGAGCTGCGCCATCAGCGTGACGGCGAACAGCACGCCGATCACGACGCCGGCGGTGCCCAGCGAGGGGTAGCCGGCAGCGCGCGGCGGAACGCCAGCTGTCCGGGCGTCGGTCGTGTTCATCGTCGAGGGCAGGGCGCGGGGGAGGGCAGGGCGCGGGGAAGAGACGCCGGAAAAAGAGCGCGTGTTTACCATCGCCACGGCCTTATCGAGCCGAGCCATCCGGTGCGCTGCACCAGCAGGACACCCCGTGCAAGCCGATCCCCACCGAACCCCCTGGCGCCTGAGCGTCGCCCCGATGATGGATTGGACTGACCGGCACTGTCGGTTCTTCCACCGCCTCATCACGCGCCGCACGCGGCTCTACACCGAGATGGTCACGACCGGCGCGTTGATCCACGGCGATCGATCGCGCCATCTCGACTTCGACGCCGCCGAGCACCCGCTCGCGCTGCAGCTCGGCGGCAGCGAGCCGGAGGACCTGGCCGCGTGCGCGAAGCTGGCCGCGGACTGGGGCTACGACGAGGTCAACCTGAACTGCGGCTGCCCGAGCGAGCGGGTGCAACGCGGCGCCTTCGGTGCCTGCCTGATGGCCGAGCCGCAGCTGGTGGCCCGCGGCGTGAAGGCGATGCGCGACGCGGTCGGCATCCCGGTGACGGTGAAGCACCGCATCGGCATCGACACGAACGACGACTACGGCTTCGTGCGCGACTTCGTCGGCACCGTGGCCGAGGCGGGCTGCGAGGTGTTCGTCGTGCATGCGCGCAGCGCCTGGCTGCAGGGCCTGAGCCCGAAGGAGAACCGCGAGATCCCGCCGCTGCGCTACGGCCACGCGCACCGGTTGAAGGCCGACTTCCCGGCGCTGACCATCGTCGTCAACGGCGGCTTGCGCGCGGAGGCCGAGATCGCGCTTCAGCTCGCGCAGGTCGACGGCGTGATGGTCGGCCGCGAGGCCTACCACGCGCCGTGGTCGATGGCGGGCTGGGACGCGCGCTTCTTCGGCGACGCGGCCGGTGCCGTGGAGCGCGAGGCCGTCGAGGCCGCGATGCTTCGCTACATGGAACGCGAGGGCGTGCGCGGCGTGCCGTGGTCGCACATCGCGCGCCACATGCTGGGGCTGTGGAACGGCACGCCGGGCGCGCGGCGCTGGCGGCAGCTGTGGTCGGACCATCGCCTGAAGGGCGAGCGGCCGGCGCGCGTCGCGCAGCTCGCGACCGAGGCGCGGCTCGGCGCCTGCGTCGAAGCCTGAAGGCGCTGCGCGATGGGCTCGCTGATCCCGTCGCCCTTCGTGCCGGCCTTGCCTTTCGCGGCGCTCGTGCCGGTGCTGCTGCTGCTGTTCGTGCCGCCGCTGGCGATCGCGCTGGCGGTGCAGACGCTGTGCTTCGCGCTCGGCTGGCGGCGGCTGCGCGGGCGTTGGGGTGCGGCGCTGTTCAGCTATCCGCTGACGGTGCTGGCCTGCCTGGCGCTGTCGTCGCCGTTGATCGTCTGGGGCCCGCGCCTGCTGCTCGCGCGCGAGCTGCCGATCGCGGGGCGGATGCTGCCGGTGTTGCCGGCGGCTTTCGTCGCGGCAGCGGTGGTGGTGCCGCTGGTCGTGGCCTGGGTGCTGCGGCGTCCGCGGCCCTGACTGCGCCGGCGCGGCCCGCGGCTAGCGGCGCCGCACGCCGGTCGCGAGCACCACGCCCAGCAGCGCCAGAGCGAAGGCGGCCGCCTGCACCGCGCCGAGCCGCTCGCCGAGCAGGCCGACGCCGACCGCCGCCGCGCTGATCGGCAGCCACACGGTGTAGACGCCGGCCGACGAGGCCGGCACCTGCCGCAGCCCCGTCATCCACAGCCACACCGTCCAGATGCTCGCGGCGAGCGCATAGAACACGAGCAGCAGCCACATCGAAGGCGCGACCGTCTGGAACTCGAAGCTCGCGGCCTGCCATGCGCCGAGCGGCGTCACCAGCGCGAGGCCCCAGAGGTTGACGATCGCGCTGATGCGCTTCGGGCTCACGCTCGCGGTCAGCTTCTTGCCGATGACGACGTAGACCGCCTCGCACACCAGCGCACCGAGCAGCAGCACCGGTCCGAGCCAGGAGCTCGACGCCCCCTGCGCCTCGCGCGCCACCGAGGCCGACGCGAGCGCGATGCCGCCGACCGCGCACGCCACGCCGGCCAGCACCCGCGGTGCGGGCCGCTCGCGCAGCAGCCACCACGACAGCAGCGCCACCACCGCCGGCAGCGCCGCGAGCACCACGCCGGCCGCCAGCGCCGAGCTGTGACGCACGCCGTACAGCATGCAGATCGAGAACAGGAAGTTGCCGAAGAAGGACTCGAGGAACAGCAGCCGCCGGTCGCGCGGCGTGAGCGGCGCCTCGTGCGCGCCCTGCTTCAGCCAGTGCGCCATCGCCACCGCGGCGATGCCGAAGCGCAGCCACGCGAGCAGGAAGACCGGCAGCACCGCGACCAGCAGCTTCGACAGCCCGACATAGCTGCCGACCAGCGCCATGCTCGCCGCGAGGCAGGCATAGGCCCACCACGGCGCGCGCTGCTCCATCAATCGGCGAGCGTCGCGCGGTAGGACTGCCAGCGCCAGGCGTCGGCGCACATCTGCTCGACGCTGCGCTTCGTCTGCCAGCCGAGCAGCTGCCTCGCCAGCGAAGGGTCGGCCCAGTAGGCCGCCACGTCGCCGGCGCGCCGGCCGACGATGCGGTGGGGCACCGGCTTGCCGCTCGCGTCCGAGAAGGCCTTGACCAGCTGGAGCACCGACACCGGCCGCCCGCTGCCGAGGTTCACCGTCAGCAGGCCGGGCGCGCCGTCTTCGAGCCGGTCGAGGTACGCGAGCGCGGCGACGTGGCCTTCGGCGAGGTCCATCACGTGGATGTAGTCGCGCATGCCGGTGCCGTCGACCGTCGGGTAGTCGCCTCCGAAGACCTGCAGCTCGGGCCGGATGCCGACGGCGACCTGCGCGACGTAGGGCATCAGGTTGTTCGGGATGCCCGAAGGGTCCTCGCCGATCAGGCCGCTCTCGTGCGCGCCGACCGGGTTGAAGTAGCGCAGCCGCGCGCAGCGCCAGCGGGGGTCGGCGGTGCAGAGGTCGGCCAGCATCTGCTCGACCATCGCCTTGCTCCAGCCGTAGGGGCTCTCGGGATGCCAGGGCGCGTCTTCGGGGATCGGCGAGGTTTCCGGGTCGCCGTAGACGGTGGCCGACGACGAGAACACCAGCTTGCGCACGCCGGCGCGCTCCATCGCCTCGATCAGCTTGACCGTGCCGGCGACGTTGTTCTCGTAGTAGGCGAGCGGCTTCGCGACACTTTCGCCGACGGCCTTCAGCGCCGCGAAGTGGACGGCGGCCTCGATGCGGTGCGCGGCGAACACGCGGTCCATCAGCGCCGCGTCGCGGATGTCGCCTTCGACAAACGCGGGCGGCTTGCCGACGATCCGCGCCAGCCGGTCGAGCACCGAGCGCTGGCTGTTGCCGAGGTTGTCGACGATCAGGAAATCGCGGCCCGCCGCCGCGAGCGCCGCCGCAGTGTGCGAGCCGATGAAGCCGGTGCCGCCGGTGATGAGGATCATGAGGTGGTTGCTTTGCTCTGAAGCGAAGAGGTGAAGAAGGGCGGCGCAGGACGCCCAAGGCGCGCGCATGGCCGGCAAATTGTGCCAACCGCCCGGCCATGGCATTCGACGGTCCGCGAGCCGCCGACCGTCTTCGCCCGGCCGGCCTTGGGTTCGCACCAAGGCGCTGGCAAGAGCGAGCCCCGGGTCACCATCAATGCTCGTTTCTCGGTGGCTCGGCCATGCCCAGTTCGATCTCGCCCCTTTCCCAATCTCGTCTGGCGGCCTCTTCGGACGCCTCGGCCGATTCGCCGCCGCCGGCGCCCAAGCCATCGGCCCGGTCCCAACGGTCGGAGCATCCCGCGTTGAAGCGCCGCCTGCCGAAGCCGGCCGGTCATGACGAAGCGCCGGACGGCGACGCTCGACGTCTCGCATTGCCGCGTGCTCTCAAGGGCCTGACGATCGCGGCCGGCCTCGTCACGGCTTCGCTTTCCGCCAGCCGCGCGATGGGCAGTTCGGCGGTTCCCTTCGGCGCCGACGCCGCGGCTTTGCCGGACCTCAACGGCGCCTTCGTGCCGGACCACGGCGCGAGCGGATCGGTGCAAGGAGGGCCCTCGGATTCCTTGCTCGCAACCCCGTCCTGGGCATCGGGCAAGGTCGGAAGCCCGAAGGTGCTGGTCGCTGTCGAGGCCTCATCGACCCTCGACGAGCGGCAACTGGAAGCGAGCCACATCGTCTTCGGAGCGGTCCGATCCAAGCTGGACCGGTTGATGACCCATTTGCCCCCGCGAAAGCGTCAACCAATGGTCGCCGCATTGACCCGTGGCGACGCGTCGACGATTTATGCGGACTCGACGAGCTATGCAAGCCTGGCCCGGCAGGCCAAGCAGGTCGAAGGCGATCCTGGCAAGTCGGCGATTTTTTTCGACCGCTCGAACCATCGGGTGGTGATCGACGCCAGCCGTTTCTTCGATCCCAGCGGCGAGCGGATCAGCGAAAAGGGCTGGCGTGGCCTGACCAGCCTTCTGGCGCAGCCCCGGTTGACCAGCATCGCTGAAGCGACCAACACCTTGCTTCGCGTCGAAGGCAAGCACCCGCCGCAAATCGCCCGTGAGTTTCAGAACGCTGCGGCCGGCGTGGTGCGTCATCTGCTCGATCCTGAAGCTGCGAAGCTCAGCAAGACATCCAGCGAGATGATCCGGCAGGTCGGTGCCGACGTCATTGCGCACGCCTTCCTTGCCGGCTCCGACAAGAGCATCCGCAAGACTGCGCTGGCATTCTCCGCGGTGAAATACGCCGAAAAGATCGAGAAGACCCTGGGCAAATACCTGCCCGACGGGCCCGCCGGCTTCAAGAGCATCAAAGAATTCGTCTATTCGTCACGAGCGGAATTCAAACCAACGGGACATGACGTGGACGGCAAGTATGACCTGCTGCGCCGGCAGCTCTGGGTGAACACCGAGCAACCTAGAGCCGATGAATCGCTTCTGCACGAACTTCTCCATTCGTATGAATCGAGAACCTCGATGATGTTGATTCACGACGAACTTTCGGAAGCCGCGCGGCATTTGCCGCATCTGCGCGATTTCGATGTGCCGACACTTTTCAGCGAGGGCTTCACCGTCGTGATGGGTGATCGCATCGCCAAGACGAAGGCGGTGTACACCGATGACTATGACGAGTACGGACGCATCTTCGCGAAGCATCTCGAAAAGCATGGTGACGACAAGATGTTGACCTTCATGCTCAATCCGCACGCCCTCCTCGACCCCGACGCCCCTGCGGATTACCTCCAAAAAGGCATTGCGGTCGAACTCGACGAGGTGATCGCAGCAATGAAGTCGGATCGCGACGCGCCGACGCGCCATACCGAGCTTTGACGCATGGCCGGCCCGCCGGGGGCCGAGGTTTCGAGCACGGAAGGTGTCGCGACGGCCGGCGATGCGGCGAAGCCCCGCGGTGGCGAATGCCGCGCCGGGCATGCGCCGTCCGGAGCAGGCCGGGGTCGGCCGGAGCTTCGAGAGCGAGCCTGACGTCGCACTGCCCCGTCGCAGGCTGCGCGCCGAGGCGATGACGCGGCAGCGGCCACTCGGCCAAGGCTGCCGCGGCGCTTTCGGGGATCGCCACGGGCATGCACCGCAGAGCGGGCGGCCGCGCGTCCGGATTGCGGTGCGCGCCCGTCCGACCGACCTGCGGCCGGCCCGCGTTGCCTGTTCGGAGCGTGCCGACTTCGATCGGCCGCGCTGTGCTTCGCCGCGCAGGGAGCGCCGCGCGCTACCTTGGTGCACGCTGTCGAGGCGCACCTGCAGTGCCGCCTCGACTTCTCATGAACCTCATTCCTCTTGGCAGTGGTGGCGCGGCGCAGCGGGTCGACCCGCTGCGCCGGGCAGCGCCCGGCGACCAAGCGCGGCCCGCCACGCGCGCCGAGGGGCCGCTGCCGCAGCGCACCGCGATGGCTTCGGGCCCCGCGGGCCCGCGCGCCTCGCCCAGCCGCGAGATCCTGCTGCCTTCGGCGGAAGTGCCGATGGCCGGGTCGCTTGCCCGCGCCCATGCCGAGGCGCGGACCGCACTGACGCAGGTGGAGGTCTTGTTCGAAAAGGCGGCGCACGGCGAGCCTCTCCCGCTGGCGCTGGCCGAGGCAACCGTGAGCGGCTTGCTCGCGTCGCTAGAGGGCGACGAGGCCTGTCTGCCGAGCATCGTCAGGCTGAAAGCGCACCGCGACTACGCGTGCATGCACTCGGTGGCCGTCTGTGTGCTGATGGCCTGCCTCGCTCGCGAGATGCGGCTCGACGAAAAACAGCGACGCGAAGCCGCGCTCGCGGGGTTGCTTCACGACATCGGCAAGGCCTTCTTGCCGGCACACGTCTTCGCCAAGCCGGGCCGGCTGACGGAAGATGAATTCGCCGTCGTCCGCCGCCATCCCGAGCTGGGCTTCGACGCGCTCGAGGCCACCGCCGGCCTGAGCACGGGCGTCAGGAGCGTCGCGCGCCACCACCACGAGCGACCCGACGGCCGCGGCTATCCGGATCGCCTCGACGGCCCTCGGATCTCCTTGCTGGCGAGGATGGGCGCCGTCTGCGACGTCTACGACGCCGTCACTTCGAACCGCCCCTACAAGGACGGCTGGGATCCGGTGGCCGCGATGCGGGCCATGGCGACGTGGACGCAAGACGGCCAGTTCGACGCGTGCGTGATGCAGGCGTTCAAGCGCCTGATGGGCGACCACCCCATCGGCTCGCTCGTGCGCCTGCGTTCCGAGCGACTGGGCGTCGTGAATGCGTCGGCGGGCGGCGCAAGCCGGCGCGGCCAGCCATCGCCCCTGTCGGTCACGGCGTTCTACTGCCTGCGTACGGGGCAACCCATGCCTCCCGAGATCGTCGAGATCCGCCCGGGCGCGTCCGCCGAGGCGATCGTGAGCGCGGAATCGAACGCCACCTGGCGGTTTCGCCGCCTCGACGAACTGTGGGCCGGCGACGTCGCGGCCGGACTGCATCCGGTGCACACGCCTTTCGGCGGCTTGCCATTGAAGAGCCCCAGGCCGGCCTCTCAGCTGCTGGCCTGAGCACGCGGAAGGCTGGGCACCGGCCACGACGGAGCAGGGATCGGCTCGGCCGCGCGGCCCTCGTGCCATGCCGCGGCGAAGCAAGGCACGCTGCTCGACGGATCCACGTTGATCGCGCGCACCAGGCACACGCCTGCCGCGCCGCAGCGCGCCGCCAGTGCCGCTTGAGCCGGCGCCAGCACGCCGCCGATGGCGACCACCGGCACCCCGGCCGCACGCACCCACCAGCCCAGGTTGCCCAGGCCTTGCCTGTGCCAGGGCATGGCCTTCGTCGTCGTCGGCCACACCGGGCCGCAGGCGACGTAATCAGGCTGCAAGGCGAGGGCGCGGCACAGCTCCCACAGGCTGTGCGAGCTGATGCCCAGCCGCAGTCCCGCATGCCGCGCAGCAGCGAGCGCGCGGCGCTGTGCAGCGTCGAGCGCCAGCAGGTCTTCCTGGCCCAGATGCACCGCGTCGGCGCCGAGCTCGATGGCCAGCGCCCAGTGATCGTTGACGACGAGCCGTGCGCCCGCGGCGCGGGTCGCGACGCGCGCGCGGACGATCGCCGTGCGCAAGGCCTGCGCGTCGTTCGGTGCCTTGATCCGCAACTGAACCGTGCGCACGCCCGCCCGCACGACGCGTTCGGCTGCTTCGGCGCTGTCGACGATCGCGTACAGGCCCGGCTCGAAGCGGCTTGCAAGCCTTGCCCCTGCCTCGACGGTCGCTTCGATCGGCGCCGCATCAAGCGACAGCCGCGGCAGGCGGCCCAAGATGAAGCCGGCCTCCGCGCGCACTGCGCCGGCGCCCGCGCCCAACGGTTCGCCGCGCCGCACGGCATGCTGCGCGGCCATCTTCGCGATCACGGCGGCATCGGCATCGACGAAGCCGCGTGCCGCGGCGGCAGCCCATGCGCTGGCGAAGCTGCAACCGCTGCCGTGGGTGTGCGCCGTGGCGACGCGCTCGGCGGCGAGCCAGCCGCGGGCCTGCGCCGTCACAAGCCAGTCGAGGGCTTCGGCCGCTTCGGGCTCCTCGATGTCGCCGCCGGTGATGCACACGCTTGCAGCCCCCATCGCTTGCAGCGCACGCGCAAGCGCGGGCAGGTCCGCGGGGCCCGCGACCGGGCCGGCGAGCCGGGTCGCTTCGGCGCGATTCGGCGTGATCGCGCTGGCGCGCGGCACCAGGTGCGCGCGGTAGGCGGCGATCAGCGCTTCGTCGGCGAAGGCCGCGCCGGTGGATGCGCGCAGCACCGGGTCGACGATCACGGGCAAGGCCGGGTCGCGCTCGCGCAGTCGGTCGATGCAGCGCGCGAGCACGGCCACGTTCTCCACGCTGCCGAGCAGGCCGGTCTTGACGGCGGCCGGCGGCAGATCGCTTGCGAGCGCGGTGAGCTGCGCTTCGAGCATCGCCGGCTCGACCGCCTGCACGCGCTCGACCGCGACGCTGTTCTGCGCCGTCAGCGCCGCGGCCACCGGGCACAGGTGCACGCCGCAGGCCTCGGCCATGCGCTGGTCGGCGCCGAGGCCGGCGCCCCCGCCGCTGTCGAGGCCGGCGACGCTCCAGACGATCGGCGGCTTCATCCGACGACGAACGGGCGCCCGCCGACCGGCGTGCTCGCCACCGCGAAAGCCTGCGGCGCGATCAACCCGGCCTCGTAGCCCGCGCGGCCGCCTTCGACCGCGCGCGCGAACGCAGCCGCCATGCGCACCGGATCGCCCGCCTGTGCGACCGCGGAATTGACGAGCACGCCGTCGCATCCCAGCTCCAGCGCCTGGGCCGCATGCGAAGGCGCGCCGAGTCCGGCATCGACGATCAGTGGCACGCCGGGCAGGCGCGCACGCAGCGTGCGCAGCGCCCAGGGGTTCAGCAGGCCCTGGCCGGAGCCGATGGGTGCGCCCCAGGGCATCAGCACGCGGCAGCCGACGTCGATCAGGCGCTGGCAGCTGACCAGATCGTCGGTGCAGTAGGGAAAGACGTCGAAGCCGTCGTGGGCGAGCTTCGTCGCGGCGGCGAGCAGCTCCCAGGGGTCGGGCTGCAGCGTGTGCTCGTCGCCGACGACCTCGAGCTTGATCCAGCGCGTGCCGTGCAGCTCGCGCGCCATGTGCGCGAGCGCGATCGCCTCGCGCGCGGTGCGGCAGCCGGCGGTGTTGGGCAGCAGCCGCGCGCCGCTGGCCTGCACGATGCGCACGAACGCGTCGGCGTCGCCGCCGTGGCCGAGGTGCAGGCGCCTGAGGCCCAGCGTGACGACCTGCGCGCCGGAAGCGGCGATCGCATCGCGCAGCACCTGCGGCGACGGGTAGCCGGCGCTGCCGAGCAGGAAGCGGCTGGCGAGCGGCGTGTCGTAGACGGTCCATGCGTCGCGCATGCGGGTCAACCTCCGACGATGGTGGCGAAGACGGCGACCGCGTCGCCCGGCGCGAGCAGCGTCGCGGCGCGGCGCTCGCGCGCGACGAAGTCGCCGTTGAGGGCCGTCGCGACGCGGCCCGCCTCGATGCCGAGCGCATCGAGCGCCTGCGCGAGGTCCAGGCCTTCGCGCCAGGGCACGGCGCGGTCGTTGATGCGCACCTCATCCATCGCCGATCGCCTCCAGCGCGTCGTCCACCAGTGCCGGCGCGACCAGCCAGCCGTGGCGGAACAGGCCGTTGATGCGCAGCAGGCCGCACTCGGCATGCACGCGCGGTGCGTTGTCGGGCAGGGCGGGGCGCAGGTTGGTTTCCATGTGGACGACGCGCGCCTCGGCCAGCTCGGGCAGCACGCTGTGCGCCGCCGCCATCAGCTCCAGCGCGGTGCGCAGGCTCACCGGCGAGCGGTCCTCGCTTTCGATCTCGCTCGCGCCGACGACGACGATGTCGCCCGGCCGCGGCACGAGGTAGACGCGCAGGCGCGGATGCACGAGCCGCAGCGGCCGGCCCAGCGGCACGCCAGGGGCGTGCAGCCAGAGCAGTTCGCCGCGCACCGCGCGCAAGGGCAGCGCGTCGCGCGCGCCGAGGCCGCGCGTGTCGATCGCGAGATCGAAGCGCAGCCGTTCGCCGTTCACGATCAGCGCGCCGGGCTCGACCGCCTCGGCCCGCCGGTTCCAGTGCCAGCGCACGGAAGGGGCCGCGGCGCACAGCGCTTCGAGCAGCTCGCGCGGCAGCAGCTGCCCCTCGCCCGGGAGGTGCCATGCGTGCAGGCGCGGCGAGAGCGCGGGTTCGAGGGCGGCGAGTTCGTCGGCCGAAAGGCGCTGCGGCCGAAGCGCCGGTGCCAGCGCAGCCGCGCCCGCCTGCACGCGCCCGAGCACGCGCTGCTCGGTGCCCGCATCGCCGGGGTGCGCGACGAAGAGGCTGCCGTTCATGCGCAGCAGCGCGGGCGCCTGCAGGGCCGAAGCGATCTCGCGCCAGCGTGCGAGCGAGCGCCAGCCGAGTCCGGCGATCCCGGGCGCCGCGTGCTCCAGCTCGCCCAGCGGGCTCAGCATGCCGGCCGCGGTGAAAGCGGCGGCATGCGGCGGCGCGCCTGGCCCGATGCGGCCGACTGCCGGCGCCCGCGCATCCGCGGCCGGATCGAAGGCCTGCACCGCATGCCCCGCGTTCGCGAGCCGCCACGCGAGAAGCCGGCCCAGCAGGCCGGCGCCGGCGATGCCGACCCTCACCGCGGAGCCCGGTCTTCGGCGATCGGGATGGCGGCGCGCACGTCCTGCGTGATCTTCATCGAGCAGAACTTCGGGCCGCACATGCTGCAGAAGTGCGCTTCCTTCGACGCGTCCTTGGGCAGCGTCTCGTCGTGGAAGTCGCGTGCGGTGTCGGGGTCGAGCGCGAGCGCGAACTGGTCGCGCCAGCGGAATTCGAAGCGCGCGCGGCTCATCGCGTCGTCGTGCGCGCGGGCGCCGGGGTGGCCCTTGGCCACGTCGGCCGCGTGCGCGGCGATCTTGTAGGCGACGATGCCTTGCTTCACGTCGTCGCGATCGGGCAGGCCGAGGTGCTCCTTCGGCGTCACGTAGCAGAGCATCGCGGTGCCCATCCAGCCGATCATCGCGGCGCCGATCGCGCTGGCGATGTGGTCGTAGCCCGGGGCGATGTCGATCGTCAGCGGCCCCAGCGTGTAGAACGGCGCTTCGTGGCAGTGCTTCAACTGCTCATCCATGTTGGCCTGGATCAGGTGCATGGGCACGTGGCCCGGGCCTTCGATCATGGTCTGCACGTCGTGCTTCCACGCCACCTGCGTGAGTTCGCCGAGCGTGCGCAGCTCGGCGAACTGGGCCTCGTCGTTCGCGTCGGCGCCGCTGCCGGGGCGCAGGCCGTCGCCGAGTGAGAAGCTCACGTCGTAGGCCCGCATGATTTCGCAGATCTCCTCGAAGTGCGTGTAGAGGAAGTTTTCCTTGTGATGCGTGATGCACCACTTCGCGAGGATCGAGCCCCCGCGCGAAACGATGCCGGTGCGCCGCTTCGTCGTGAGGTGGATGAACGCCAGGCGCAGGCCCGCGTGGATGGTGAAGTAGTCGACGCCTTGCTCGGCCTGCTCGACGAGCGTGTCGCGAAAGATCGCCCACGTCAGGTCTTCGGCGACGCCGCCCACCTTCTCCAGCGCCTGGTAGATCGGCACCGTGCCGATGGGCACCGGCGAGTTGCGCACGATCCAGTCGCGCGTGGTGTGGATGTTCCTGCCGGTGGACAAGTCCATCACCGTGTCCGCGCCCCAGCGGATAGCCCAGACGAGCTTCTCGACCTCTTCCTCGATGCTCGACGTGAGCGCCGAGTTGCCGATGTTCGCGTTGATCTTCACGCGAAAGTTGCGGCCGATCGCCATCGGCTCGACCTCGGGATGGTTGATGTTCGCGGGCAGGATCGCGCGGCCGCGTGCGATCTCGTCGCGCACGAACTCGGGCGTGATCGTCTCAGGGATGCGCGCGCCGCGCGGGTCGCCGCGCAGGCGGGCTTCGCGTTCGGCGTCGCCGAGGTACTCGCGCATCCATTCGCGCCGGCCGTTTTCGCGGATCGCGACGAACTCCATCTCGGGCGTGACGATGCCGCGGCGGGCGTAGTGCATCTGCGTGACGTTGCCACTGCGGTTGCCGCCGGCCGTGGCGCGGCGCGGCGTGCGCTGCAGCCCACCGGCTTCGGAGCGCAGCGCGTCGATGCGGTCGCCGCCGTCGATGCGGCGCTGACCGTCGTCGATCGCCTGGCGTTCGCGGCCGGCGTAGGCCTCGGTGTCGCCGCGGGCTTCGATCCACGCGGCGCGCAGTGCAGGCAGGCCCGAGCGCACGTCGATCGCGATGCGCGGATCGGTATAGGGGCCGGAGGTGTCGTAGACGGTGATGCGCTCACCGTTCGTCAACGCGATCTCACGCATCGGCACCGCGACGCCGGCCTGCGCGCCGGCCACGTGGACCTTGCTCGATGCGGGGAAGGGCTCGCGCGTCAAGGCGAGCAGCGGCTCGAAGGTGTCGGGTGCGTTCATCGCGGTGCGCTCCTGGAGGCTGGACCAAAAGCTCCGGAGGACCGCTGCGCCGGGATGCCTGCGGCCCATGAGGCCGCAGCACTGCGTAGCGAGGCTCTTCTTTCGCCGGTACGAACCGGATCAAGTTCTCGGGTTCGGCCTGGTCAGGCCGTCTCAGCGCGTGGCACCCCGGAGCGAGCGGCGAGTGTAGGGGCCGCGCCGCCCGTCGAACGCGGGCACCGACCGATCGCTTGCGCGGCGCATCGGTCCGTGATCGGCCTCACTGCGCGTCGACGCGCAGCCAGGTCGTCTTCAGCTCGGTGTACTTGTCGAAGGCGTGCAGGCTCTTGTCGCGGCCGTTGCCGCTTTGCTTGTAGCCGCCGAAGGGCACGGTGAGGTCGTCCTCGTCGTACTGGTTGACGTGCACGGTGCCGGCGCGCAGCGCGCGCGCGACGCGGTGCGCGCGGTCGATCTGGCTCGACCACACGCTGGCCTGCAGGCCGTAGGTGGAGTCGTTCGCCAGGCGGATCGCCTCGGCTTCGTTGTCGAAGCGGATCACCGAGACGACCGGGCCGAAGATCTCTTCGCGGGCGATCTTCATGTCGTTGCGCACGCCGTCGAAGACGGTCGGCTCGACGTAGTAGCCGCCGCTGTCGGCACGCGCCTGCGTGCCGCCGGCGAGCACCGTCGCGCCTTCTTCGCGGCCCGCGTCGATGTAGCCCAGTACCGTGCCCAACTGGCCTTCGTCGACGAGCGCGCCCATCGTCGTCTTCGCATCGAGCGGATCGGCCGGCCGGTACTTCGACGCCTCCGCCGCGACGCGCCGGGCGAAGTCGTCGGCGATGCTCGCGTGCACCAGCAGCCGCGAAGGCGCGTTGCAGCTCTCGCCCTGGTTGAAGAACATGCTGCCGGCGAGCGTCTTGGCGCAGCGCTCGAGGTCCTTGAAGTCGGGGAAGACGACGAAGGCGCTCTTGCCGCCGAGCTCGTTGTAGACGCGCTTGAGGTTGCTGCGGCTCGCGTACTCGAGCATCTTGCGGCCCACGCGCGTCGAGCCGGTGAAGCCGATCGCATCGACATCGCTGTGCAGCGCGAGCGCCTCGCCGGCCTCGTGCCCATAGCCGGGCACCACGTTGAACACGCCGGGCGGCAGGCCGGCTTCGAGCGCGAGCTCGGCGAGCCGCAAGGCCGTGTACGGGCTTTTCTCGCTGGGCTTGAGCACCACCGAGTTACCGGCCGCGAGCGCGGGCCCGAGCTTCCACGCGGCCATGATCATCGGGTAGTTCCAGGGGACGATCGCGCCGATCACGCCCATCGGCTCGCGCTGGATCAGGGCGAGCGCGCTCGGCGCCGTCGGCGCGATCTCGTCGTAGATCTTGTCGACGGCTTCGGCGTACCAGGCGATGCAGCGCGCGGCGGAGGGCCCGTCCACCGCGAGGGCGTGCTGGATCGGCTTGCCCATGTCGAGCGTCTCGAGCAGCGCGAGCTCGTCCTTGGCCGCGAGGATCCGGTCGGCGAAGGCGAGCAGCGTGCGCTTGCGCTGCGCGGGCGCGCGCTTCGCCCAGCGGCCGTCGTCGAACGCAGCGCGCGCGGCGGCGACCGCGGCGTCGATGTCGGCGGCCTGGCCGCGCGCGACGGGGCCGAGCGCGCGGCCGTCGATCGGCGAGCGCTTGTCGAAGGTCTGGCCGTCGCGCGCGGCGCGGCGTTCACCGCCGATGAAGGCGCGGCCGTCGAAGCGGGCCGAGGCGGCGCGGGCGCGCCAGTCGATGCTGGTGGAGGAGGTGGCCATGGCGAGGAAGGCGCCCGGTGGGCGCCGCGTGAGGCAGGAAGAGGGAGCCAGTGTGGGCGGCGGCCTCAGACCCAGCCGCGCGCGCGGGCATCGGCCAGCGTCAGCTCGATGCACCGGCGGATCAGCCCGACCATCTCGTCGATCTGCGCACGGGTGATCACCAGCGGCGGCGCGACGATCATCCGGTCGCCGACCGCCCGCATGATCAAGCCCTGCTCGAAGCAGTGGCCGCGGCAGACCATGCCGACGCCGAGCTCCGGCGCGAAGGCAGCGCCCGAGGCCTTGTCCTTGACGAGCTGGATCGCGCCCATCAAGCCGCAGGTCTGCACCTCGCCGACCATCGGGTGCGCGGCCAGCTCGGCGAAGCGCTCGGCCAGGTAGGGCCCGACGTCTTCCGCCACGCGCTCGACCAGGCCCTCGCGCCGGATCAGCCGGATGTTGGCCAGCGCCACCGCGCAGGCGACCGGATGGCCGCTGTAGGTGTAGCCGTGCTCGAACTCCCCGCCTTGCTCGATCAGCGCCTTCGCGACGCGCTCGCCGACCATCACGCCGCCCAGCGGGACGTAGCCCGAGGTGACGCCTTTCGCGAACGTCATCAGGTCGGGCCGGAAGCCCATCGTTTCGCTGCCCCACCACGCGCCGGTGCGCCCGAAGCCGCAGATCACCTCGTCGCTGACCAGCAGCACGCCGTGCCGGTCGCAGATGCGCTGCACCTCGGGCCAGTAGCTCGCGGGCGGCACGATCACGCCGCCCGCGCCTTGCACCGGCTCGCCGATGAAGGCGGCCACGCGGTCGGGGCCGGCTTCGAGGATCTTCCGTTGGAGCCAGCCGGCCGCTTCGATGCCGAAGGCTTCGCGGCTCAGCCCCGCGGGCCGGCCGTGCGCGAACCAGTGCGGCTGCTCGATGTGCGCGATGTCCGGGATCGGCAAGCCGCCTTGCGCATGCATGCCGGCCATGCCGCCCAGCGAGGCGCCGGCCATCGTCGAGCCGTGGTAGCCGTTCCAGCGGCCGATGATCAGCTTGCGTCGCGGCTGGCCCTGCAGATCCCAGTAGCGGCGGACCATGCGCACGACGGTGTCGTTGCCTTCGGAGCCGGAGCCGCCGAAGAACACGTGCCGGAACGACGGCGGCGTCAGCTCCGCCAGCAGTTCGGCGAGTTCGATCGCCGGCGGCGTCGCGGTCTGGAAGAAGGCGTTGTAGAAGGGCAGGCGCTCGAGCTGCGCGGTGGCCGCGTCGATCAGCTCGCGCTGGCCGTAGCCGACGTTCACGCACCACAGGCCGCTCATCGCGTCGAGGATCTTGCGGCCCTCGCTGTCCCACAGCCAGATGTTGTCGGCCCGCTCGATGATCCGCGCGCCCTTCGCGGCGAGCGCCTGGAAGTCGGTGAAGGGATGGAGGAAGTGCCGCGCGTCGGCGGCCTGCCACTCCCGGGTGCTGCGCGCGGCCATCAGACGTGGAGCAGCAGGTGCTCGCGCTCCCACGGCGAGATCACCTTCATGAATTCGGCGTATTCGATCTCCTTCACCTCGGTGTAGACGGTGATGAAGCCTTCGCCCAGCACCTCGGCCAGGTCCTTTTCCTGGCGCAGCAGCGCGAGCGCCTCGCCTAGGCTGCGCGGCAGCGCGTAGTCGCCGAGGTAGGCGTCGCCCTTGCACTCGGCGCTGGGCTCGATGCGGTGCTTGAGGCCGAGCCAGCCGCAGGCGAGCGTCGCGGCGAGCGCTGCGTAGGGGTTGGCGTCGGCGCCGATCACGCGGTTTTCGATGCGGCGCGACGCCGGCGTCGCGACCGGGCTGCGGATGCCCACCGTGCGGTTGTCGACGCCCCATTGGATGTTGATCGGCGCCGAGGTGAAGCGCGCGAGCCGCCGGTAGCTGTTGACGTAGGGGGCGAACAGCGCCATCGCCGCCGGGATGTACTTCTGAAGCCCGCCGATGTACCAGTAGAACTCCCGGCTCGGCGTGCCGTCGGCATTGCTGAACAGGTTCAGGCCATCGCTCTTCTTCACGACGCTCTGGTGGATGTGCATCGCGCTGCCCGGCTCGCCCGCGATCGGCTTGGCCATGAAGGTGGCGAACATGTTGTGGCGCAGCGCGGCCTCGCGCACGGTGCGCTTGAAGAAGAACACCTCGTCGGCGAGTTGCAGCGGCCGGTCGTGGAAGAAGTTGATCTCCATCTGGCCGGCGCCGATCTCGTGGATCAGCGTGTCCACGCCCAGCTCCATCTGCTGGCAATAGGCGTAGACGTCCTCGAACAGCGGATCGAACTCGTTGACCGCGTCGATCGAATAGGCCTGGCGCGAGGTCTCGCTGCGCCCGCTGCGGCCGATCGGCGGCTTCAGCGGCACGTCGGGGTCGGTGTTGCGCGCGACCAGGTAGAACTCCAGCTCGGGCGCGACGACCGGGTTCCAGCCCTCGGCTTCGAACAGTTCGCACACGCGCCGCAGCACCGAGCGCGGCGCGAAGGGCACGAGCTTGCCGTCGCGGTCGTAGCAGTCGTGGATGACCTGGGCGGTCGGGTCGCTGGCCCAGGGGACGATGCGTACCGTGCTCGGGTCGGGCAGCAGGTGCATGTCCTGGTCGGTCGGGCTGATGACGTCGTAGTACGGCCCTTCCTCGGGGAACTCGCCGGTCACGCCCATCGCGACCACCGCCTCGGGCAGGCGCATGCCGCGGTCCTCGGTGAACTTCTCGCGCGGCAGGATCTTGCCGCGAGCGACGCCGGTGAGGTCGGGCACCAGGCATTCGATCTCGGTGACGCGGCGCTGGTCGAGCCAGCGTTCGAGCTCGCTGAAGGTGTAGCTGTCGCGGGCCACCATGGGATCACCTCACTGTTGTTGTCCTGGTCGCGCGGTAGCGGCGGCAGGCGTCGCCGAAGGCGCCGAGCAGCTTCATCGACACCGGGTTCTCGGCCGCGCGCCATTCGGGATGCCACTGCACGCCGAGCACGAAACCCGGCGCGCCCGGCAGGCTGAAGGCCTCGACCACGCCGTCCGGCGCGCGCGCCTCGACGCGCAGGCCTTCGGCCAGGCGCTTCACCCCCTGGCCATGCAGGCTGTTGACCTCGAAGCTCGTGGCGCCGAACAGCGGCTCGAGCATGCCGCCCGGCAGCACCTCGACCGCATGCGCCGGGCCGTACTGCCGTTCGACCGGATCGTCGTCGCGGTCGCGGTGGTCCATCAGCCCCGGCTGCTCCTGGACCGCCTGGTGAAGGCTGCCGCCGAGCGCGACGTTCATCTCCTGGAAGCCGCGGCAGATCGCGAACAGCGGCAGGCCACGCTCGATCGCCGCGCGCACCAGCGGCAGCGTCCAGGCATCGCGCACCGCGTCGAGCGGCAGGCTGGCGTCGAGCACCGCTTCGCCGAAATGACTGGGGTGGACGTTGCTGGGCGAGCCGGTCAGCAGCACGCCGTCGGCCAGCCCGATCAGCGCGTCGAGCTCGGCCGCGTCGGCCGAGGGCACGACCAGCGGCAGCGCGCCCGCGAGCCGCACCGCATCGACGTACTTCTGCCCGGCGACGTGGAAGGCGTGCTGCCCGAGCCTGCGGTTGCACGCAGGCACCAGCACCACCGGCCGTTGCGGCATCGCGGCTCGACTCAAGCGACCCGCCCTATCGCCTCGTGCAGCGTCGCGACGATCCGGTCGACGTGCTGCCGGCCGGCGATGAGCGGCGGCGTCAGCGCGATCGTGTCGCCGGTGGTGCGCACGAGCACGCCTTGATCCCAGCAGTCGAGGAAAACCTCGAAGGCGCGCTTGCCCGGCTCGCCCTCGCGCGGCTGCAGCTCGATGCCGGCCATCAGGCCGATGTTGCGCACGTCGATCACGTGCGGCCTGCCCTTGAAGCCGTGAACGGCTTCGGCGAAGTAGGGCTCCAGTTCGGCGGCGCGCGTCAGCAATCCCTCTTCGGCGTAGGTGTCCAGCGTGCCGAGCGCCGCGGCGCAGGCCAGCGGGTGGCCCGAGTATGTGTAGCCGTGGAAGAACTCGATCAGGTGCTCCGGGCCGCTCATGAAGGCGTCGTGGACCGACTGCTTCGCGAACACCGCGCCCATCGGCACGCAGCCGTTCGTCAGGCCCTTGGCGAGCGTCATCAGGTCGGGCGTGACGCCGAAGCGCTGCGCCGCGAACGGCGCGCCGGTGCGGCCGAAGCCGGTGATGACCTCGTCGAAGATCAGCAGGATGCCGTGCCTGTCGCAGATCGCGCGCAGGCGTTCGAGGTAGCCCTGCGGCGGCACCAGCACGCCGGTCGAGCCGGCGACCGGCTCGACGATCACCGCGGCGATGGTGCTCGCGTCGTGCAGCGCGACGAGGCGCTCCAGGTCGTCGGCGATCTCCGCGCCGTGCGCGGGCTGGCCGAGGCTGAAGGCGTTGCGCGCGTCGTGCGTGTGGCGGATGTGATCGACGCCCGCCAGCATCGCGCCGAACATCTTGCGGTTGGCGACCATGCCGCCGACCGAGATGCCGCCGAAGTTGACGCCGTGGTAGCCGCGCTCGCGGCCGATCAGCCGGGTGCGCTGGCCCTCGCCGCGCGCGCGGTGGTAGGCCAGCGCCATCTTCAGCGCGGTGTCGACCGACTCCGAGCCCGAGTTGGTGAAGAACACCTTGCTCATGCCGGCCGGCGCGATCTGCACCAGCCGCTCGGCGAGCTCGAACTGCTTCGGATGGCCCATGTTGAAGGGCGGCGCGAAGTCGAGTTCGCCCGCCTGCCGGCGGATCGCCTCGACGATCTTCGGCCGGCCATGGCCGGCGTTCACGCACCACAGGCCGGCGATGCCGTCGAGCACCTCGCGGCCCTCGGGCGTCCAGAAGTGCATGCCCTCGGCGCGCGCCAGCAGGCGCGGCGACTTCTTGAACTGCCGGTTCGCGGTAAATGGCATCCAGTAGGCGTCGAGGTCGATCTCGTTCATGGAAGCGCTCCTGCAAGAAGGCGGCTGACAACGCAGTCTAGGTAGAGAAAGGGGTCAGGGCCTGCGAAGACGCCGAAACGTCGATCGCGCGAGGGTGCCCAGGGGTTTCCCTAGCTGTCGCTGCCGTTCAATCCGTCGGGGCCGTTCTGCCATGACCCGAAAGACGACCTACCTAGCATCAGGGTCATGGGATGCCTTTCGCATCCAACCCTGATGGAGTCGTCATGCAAGAGGCGCTGTTGACCGTCGATGGGCTCAAGAAGAGCTACGGTGCCGCCGAGGTACTCAAAGGCATCTCTTTCGATCTGAAGCGCGGCGAGACGCTCTCGCTGATCGGCCCGAGCGGCTCGGGCAAATCGACCTGTTTGCGCTGTCTGAACTTCCTCGAACGCCCCGACGCCGGCGACATCGTGGTCGAGGGCAAGCGCATCGGCCGCATCGGAGACCGCTTCATGAATGACCGCGAACTCGCCCCGCAGCGGCGCGAGATCGCGATGGTCTTCCAGCTGTTTTACCTGTGGCCGCATCTCACGGTGCTCGACAACGTGGCACTCGCGCCCATGAAGGCGGCCGGCATGAGCCGCGCCGAGGCCTACGAGCTGGCCGGCCAGATGCTCGAGAAGGTGCATCTCGCGCACAAGGCGAAGGAGTATCCCGAGCGACTTTCCGGCGGTCAGCAGCAGCGCGTGGCGATCGCCCGCGCCCTCGCGCAAAAGCCCAAGCTCATCCTGTTCGACGAGCCGACCTCGGCGCTCGACCCGGAACTTGTCGGCGAGGTGCTGGGCGTCATCCGCGAGCTTGCCGACGAGGGGCGCTCGATGATCCTCGTCACCCACGAGGTCCGGTTCGCACGCGACGTGGCCGACCGCGTGATCTTCATGGACGGCGGATACGTGGTGGAGCAGGGCCGGGCCCGCGACGTCATCTGCAGGCCGCAGCACGAGCGCACGCGGGCCTTCCTCGGGCAGATCGGCGAGGGCGCTGCGGAGTCGGCGCCATGACGCTCGATTTCGTCTCGATCCTGCGCACGCTGCTCGCAGGCGCGGTCACGGCTGCGCAGGTGGCCGGCGGTGCGGCCGCGATCGCGCTCGTCGGTGGTCTCCTGCTAGCGCTCATGATCGTCTTCATCCGCTCGCGCGTGCTGCGTGTCGCCATCGGTGCCTACGTCGAGTGGATGCGCAACGTGCCCGCGCTGGCACACCTGTTCCTGCTCTATTTCGGCCTCGCGGCGGTCGGCATCCGGTTCTCGCCGCTCGCGGCCGCGATCCTCGGCCTCGGCCTGGTGGGCGCCGCGGTCCTGTCGGACGTGTTCGCCGGTGGCCTGCGCGCGGTGCACGCCGGGCAGCGCGAAGCGGCCCTTGCCGCTGGCCTGACGCCGATGCAGACGCTGCGCTACGTGTTGCTGCCGCAGATGCTGCGACTGACGCTGCCGTCGATCGGCAACTACACGAGCCAGTTGATCAAGGACACGTCGATCGCCTCGGCGATCGCGGCCCCGGAAATCATGTTCTACGCACGCAACCTCGTCACCTCCACGTTCCAGACGCCACTGATCTACGGCGCCGCCATCCTGCTGTACGCCTGCATCGTGTTCCCGGTGAGCTGGATGTTCGCGATGATGAGCCGCCGGCTGGAGGTCGGCCGATGAGCGACTTCTTCGAGGTCTATGGCAGCTACCTCCACGAGTGGTGGCCGCGCCTGGTCGGCGCCGTCGGCGTGACGATCGAGCTGTCGCTTCTCGGGTTCGGGCTCGCGCTGGTGCTTGGTTGTCTGCTCGGGCTGATGCTGCGCTCGAAGAACCGGCTCGTCTGGGCCGTGGCGAACGGGTTCTCCGAATTCCTCCGCGCCGTGCCGTTGTTGGCGCTGCTTCTGGCCCTCTACTTCGGGCTGCCTTCGTTCGGCCTGACCTTGTCGGGCTACTGGGCCGGCATCCTCGGGCTCGGCCTGCAGGGCGCGGCCTACGTCGCCGAAGTCCTGAGCGGTGGCCTGACGGCCGTGCACAAGGGGCAGCGCGAGGCGGGGCTGGCGACCGGCATGCACCCGTTGCAGGTGTTCGGGTGGATCGTCCTGCCGCAGGCGATGCGCGTGATGCTGCCGCCGCTGCTGAATTGCTACGTCGCGCTGCTCAAGGACAGCTCGCTTTGCGCGCTGATCGCCACCGACGAGCTGATGCTGACGGCGCGCGCGATGGCCAGCGAGTACTTCTTGCCGCTGCACATCTTTCTGCTGGTGGGCCTGTTCTATTTCGCGGCAGCGTTCCCGTTGTCGATGCTTTCGCGCGCTCTTTCCAGGCGCCTCGCGCGCGGCCGTCAGGCCGTGGGGGTGAGCTGACCATGAAGGTCGACGAAATCCATACCTACTCCTCGATCGCCGACATCGCCGCGGCCATCCGCGAAGGCGAGTTCACCAGCCTGGCGCTGGTCGAACACCAGCTCGAGCGCATTGCGCGCTTCGATCGCCAGCTGCGCGCCTTCGTCGAGGTCTATGCCGACGAGGCGCTCGGCGCCGCACGTGCGCTCGACCAGATGACGGCATCCGGCGTGCGCCTTGGGCCGCTGCATGGCGTGACCGTGGCCGTGAAGGACCTGTTCGAAATCGAAGGTCGCAAGCTCGGCGCGGGCTCGCTCGCGATACCGCCGCGCATCTCGGCCACCACGGCCACGGCCGTGGCCCGGCTGCGCGCGGCCGGCGCGGTGATCATCGGCAAGACGCAGACCGTCGAGTACGCGTTCGGCGGCTGGGGCACCAACGCGGTCATGGGCACGCCCTGGAACCCTTGGGACCTCGAGACCCACCGCGTGCCGGGCGGCTCCAGCAGCGGCTCGGCCGTCGCGGTCGCCGCGGGCTTCTGCACCGCGGCGCTGGGTACCGACACCGGCGGCTCGGTCCGCATCCCGGCCGGCCTGTGCGGCATCGTCGGTCTGAAAACCACCGGCGGCCTGGTGAGTCGCCACGGCGTGCTCGAGCTGTGCCCCACGCACGACACCGTCGGCGTGCTGACGCGCACCGTGCACGACGCAGGCTTGATGCTCGATGTCATCGCTGGTCCGGATGCGAACGATCCCGTCACGCTGAAGGCGCCGACGCGTAGCGTGCTGCACCACATCGAGCAGGGTATTGAAGGTCTGCGGGTATGGGTACTTCCGCAGGGCGAGCGCAGCTTCGCCGAGCCGGAGGTGCTGCGCTTGTACGACGGGGCGCTGGAGACCTTGCGCGCCATGGGCGCTCGGCTCGTGGAGCGCGAGTTGCCGCAAAGCTGCACCGAATCCATGCGCATCGCCGGCAGCCTGATGAGCGCCGAGGGCTACGCAAACCTGGGCGAGCTGTTCGAGAAAGAGCTCGAGTTCGACCCGCACGTGCGCCGCCGCATCCTGTTGGGTCGCGACATCGGCGCCGCGCAATACATCGAGCTGCAGAAGCTGCGCGACAAGGCCGGCCGCGACATGCTCGATGCGATGGACGGCATCGACGTCTGCTGTTTCCCGACCAACGCGATCACCGCCATCCCGGTGGCGGAGGTCGACGAACTGTCCACGCCGCTTTCGCGCTTCGGACGCTTCGTCAACCTGCTCGACATGTGCTCGCTGGCGGTGCCTGCGGGGCTTTCCGCCCCGGAGGGACTGCCGGTTTCCGTGCAGTTCATCGGGCGTCCGCTTGCCGAGCCGCTCGTCTTGCGAGCCGCGCGTGCGTTCGAGGCGGCCACGACATGGCACGAAGCGGTGCCTCGGGGGTTGGCCTAGCGCCTGACGACGGTTCGGTGCGTGGCCGCTCGAAAGCAAACGCACCCGGCTCACGGATTCCCGCGCCGCCGCCATGCCAGCAGCGGCGCCGCCGGCATCGCATCTCTCTACTCCACGCTTCTCGATCATGCTGACCCTCACTGACCACCAGATCGCCTCCATCCTCGATTTCAGCGCCGTGGTGAAGGTGCTCGACGAGGCTTTCGCCGACCTCGCCCGGGATCGTGCCGCGATCCATACGCGCCAGCGCACCGACATCGCCAGCCTGCGTCTGAGCACGATGGGCGCGATCTGGGCGGCGCGCGAGGTTGCCGGGGTCAAGGTCTATCCAACCGTCGCGGGGCAGTTCAGCTTCTCCGTGCTGCTGTTCGACCTCGCGAGCAACACACCGCTCGCGCTGCTCGACGGCAACGAGCTGACGCGCTTTCGAACCGCTGCGATCACGGCGCTGGCCGCGAGCCGGATGGCCAAGCCCGCGGCGGCCAAGCTGGCGTTGTTCGGTGCCGGTCTGCAAGGTCGGTCGCAGGCCATGGCCCTCGTCGAGCGCTTTCGATTCGAGGAGATCCATGTCGTCGATCCGGCCGCGCCGGCGTCCTGGTGCGAGGAATTGCAGGCGGCCAGCGGGGCTCGCGTTCGCATGGCGTCGGCCGAGTCGGCGGTGCGCGACGCCGACATCGTCGTGACGGCGACGCGCTCGGCGAGCCCGGTGTTCGACGGCCGCTGGCTGGCGCCGGGCGCCTTCGTCTCCGCGATCGGGACCAGCACGCCCAAGAACCGCGAACTGGATGACGCGACGATGACGCGGGCCGCACGCATCGTCGTCGAGTGGAAGCCGCAATGCCTCACCGAAGCCGGCGAGGTCGCGCTCTGGGTCGAGGGGCGTGACCTTGCGAAGCTCGTCGATCTGCCGGCGCTCTACCGTGAAGAGCAGGGCTGGGCTCCGGCATCGCCGGACGACATCACCGTCTTCAAGTCCGTTGGCGTCGGCCTTGCCGACGTCGCGACCGCGATGCTCGCGGTCGATCGGGCGCGCCGGGGAGGCGCGGGCGCCGCATGAGTCGCATCTGCGTCATCGGCGCCGGCATCGTCGGCTGCGCCACCGCCTACCAGCTGGCCCGAGCCGGCCATCGCGTCACCCTCGTGGACGAGCGTTCCGCACCCGGCATGCTGACGAGCGCTGCGAACGGTGCCCAGCTCAGCTACGCCTACGTCGAGCCGTTCGCATCGCCGGCGACGCTGCGCGCGCTGCCCAAGCTGCTCCTAAGCAGAGCCTCGCCGGTGCGTTTTCGGTTGCGCGCCGACTGGCGGCAATGGGCCTGGGGCGCCCGCTTCCTGATGGCTTGCCGCAAGACGCAGGTGCAGCGGGCTACCCGGCAGTTGCTGGAACTCGCTCGCTCGAGCCGCGAAACGCTCGACGATTGGATGCGCACCGAAGCATGGCAGTTCTCGTTCGCCCGCAACGGCAAGCTGGTGCTCTGCCCGGATACGGCGACGCTGCGGCGCCAGGAGGCCCAGGTGCGCCTCCAGGCGTCCTTCGGGTCCGAGCAGAGTGTCGTCGGCCGGTCGGAATGCCTTGCCATCGAGCCCGCGCTGTCCGGCAGCGCGGCGCCCTTCGTCGGTGGCGTCTGGACGCCCGGCGAATGTGTCGCCGACCCGCGGCTCCTCTGCGGCGAGCTCGTAAGAAGTCTGCGTTCCCTGGGCGGCACGACGCTGTTCGGAGAGCGCGTCGAAGCATTGCGGCGCAAAGGCAGCGCGATCGCTGCGGTGCGGACGTCTGCGTCTGAGGTGTCCGCCGATGCCTTCGTGCTCGCCGCCGGCCCGCAAGCCGCAAGGCTGGCCTCGACATTCGGCTTGCATCTGCCCATCTATCCCATCCGCGGCTACAGCCTGACCCTGGGTTTCCGTGGCGAGCGCCGCCCCAAGGTCAGCGTCACTCACCTGGGCCAGAAGACGGTCTACGCGCCGGTGGGCGGCATGCTGCGCGTTGCGGGCATGGCCGAGATCGACGGCTACGAGAACACGGTGCTGCAAGCGAGGGCCACGACGCTGGCACGCAGCCTCGAGGAGCTTTATCCAGGCGTGTGCAACCTCGAACCGAACAGCCCGTGGAGTGGCCTGCGGCCGGCGACGCCGACGTCGCTACCGATCATCCGGGCCGTTCCCGGCACGAACCTGATCATCAACGCCGGACACGGCGGGCTTGGGCTGACGCTTGCCGCGGGCAGTGCCAAGCTCGTCGAACAACTGGTGGCGGGACACATTTCGTCCGAGGTGTGAGCGGTCGAGACCGTATGCGCTGACGGCGGGAGCCGGCCAGAGTTGCGATGCCGCCATGCCGGTGTGGGGCAGCTTGGATCGCCGCGGACAGCGTCTACTGGTCGGCGGGTCGGCGCTGTTGACCGAGTCGCCCAGACTGCTGGCGACGGAGCCGCTTCCGAGACCATTCTTGGTTCGCTGAGCTTGCGAGTTCAAACCGCCCGACTGCGCTTTTTCGCACCACGACTTCGGTGGTCGGGCGGCACCGGTCGCTTGAGTCCGTGAGGCTTGCTGCGCGGCGCTTGCCGCCCATCCGAAGCACCAAGTGCTTTCCCCAGTAGTCGCAAACGTTCAACCGCAGTGGCAGCGCCTCCAATTTCCGGGCCCGCCGCATACCTACATTCGCTTCCGTTCCGACCGGAACCAACACGATCAGGAGATACGAATGTCGATTAGAGAGTCATGCGTCGCCGCCTCGTTTGCGATGCTCACGGCCCTGTGCGCGGTGTCCAGCGGCGCTTCCGCGCAATCGCTGGAGACTGTCGACAAAGGGAACTTCACAATTGCTTTTTCAGGTGACATGCCCGGCACCGGCTATCAGGACAGCAAGATGGTGGGCTACGACGGCGAAATTCTCCAGAAGATCGCCGAATCACTGAAGCTGAAGGTCAAGCCGGCCTTGATGGAGTGGTCGGGCACGATCGCCTCCGTGCAATCCAAGCGCGTCGACATCATGGCCGGCACGATGGGTTGGACCGAACAGCGCTCGAAGATCATGGCGCTGAGCGATCCCATCCACTACTTCAAGAACGGCATTACGCAGGCCGACAAAAACAACTGGAGCAAGCTCAAGGATCTCGAAGGCAAGAAGGTCGGCACGATCACCGGCTTTTCCTTCATTCCCGAGCTGCGGAAGATCAACGGTCTGCAGTTGTCCTTGTACGACACTTCCGACGCAGCTGTGCGTGACCTTCTGGCCGGGCGGATCGATGCCGTCATCGGCGATCCTCCGGTGATGCAGTACGCCATCTCGCGCAATCCGCAATGGAATATCAAGTTCAACGCCTTCACCGACAACTCGCCTGAATTTCCGTTGCTCACGGGGCTCGGCCAAGTCGTCTTTGGCATTCACAAGGACAACGCCGAACTGGCTAAGCAGGTCAACGCCGAAATTGCCAAGCTCTGGCAGTCTTGCGAACTCCGTAAGATCGGCAAGACCTACGGGCTGGTTCAAGACGTCTGGTACGTGCCGGTCGGTCAGAACTCCCGCGCAGGCGTTGATCGCCCGGCGGATTGGAAGCTTCCGAGCTGCAAGTGAATTTTTCAAGGGGGCTAGCGGCCCCCTTGGCCGCTTTGCATCGGTAAAGTCACCAAAACGCAGCGATTATCCATGATCAAGCTGCGCGCAGTACGTGTCGCTCAAGCATCTATGCGGCCTCGATCAGGATCTTGAGCGGCATTGAAGCCGATTTTATGGTTCGGTGTTGCTGCTTCAGGTTGATCCAATAATACCTTTGCGTGTTACTAGCGCTGGCTCCGCTTCAGCCAAACAAATGTTTTGCCGACCAAGTACGGCAGGCTCAACTCGACAGGGAATACAGATGAACAAAATGGCGATTGCGGTTGTGATGGCTGCCGGTTTCTCCGGTAGCGTGATGGCCCAAAGTAATGTGACGCTCTACGGCCGCGTCAACACGTCGGTCGAATTCCAGGACAACGGCGTCATCGACAAGACCGTGATGCGCAACAACTCATCGCGCTGGGGCTTGCGCGGCACTGAGGATCTCGGCGGTGGTTTGAACGCTTTTTTCCAGCTAGAAGCTGGATTCGGTTCTGACGACGGCTCGGGAGCAGGCGGGTTCAGTCGCGAGTCGTACGTCGGCCTGAAGAGCGCGTCATTGGGGCAAGTAAAGCTCGGCAGGATGTTCAGCGCGCTGTACAACAGCACGCTTGATTATATTGGCAACTTCAACCATGACACGGGGACGACGTCGGAAGACAATCTATACGGCAGCTATTTGATCAACGGTAGTGTTATCGCTAGCAATGCCGTCGAGTACACCAGCCCGGCGTTTGGACCGGTCACTTTCGCGTTGACCGCTGCGGCTAGCGAAGGTGTGGTCAATAAAACCTATGAAGGCGTTGTCAATTACGACCAAGGTCCTCTGCACGTCGCAGCGGGCTATGCGCAGTACAGGAACACCTCCGATGTCACGCTAGGCAGTGTGGTGTCGGCGGCCGCGTCCTATTCGTTCGGGCCGGTTGCGCTGGGAATCGCATATGAGCATGACAACGCGAAGAACATTCCGAACAGCGCGTTTGGACTTGGCGCCGGCACCCTTGGAAAGCGCGACGCGGTGACATTCACCGGTCAATACAACGTGGGCCCGAGTGAGTTCCATCTTTCTGTGGGATACGCCGACAGATGGAAGGGTGCCGTAGTCGATACCAAGTATCTTCAATATACTCTGGGTTATAAGTACAAGCTGTCGAAGCGCACAGCTGTTTATGCCTTCTACTTCTCTGGTGATAATAATAATCTGGTGTATGCTGGCACTGGCAATGTGCCAGGCCTGATCAACGAGACCTTTCAGACTGTTGGGTTGGGTGTTCGTCACAACTTCTAAAGTTTGAGCGTTTCGTCTTGGGTTGGTGATTGAAAATAACGACTTTAATGCTCAGGGAAATTTTTATTGATCCGGCAGTGACGCGGTACGTCCGGCCGGAGTGTGTGATCGGTGTTGGCAGACGCGCGAACCGTCCGCCACAGCGCGTCGTCAACGCTGACCACAACGCAAAAAAGTGAGGTCGGGCTCATGCTGCGAAAGATCAGGCTGCCAGTAGTTATCGCAATCGCGGGGCTATTTCTCAGTGCTCAGGCCGTCGGCGCGCAAATTCAATCGCAACCACTCGGCGAGACGTTGACGCGGATCGCGCGGACCGGCAAGGTGAAAGTGGGGTATATACCAACGCCTGGTACCTTCGCCTTCCTGAACGAGAAAGGCGAGACCGTCGGTTACTCTATTGATCTTTGCCTGCGCGTCATCGAGAACATCAAGCGTTCGATCAGCCGACCCGACCTACGAACGGAGTTTCGACCCCTCGAGGCGGCGCAGCGAATTCCGCTGCTCAAATCCGGTGAAATCGATATTGAGTGCGGCGGGAATACGAATACGGTAGCGCGCCAGCAAGACGTCGACTTTTCCTACACGTTCTTCAACACTGGCGTTCGTTATCTGGTACTCAAACCAGTGACGGCGGATCGCACTGCAAACTTCTGGAAAAAGAAGATCGCAGTCACGAAGGGCACGACCGCGCAGGACATTGTGTTGCGAATCGCCAAGGAACAAAACGCGACAGCGATTCTAGTGGCAAACGATGTCGACGGTGTTCAGAAGGTGGAATCTGGTGAGGTTGCCGCGTTTGCTCAGGACGACGTGCTGCTGTACGGTCTGATTTCCGCTGCAAAGAAGAAGGAAGAACTTGCCGTTGCCGGAAATTTTTTGACTGTTGAGCCTTACGCGTTCATGCTGCCGAAGAACGACTTGCCGTTCCGCGAGATCGTCGACAAGACGTTGGTCGGGCTTATGCAGTCGGGTGAACTTGCGCTGATTTATAAAAAGTGGTTCGACAATGACCGCCTTCGCATACCGATGAGCGTCTACATGAAAGAAAATATCCGCTTCCCGAGTCGCTACGGCATTCCATAATGCAATCCCTGGCACCAAGGGCTGGCGCGCAAACATTGCAGCGGAAGATAAGTCAATGGCGTAACCAGGCGGTGTGCGGCTACTTTACCGGATAATGGCCTTAACTCGGAGCCGGCGGCATTTGCAAACCCTTCCTAAGCCGGCCCGGAGTCGTGCCGTAGAACTGTTGGAAGTGTCGGATGAAATGCGAAGCATCGGAAAAACCGGCTTCGTCTGCAATCTTGACAATCGGCAGGTCGGTCGTCATCAAAAGCCAACGGGCGTATTTGAGGCGTGTGCTGCGGTAGTACTCCGACGGTGTGGTGCCGAGTTCCGCCAGAAACACTCTTTCCAGTTGCCGGCTGCTCGAGTCCACAAGTTTCGCGATCACCGCGATCTCGAGCGGCGTCACCAGGTTCTTTTCCATCAACACCATCGCCCGACGCAGCTTCTCGTGGTCGTTCGATTGGTAGCCAAGCGCATGGCGGCGCGCGACGTGAGTGGGCGTGCCCTGCACGTTTACCGTCATCTGGTGCACGACCTTCGCCGCGCGGTCGGCGCCGCAATGGCGACGTACCAACTCGGCGGCGAGCTCGACGATCGAGATTCCGCCGGGGCATGTGATGCGGTCATGACTGACCTCGAAATGCGCGTTGGTCGTGAATGGCACGTCGGGGTACAGCGCTTCCCAATCGGCGACATGAAAGGGATGGAGGCAGGGCGCATGGCCCTTCAGCAAGCCCAAACGCGCGAGGACGAAACTGCCGGTGCAGACGCCGATCAGCGGTACGCCGTTTTGGGCCGTGTCTGACAGAAAACGAGAGTAGTGCGTCGGCGCCTCCTGAATTTGCGAGAGCAGCCCGCCGATGACCGCGACGTAATCGTAAGTACCGGGCTGCGATAGCGAGCGGTCGACCGGCACCCGGATGCCGCAGCTGGCCTTTACCCAGTCGCCCGTGTGGCCGAGGATGTCCCAGGTGCAGCGCATCTGCCGGCTTTGGTCGCCCACGTCGGCGGCATGGCGCAGGCCGTCGCATAGACCCGCCAGTGACAGCAGAGGAAAACCCGGCCACAGCACGATGCCCACGCGCAACTCCACGGGCGACACGCGGTCGGCCCGGGTTGCTGCTCGATCCGAGGAGGCGGCGTCGAGCCGGTCGACAAGCGTTCGCGGATCGGCGATCTGCTCCTCATAAGCTCGTCTCGGCCTTGATGCCGTTGCCGGTCCCAAGGCATCTGCCATCGATTCCTCGCTCATCCTTTACGACTCGTCTCGTCAGCCTGTTGGGGTGCGTCTGCACGGCCGCACCGCAGTTGCGAGCAACGACCGTGCCTGAATCGTAACCCTGCGGTTTCTTGTTCGGCGTTGCGGCCGCCCCCTTAACAGAACGCCGACCGCATCAAGCCGGGCGTTTTTCGAGCGAGCCCCACGCGTTCGACGACGGCTTCGTGTCCACAGGCTTGGTCGGCCCGGTGTCGACATAGTCACGGAACACGCGACGGGTGAGCTTGGTCTGCACCTCCGACGCATTGGTCCCGTACATCGCACCGAAGTGATCCGGCGTGACGCCCTCGCCGATGACCGTGACCGGCGTCCCGGCACGCCTCGACGCTTCAGGGACGTTCCGCGCGTCCACCGTCGTCATGTCCATCGACACCTTGCCCACCAGCGGCGCGGCCACGCCGTCGATGATGACCTTGGCGGCAGTCGGCGCGTCGCCTGGCCGGTTGCCGGCAGGGATGCGCGGCATGCCGTCCGCGTAGCCGATGGGGATCGTCAGGACCGGCATGTCTTCCGGAGCCGTGTAGGTGTGGCCGTAGCCGATGGAGCCGCCTTGCGGGACCACGCGGTCCTGCGCCACCTTCGTCTCCAGCTTGACGGTAGGCTCCAGCGGGTTGGAGTCGGCGTCGAAAGGGGCTTGGCCGTGGAAGGTCGCGCCCATGCGCACCATGTCGCCCCTGAACTCGGGCTCGAGGAAAAGCGTGGTGGACGCTCCCGGCGACTTCTTCACGCCGGGGAAGTTGGCGCAGATCGCCTCGAAGGCCGCGAGCTGCTGGCGGCTGAGCGCACCGGCGTCACGCGAGCGGTCGGGCCGCTGCTCGTCGACGGCGTCGTCCGCCTTCGCCAGATGGGTCATCACGGTTTGCAGCTTGATGTGGCTCAGGTGCTCCGCCTGGTTTGCCACCAGGGCCTGCACGTCGTCCGCATGCATGCCGGCGCGATTCATGCCGCTGTCGACCTGCAGGAACGCGGGCAGCGCGACGCCGTGGCGCCGGCCCGCCGCGTTCCAGTCTTTCACCTGGTCCAGGCTGTTCAGCACCGGCGTGAGGCGCAGCTTGACCATCGTGTCGGTGTCCGCACCGGGAAGGATGCCGTCGAGGATGAGCACGGCCACCTTGTCGGCCATGGCGGGGATCTCCTTGCGCAGCCCCTGACGCAAGTCGATCGCCTCCGACAGCCGCGCGACGAACAGGTCCTTGACGCCTTCCTCGATGAGCACCTTGGCGAGCTTCACGGCGCCCAAGCCGTAGCCGTCGGCCTTGAGCACGACGCCCGGCTCCGTTCCCGTCGCCTTCAGGCGCTCGATGCCCACGTTGATGTTGCGCCGCATGGCACCGAGATCGACCGTCGCCACCGCGCCCGATGCCTCCTTCGTGAGGCGGGTGTCGCGCGCATGCAGGATCGCCTGACGGCGCAGCGAAACGTCATCGGTGGCGGCCGGACGCAAGGCTCCGCCCCATGCGAAGCGGGACGGTCCGGCTTCGACGGGCGGCTCCTTGGACGGCACGTATTGGCGCGGCACGCGGGACGTGAGCTTGGTCAGCGTCTCCGACGGATTGGTGCCGTACATCGCGCCGAACTGGTCGGGCGTCATGTCCTTGCCCATCAAGGTGACGGGCGTTCCCGGCGCATGCAGTGCCGGATCGAGACGGGAGACGTCGACGGTCGTCATGTCCATCGACACCTTCCCGGCCAGTGGCGCCGCCTGGCCGGCGAGGAGAACCTGCGGCCGGGTGTCGGGCCCAGGGCCGGGATTGCCCGCCGGCACCCGCGGCAGGCCGTCGGCGTAGCCCTCCGGGAGGGTGGCGATCGTGGTCGACTGCTCAGCGACGAAGGTGTGGCCGTAGCCGACGCCGCCGCCGGGTGGCACGACGCGGGTCTGTGCCACGGTCGAAGTGAGGGTCAGCACGTTCTCGTAGGGATTCATGTCCGCGAACGGCGCCTGCCCGTGGAAAGTGCCACCCATGCGGACCATCCCGCCGTGGAACTCCGGCTCCAGCAGCACGGTCGTCGAAGCCCCCGGCGACCGCACCGCGCCTGGGAACTCCTTCGCGATCTCGTTGAACCGCTCGAGCTGTTTGCGGCTCGCCTCGCCGGCACGGCGCGGGGCGTCGGGCGCGGCGCCCGGCACGGTCTCGGCGTCGTCTGCGCAGGCGAGGTGCGTCATGACGCACTGCACGTCGATATGCGAAAGCAGCTCGTCGCGCTTCTTCAGCAGCCCTTGCAGCATTTCGTCGTTCGCACTCGCCACCGCTTCGGCGTCCTTCTCATGCATGCCCGCACGATGCATGCCGGTGTCGAACTGCAGGAAGGCAGGCAGCGGCCGGCCGACCTGGCGTGCCGCGTCATTCCAGGTCTTGACCTGTTCGACGCTGTTGAGCACCGGAGTGATGCCGTGTTGGACGAGAAGCAACGGGTCGGCGCCGTGCAGCGTGCCGTCGAGCACCATGATGGCGACCTGACCCGACGAATTCGGCATCTCGGCGTCGAGCGCCTTGCGCAGTTCCACGGCCTCGGTGATGCGGGCGACGAAGAAGTCCCGGCAGCCGGCCGCCATCAGCGTCTTGGCCATCTCGGTGGCCCCGAGGCCGTAGCCGTCGGCCTTGACGACCGCTGCGGCGATGACATCGGGCGCGAGGTGTGCCTTGCCCTTCAGGTAGTTGCGATGGACCGCGCCCAGGTCGACCGTCGCGGTCGCTCCCGCCCCGGCCTCGGTCGGCGTCAACGAGCGTATCGACGGCGCGGCCGGGCCGTCGATGTCGTTCAGCAGGAAAGGCGAGTTCTCCCGGATCGTCTGCCGCATCTCCCGTTGCTGCATCGGTGTTTCGGGCAGCTGCGGGCCGCGCTGGCGTCGCGGGCGAACGGGCATGTCGGCCTGCGCACCTTGCGCCATGGCGCGGGGCGACCGCGGCGAGCCTGGCATCGTCGTACCGGGCAGCTGCTGCGAAGCGGGCCCTCCCGCATCGGCCGCGCCGGTGCCGCGACTGGTTGACGGTTGCGGAGAAGAGGGTCGCGACCTGATTCTGTCCATGGTGTGCCGTAGAGGTTGAGAAGGACGTGGCAGGTCGGTCGTCGATTGACACCGAGCAAGCCCTCGACATGGGGACGCCTGCCGTAGTCGAGAACGTATGTCGTCGAGCGCGCCGGCGACGAAGCAAAGCCGCAGGAGCGTGCGAGATAACGAAATCGCAGAACGAGGGGCGGCGAAGCGGGTCGGCGCAGCGGCCATGCCGCACGCATGCGTTGCACGACGGAGCAGGGCCGGGGAAAGCCCTCGGCTTGTGCTCGGGCGCAGCGCCGGCCATCCTCGGCGCGGGTACGCACGACGACGGAGACGCATGGATTCGAACGACGGCCTGCTGGCTGACTGGCGCAGCCGCGCGCTGGAGCTGGAGTCGCTGGCCGCCCGCGCGGTGATCGGGCAGGCGAGGGCGCTGCGGCTCATCACGATCGCGACCTTCGCGCGCGGGCACGTGCTGCTGCAAGGCGACGTCGGCGTCGGCAAGACGACGCTGCTGCGCAGCGTGGCGCACCTGATCGGCGGCGCCTTCGGGCGCGTCGAAGGCACGATCGACCTGATGCCGAACGACCTCGTCTACCACACGCACCTGAGCGCCGAGGGCCGCCCGCAGATCGACCCCGGCCCGCTCACGCAGCACGGCGACGACCTCGCCATCTTCTTCTTCAACGAGATCAACCGCGCCCGCCCGCAGGTGCACGCCTTGCTGCTGCGGGTGATGGCCGAGCGCAGCCTGCACGCCTTCAACCGGGAGTACCACTTCCCGCACCTGCAGGTGTTCGCCGACCGCAACCGCGTCGAGCGGGAGGAGACCTTCGAGATCTCGTCGGCCGCGCGCGACCGCTTCATGATGGAGATCACCGTCGACGCGCCGGCGAGCGACGACGACCGGCGCGCGCTGATGTTCGACACCCGCTTCCACGACACCGACGCGCTGGTTGCGAGCCTGCCCGCGGCGATGCTTCCCTACCGTGAGCTGGCGACGGTGGCCGCGGCGATCCAGCACGGCGTGCAGTCTTCCGACGCGCTGCGCGACTACGCGCTGCACTTGTGGCGCGCGACCTCGGAGCCCGGCCACTTCGGCGTCGTGCTGCAGTCGGCCGACGTGCGCTCGGTGATGCTGGCCGGCGCCAGCCCCCGCGGCATGAGCCTGATGCTGCGCGCGGCGCGCGTGGCGGCCTGGCTCGACGGCCGCAGCTACGCGACGCCCGAGGACCTGCGCGCGGTGTTCTTCGAGACGATCGCGCACCGGCTCTGCCTGCAGCCGGTGTACGAGTTGCGACGCGGGGAGATCGTCGGCGAGCTGATGGGCGGGATCGTCGGAAAGGTGGCGGCGCCTTGATGTTCGAAGGCTTGTTCGGTGGCGAAAGTCGGAGGCGCTCGGCTGGCGTGTCACGGGGTAAGCCCGACCCCGCTCAGCCTCGGGGTACCGAATTCGCTGCGTCGGGCTCACCCCGTACCGCGCGTCCCGGCTCGAGCGAGGCGGCGGAGTTTCACTACCGCGTGCGCCAGCTCGCCGCGGGGCATGTGCCGGGTGCGCATCGGAGTCGGCGAGGGGACAGCGGGCTCGAATTTCGCGGCCACGTCGCGCTGGCCGATGCAGGCGATCTGCGACGCATCGATCTGCACGCGAGCGTGCGCGATCCGCTGGGGCTTCACTCGGGCAACTGGCAGGTCAAGGTCTTCAGCGAGCGCAAGGCGGTGTCGGTCGTGGTCGTGGCCGACCTGTCGGCATCGATGGGCTTCGAGGGCCGCCGGCGGCGGCTCGACGTGCTGGCCGACTTCACCGCGGCCACCGCGCGGTCCGCGTGGCGACACGGCGACGCCTTCGGCTTCGTCGGTTGCGACGACGAAGTGCGCGCCGCGTGGACGCTGCCCCCGACGCGGCAGCGCGGCGCCGGCGAGGCCCTGGCCGCGCGGCTGCGCGCCTTGGAGCCCGCGGGCGGCGCGGGCGGCTTGCGGCAGGCCGCGGCGTCGTTGCCGGTGCGGCGCAGCCTGGTGTTCCTGGTGTCGGACTTCCATGCGCCGCTCGATTCGATCGATGCATCGCTCGGCGCGTTGGCCGCGCACGAGCTGGTGCCGGTCGTGCTGTGGGACGCCGAGGAGTTCGCGCCGCCGGCCGACGGCATCGCCTACCTCGTCGACGCGGAGAGCGGCGCACGGCGCATGGTCTGGATGCGACCGGCGCTGCGCGAGCGCTGGCACGCGGCGCGCGTCGAGCGGCGTGCGGCGCTGCATGCGCTGTTCGACCGCCACCGGCTCGATCCGCTCGAGCTGTTCGACGGCTACCGCGCCGATGCGGTCACCGCGCATTTCGTCTGAGGCGGCAGCAGTGCGACGGCTCGCAACGCTGGTGCGGGTGGCGGCCTCGGTCGCGGCGCTCGTGGCGGCCTCCGCTGCGCCGGCGCCTGCGGCCGAGCCGGAGTCCATCGGCGTGCGCATCGACGAGCCGCGCGCCTTCGGCCACACGGTGGGCGACGTGGTGACGCGGCGCATCGAACTCGACGTGCCGCGCCGGCTGAAGCTCGACGAGCGGTCGCTGCCGCAGCCGGGGCGCGTCGGGCAGTCGTTCGAGCTGCGCGAGGTCGGGCACAGCCGCCGGCCGGGGCTGCGCAGCGTCCGCCACGTGCTGCTGTTGCGCTACCAGGTCTTTCGCGCTGTCGAGTCGCCGCGGGTGCTGGACCTGCCGGCCTTCGTGCTGCGCTTTCCCGGCGAGCCGCGCACCGAGGAGCTGCGCATCGACTACGCGCCGGTCGGGGTGACGCCGCTGGCGCCATCGCCGGCCGCGCTGCGCGAGGGCCTGGGCAGCCTGCGGCCCGACGTGCCGCCGCCGGCGATCGAAACAGGCGGCGAACAACTGCGGCTGGCGGCCTACGCGCTCGTCGCGGCCGGGCTGCTGGTCTACCTCGGCTACACCATCTGGGGCTGGGCCTGGTGGCAGCGGCGGCACCGGCCGTTCTCGGCGGCGCTGCGCCGGCTGCGGGGGCTGCAGCGGCAAGGCGCCGACGACGAGGCGCTGCGCGAGGCCTGGCGCACGCTGCACGCGGCGATCGACGCGACCGCCGGCCGCGTGCTCGATGCGCGCGCGGTCGAACAGTTCGTCGCGATGTCGCCGCGCCACGCGCCGTTGGCCGACGAGCTGCGCTGGTTCTTCGGCCGTTCGCAGCAGGTCTTCTTTGCCGGTGGTCCCGGCGGGAGCGACGACGCGGCGCGGCTGCTCGCGCTGTGCCGCCACGGCCGTGCGATCGAGCGGGGCCTGGCATGAATCTCGACTCGCTTGCCAGCGCGCTCGGCCTCGGCTTCGCGCAGCCGCTGTGGCTTGCGCTGCTGCCGTTGGCGGCCTTGCCGCTGCTCGGCGACGGCCGCGCGCAGCGGCGCCACGCCTGGCTCGCGCTGCTGCCGCGCGACCGCGCCTCGGAGCTGCTGCGCTGGTTGCTGCGCGTGCTAGGCGCGGCGGCGATCGCTGCGCTGGTCGGTGCATTGGCCGGGCTGTATCGCGCCGAGTACGAGATCGAGCGCGTGGGCCGCGGCGCGGAGATCGTGTTGCTGCTCGACCGCAGCCGCAGCATGGACGAGCGCTTCGTCTACCGCGTCGCCGGTGGCCCGACGCCGGGCACCGCCGCCTGGTACGCCTACAACCAGGCCGACGACGCCGAGCGCGTCAGCAAGGGCCAGGCGGCGCGGCGCATCCTCGCCGAGTTCGCGGCCAAGCGCGAGGACGACCGCTTCGCGATGGCGCTGTTCAGCACGCTGCCGATCGGCCTGTTCGACTTCACCCGGAAGCCCGACATCGTGCAGGCCGCGATCGCGGCCGGCGAGGTCGGCCGTGGTCTCAACGAGACCGACATCGCCGCCGCGCTGCTGCACGGCATGGCCTACTTCGACCGGCGGCCCTACACCGGCTCGCGCATCGTGCTGCTGGTGTCCGACGGCGGCGATCACATCGATCCGGCCGCGAAGCTGCAGATCGCCGAGCGGCTGCGCGAGCAGCGGGTCGCGCTCTACTGGATCTACATCCGCTCGGCGCGCAGCCCGGGGCTGCAGGGCGCCGATTCGCCGGGCGGCGCGGCCGACGCGGTGCCCGAGGTGTCGCTCGACCGCTTCTTCCGTTCGACCGGCGCGCCCTACCGGGTCTACGAGGCGGAGAGCCCCGATGCACTGAAGCGCGCCATCGACGACGTCGGCCGGCTCGAGAACCTGCCGATCGCGTACGCCGAGCGGGTGCCGCGGCGCGACCTGACCGCCGGCGCCTACGCCGTTGCGCTCGCGGCGGTGCTGCTGTTGCTGGGAAGCCGCTGGCGGGGGGAGGCACGATGACGGTGCTGCGCCCGAGATTGCGGCTGCGGCTGGTGGCCGCGTTGCTCGTCGCGCTGGTGCTGGCTGCGGCGTTCGACGGCTGGCGGCTGCACGGCAAGCGCAGCGACAACGCGCGGATCGCCGCCGGCATCGACGAGCGGCCGCCGCTGGGCAGCCGCGCCGAGTTGCGCTTCGCGCATGCGAGCCGGCTGGCTTTCCGCGGCGACCGCGAAGCCGCGGTCGACACCTGGCGGCTGCTGCAGGACGACACGCCGCTCGGCCAGGCGGCCCGCTACAACGCCGCGAACCAGCTGCTGCGCCAGGCGCTGGTGCTGCGCGATTCGCCGCTGCCTGGCCAGGCGCTGCCGCTGCTCGAACTGGCGAAGGCCGGCTACCGCGAGGTGCTGCGTCACGACCCGACGCACTGGGACGCCCGCTACAACCTCGAGCGCGCGCAGCGGCTCCAGCCCGATCCGGACGACGCCGATCCCTCGCCGGCCGGCCCGCCCGAGCAGGCGGAGCGCGCCGCGACGACGATGCGCGGCGTCTCGCGCGGGCTGCCATGAACGTCGCGGCCCGCAAGCAAGCGCAGCGGCGCCACGCCGCGCCGGGGGCCTGCCGGTGAACGCGCTGACCGATCGCCTGCGCCGCGCCGGCCTCGCCGGCCCGCGCGGCGGGCTGCTGCTGGCGGCGGTGGCGATCGCGCTGTGCTTCCTGCGGCCGAGCGTGCCGGCCACCGCCACCGAGCAGGACCTGCTGTTCATGATCGACGTGACGCAGAGCATGGAAGTCGCCGACGTGCGCCAGGGCGACGCGCCACCGATCACCCGCAGCCGCGCCGCGCACGAGGCGATCGCTGCGGCGCTGCGTCGGCTGCCGTGCGGCAGCCGCATCGGCTTCGGCCTGTTCACCGAGTACCGCTCGTTCCTGCTGCTGCGGCCGGTGGAGCTGTGCGAGAACCAGCGCGAGCTGATCGCGATGCTCGGCCGCATCGACACGCAGATGGCCTGGAACGGCAACAGCGAAATCGCCAAGGGGCTGTACAGCGGGCTCAAGACCGCGAGGGCGCTGCCCGACAAGCCGGCGCTCGTGTTCGTGACCGACGGGCACGAGGCGCCGCCGGTCAACCCGCGCTTCCGGCCCGACGAGGACGGCGCGGCGCGCGCGGTGCCGGGGCTGATCGTCGGCGTGGGCGGCATGACGCCGGCGCGGATCCCGAAGCTCGACCCGGAGGGCCGTGCTTACGGCTGGTGGGGCGCCGACGAGGTGCTGCAGGTCGATCCGCGCAGCCTCGGCCGCGGCGGCAGCGTGAAGGGCGAGCAGATGGTCGACGACGGCGCGGGCGAGGAAGCGCCGATGCTGGGCGCGACGCCCGGCAGCGAGCACCTCTCGTCGTTGCGCGAGCCCTACCTGAAGCTGCTGGCCGGCGAGACGGGGCTCGGCTACCACCGGCTCGTCGATGCGGATCGGCTGCTCGACGCGCTTTCGGATCCCGCATTGGCGCGTCGCGTCGAAGCGCGCGCGGATCTGCGCTGGGTGCTCGCGCTGGTTGCGCTGGCGGCCTTGGTCGCGGTCTATCGGCCGGCAACCTGGCGAAGGCCGCGCGCCCGTTCGCGCCTCACGACGTGAAACGGGGCTGCGGCGATGCGAAAGCATTGCCGGCATGACGCTGCCGGCGCGCGACATTCGTGGCGACTTGCGGCAATCGGCTGCCGGAAGCCTTGTCAGCGTGCGGGGTAACCTGTAGTCTTCTATAAGACATAAGTCTTGGCGCTTCCGGCGCCGCAGTCCTCTTCATCACTTCGGAGCCCCGCATGAGCCAAGCCACCCGTGAACAGCAGATCGCCGCCCTCGAGAAGGACTGGGCCGAGAACCCGCGCTGGAAGGGCGTGAAGCGCGGCTACAGCGCCGCCGACGTGGTGCGCCTGCGCGGCAGCGTGCAGATCGAGCACACGCTCGCCAAGCGCGGCGCCGAGAAGCTGTGGGCGCAGTGCAATGGCGCCTCGAAGAAGGGCTACGTCAACGCCTTCGGTGCGATCACCGCGGGCCAGGCGATGCAGCAGGCGAAGGCCGGCGTCGAGGCGGTGTACCTCTCGGGCTGGCAGGTCGCGGCCGACGGCAACACGAGCGAGACGATGTACCCGGACCAGTCGCTCTACGCCTACGACTCGGTGCCGACGATGGTCCGCCGCATCAACAACAGCTTCAAGCGGGCCGACGAAATCCAGTGGTCGCGCGGCGTCGGGGCTGGCGACAAGGAGTTCATCGACTACTTCCTGCCAATCGTGGCCGATGCCGAAGCCGGCTTCGGCGGCGTGCTGAACGCCTTCGAGCTGATGAAGAACATGATCGCCGCGGGCGCCGCGGGCGTGCACTTCGAGGACCAGCTCGCGGCCGTCAAGAAGTGCGGCCACATGGGCGGCAAGGTGCTGGTGCCGACGCAGGAGGCCTGCGAGAAGCTGATCGCCGCGCGCTTCGCGGCCGATGTGATGGGCGTGCCGACCATCGTGCTGGCGCGCACCGACGCTGAAGCCGCGAACCTGCTGACCAGCGACCACGACGCGAACGACAAGCCGTTCCTCACCGGGGAGCGCACGCAGGAGGGCTTCTACCGCGTGAAGAACGGGCTCGAGCAGGCCATCAGCCGCGGCGTCGCCTACGCCGCCTACGCCGATCTCGTGTGGTGCGAAACCGGCACACCCGACCTCGGCTTCGCCCGCGAATTCGCGCAGGCGGTGCGCGCCAAGCATCCGGGCAAGCTGCTCTCGTACAACTGCTCGCCGTCGTTCAACTGGAAGAAGAACCTTGACGACAAGCAGATCGCGTCCTTCCAGGACGAGCTGTCGGCGCTGGGCTACAAGTACCAGTTCATCACGCTCGCGGGCATCCACATCAACTGGTTCAATACCTTCCAGTTCGCCCACGCCTACGCGCGCGGCGAAGGCATGAAGCACTACGTGAACATGGTCCAGGAGCCCGAGTTCAAGGCACGCGAGCAGGGCTACACCTTCGTGTCGCACCAGCAGGAAGTCGGCGCCGGCTATTTCGACGACGTGACCACCGTGATCCAGGGCGGCTCGTCGAGCGTCAAGGCCCTGACCGGCTCCACCGAGGAAGAGCAGTTCCACTGAGACGGCGACGGGAGCGGGGCCGCGCCTAGAATCGCGGCCTCTTTTCCATCCACGAGAAGACAGAAAGGCAGCACGGGTTATGACACCGCGAACTACGACGATCGCCGACCTGCATCGCTCGACCGCGGCCTGAGCCCGTTCTGCTCATCTTCAAGCGCGGTCGTCACCGCGCTTTTTGTTTTCTCGAGGTGCCCATGATTTCGATCCAGCTTCCCGACGGCTCCAAACGCGAGTACCCCGGCCCCGTGACGGTGGCCGAGGTGGCCGCGTCGATCGGCAGCGGCCTGGCGAAGGCCGCGCTCGGCGGTCGCATCGGGGTGGGCAGCGAGGCGAAGCTCGTCGACACGAGCTACCGCATCGAGCAGGACGTGCCGCTCTCGATCGTCACCGAGAAGGACCCGGACGGCCTCGAACTCATCCGCCACTCGACCGCGCATCTGCTGGCCTATGCGGTCAAGCAGTTGTTCCCCGACGCTCAGGTGACGATCGGGCCGACCATCGAGAACGGCTTCTTCTACGACTTTTCCTACAAGCGCCCTTTCACGCCGGAGGACCTCGCGGCGATCGAGCAGCGGATGACGGAGCTCGCGAAGAAGGACGAGAAAGTCGAGCGCCGCGTGCTGCCGCGCGACGAGGCCGTGGCGCACTTCAAGGCGCAGGGCGAGCTGTACAAGGCCGAGATCATCGCGAGCATTCCGGCCGGCGAGGACGTCTCGCTCTACCGCGAAGGCGGCTTCGAAGACCTCTGCCGCGGCCCGCATGTGCCGAGCACCGGCAAGCTCAAGCACTTCAAGCTGATGAAGGTGGCCGGCGCCTACTGGCGCGGCGACCATCGCAACGAGATGCTCCAGCGCATCTACGGCACGGCCTGGGGCACGAAGGAGGATTTGCAGGCTTACCTGCATCGCCTCGAGGAAGCCGAGAAGCGCGACCACCGCAAGCTCGGCCGCGAACTGGACCTGTTCCACCTCGACGAGCACTCGCCCGGCACGGTGTTCTGGCATCCGCGCGGCTGGGCGCTGTGGCAGCAGGTCGAGCAGTACATGCGCGCGGTCTACCGCGACAACGGCTACCTGGAAGTGAAGGGGCCGCAGATCCTCGACAAGAGCCTCTGGGAGAAGACGGGCCACTGGGACAAGTACCGCGAGAACATGTTCACGACGGAATCGGAGAAGCGCGACTACGCGCTCAAGCCGATGAACTGCCCCGGCCACATCCTCATCTTCAAGCAGGGCATCAAGAGTTATCGCGACCTGCCGCTGCGCTACGGCGAGTTCGGCCAGTGCCACCGCAACGAGCCGACCGGCGGGCTGCACGGCATCATGCGGGTGCGCGCCTTCACGCAGGACGACGGGCACATCTTCTGCACGGAAGACCAGATCCTCGACGAGTGCGTGGCCTACACGGCGCTGCTGCAGAAGGTCTACGCGGACTTCGGCTTCAAGGACATCGTCTACAAGGTCGCAACGAGACCCGAGGCCCGCATCGGCTCCGACGCGAGCTGGGACAAGGCCGAACACGCCCTGATGGAAAGCCTGCGCCGCTCGGACTGCGAGTTCGTTGTCGCCCCCGGCGACGGCGCCTTCTACGGCCCGAAGATCGAATACACGCTGAAGGACGCGATCGGCCGCGAATGGCAGTGCGGCACGATGCAGGTCGATTTCTCTATGCCGGAGCGGCTGGGCGCCGAGTACGTCGCCGAAACGAGCGAGCGCAGGACCCCGGTGATGCTGCATCGGGCGATCGTCGGCAGCTTCGAGCGCTTCATCGGCATCCTGATCGAGCAACACGCCGGCGCCTTGCCGGCCTGGCTGGCGCCGGTGCAGGTGGCGGTGCTCAACATCACCGACGCCCAGGCGGAATACGCCGCGAAGGTGGCGAAAACGCTGCGCCAGCAAGGCGTTAGGGTCGCTCTCGACGGACGCAACGAAAAGATCACCTATAAAATCCGAGAGCAATCTGTGCAGAAGCTGCCGTACATCCTGATCGTGGGCGACAAGGAAAAGGCAGCCAACGCGGTTGCGGTGCGCGCCAGGGGGAATCGTGACCTCGGTGTGATGCCCCTCGAAGACTTCTCCCGCCAGCTCGCCAGCGACGTCGGCCTCAAGGCCTGACGAGGCTGGCGAGTTTTTTGCCGTCGGCGGGTGCTGGCTCCAGGGCGCGCGTGTGTTGAACGAGCGAGGCCGCAAGGCCCGGAAGGACGCAAACCATCGCTAATTTCTTTGACCGTCGAACTCGGAACGACGAACGCAAGCACCGGCTGAACCGGGAAATCATGGCTCCGGAGGTGCGCCTGAACGGCCCCGAGAACGAGCCCCTCGGAGTGGTCAGCATTCAAGAGGCACTGCGCCTCGCCGGTGAGTACGACGTCGATCTGGTCGAGATCGCTGCCACGGCGGATCCGCCGGTGTGCCGCCTCGTGGACTACGGCAGGTTCAAGTACGGCGAACAGAAGAAGGCCGCCGAACAGAAGGCCAAGCAGCACGTCATCGACATCAAGGAAGTCAAGTTCCGCCCGGGCACCGACGAAGGCGACTACACGATCAAGATGCGCAACCTGCGTCGTTTCCTCGAGGAGGGCGACAAGGGCAAGGTCACCTTGCGCTACCGCGGCCGGGAGATCACCCACCAGGACATCGGCATGCGCTTGCTGGAGCGCATCCGCGACGAATTGGCCGACGTGTCCGTGGTGGAGAACATGCCGAAGCTCGAAGGGCGCCAGATGATCATGGTGCTCGGGCCGAAGCGGAAGAAACAGTGAAGCCTGAGCAGTAGACGATTCGAGTTCGACGTTGTGCCGGTGGGTCGCCGGCACGGCGAACAAGTCCCCGTCAGGCCCCAAGCTCGCGAGCGGTTCGCGACGCCTTCCGGGAACAACGCAGAAGGAGCAGTCATGCCCAAGATGAAGACCAAGAAGAGCGCTGCGAAGCGCTTCCGTGTTCGCCCCGGTGGCACGGTCAAGCGGGGCCAAGCGTTCAAGCGCCACATCCTTACCAAGAAGAGCACCAAGAACAAGCGCCACCTGCGTGGCACGGCGACGGTGCACGAGACCAACATGGGCCACATGGCCCAGATGCTGCCGTTCGCGGGCCTGTGAGCCGGCGCGCGCGTCTCCACTCATCTTGTTGAAGGAATAAGCCATGCCACGCGTCAAACGCGGCGTTACCGCCCGCGCTCGTCACAAGAAGGTCCTTGAACTCGCGAAGGGTTATCGGGGCCGTCGCAAGAACGTCTACCGCATTGCCAAGCAAGCGGTCATGAAGGCGGGCCAGTACGCCTACCGTGATCGCCGCAACCGCAAGCGCGTGTTCCGTCGCCTGTGGATCGCCCGCATCAACGCGGCGGCGCGCAGCCACGGCGTCACGTACAGCCGCTTCATGGCGGGCGTCAAGAAGGCGGCGATCGCTATCGACCGCAAGATGCTCGCCGACATGGCGGTGAACGATCCGGCCGCGTTCGGCAGCATCGTCGAGAAGGCGAAGGCCAGCCTGGCTTGATCGACCGTCGGGCAGGCGCCGCGGCGCCTGCTGCATCGATCCAGCGATCGAAGGCCGTCACCCTCGGGGGCGGCCTTTTTTTCTTTACTCCGACCCGTGCACCAGTCCATGGACCTCGTCGTTTCCGCACGCGCAGCCTTTGCCGCCGCGTCGACCGCCGCCGAACTGGAGAATGCCAAAGCGCGCTTTCTCGGCAAGGCCGGTGCCGTCACCGAGCTGATGAAGGAGCTCGCCGGCCTGCCGGTCGAGCAGAAGAAGACGCGCGGCGCGGAGATCAACCGGCTGAAGCAGGCGATCGAAGCCGAGCTTCAAGCGCGCCGCGCGGCGCTGGCCGAAGCCGAACTGAAAGCGCAACTGAAGGCCGAGGCGCTCGACGTCACGCTGCCCGGCCGTCGCCCTGCCGCCAACGGCAGCCTGCATCCGATCGGCCGTGCGATGGAGCGCATCGAGGCGATCTTCGGCTCGATGGGCTTCGACGTCGCCGACGGCCCCGAGATCGAGACCGACTGGTACAGCTTCACCGCGCTGAACAACCCCGAGAACCATCCCGCGCGCTCGATGCAGGACACCTTCTACGTCGACGTGAACGACGCCGAAGGCCGGCCCCTGAACCTGCGGCCGCACACCTCGCCGATGCAGATCCGCTACGCGCAGGCGCATGCGCGCAAGTACGCCGGGCAGGCGTCGATGCCGGAGATCCGCGTGATCGCGCCGGGCCGCACCTACCGCGTGGACAGCGACGCGACGCACTCGCCGATGTTTCATCAGGTCGAGGGCCTGTGGGTCGGCGAGAACATCAGCTTCAAGGACCTGAAGGCCGTCTACTTGCGCTTCGTGCAGGCCTTCTTCGAGACCGACGATCTCAAGCTGCGGTTTCGCCCCAGCTACTTCCCGTTCACCGAACCCAGCGCCGAGATCGACATGATGTTCGGCAGCGGCCCGCTGCAAGGCCGCTGGCTGGAGGTGTCCGGCTCGGGGCAGGTGCATCCGCAGGTGATCCGCAACATGGGTCTCGATGCCGAGCGCTACATCGGCTTCGCCTTCGGCTCGGGCATCGACCGGCTCGCGATGCTTCGCTACGGCGTCGGCGACCTGCGCCTGTTCTTCGAAGGCGACTTGCGCTTCCTTTCCCAATTCCGCTGAGCACCCGACGCGACCATGCAATTTCCCGAGTCCTGGCTGCGCGAGTTCTGCAACCCGCCGATCGGCAGCGCCGAGCTGGCCGAGGTCCTGACGATGGGCGGCTTCGAGGTCGAAGAGCGACGCCCGTTCGCGCCGCCGTTCGACAAGGTCGTCGTCGCGCTCGTGCGGGCGGTCGCCAAGCATCCGCAGGCCGATCGGCTGCAGGTCTGCGAGGTCGACGTCGGCGCGGCTCAGCCGCTTTCGATCGTCTGCGGCGCGCCGAACGTGCGCGCCGGCATGAAGGTGCCGTGCGCGCTGGTGGGTGCCGCATTGCCGCCGGTGGAAGAGGGCGGCGAGCCGTTTCGCATCAAGCTCGGCAAGCTGCGCGGCGTCGAGAGCCAGGGGATGCTCTGCTCGGCCAAGGAGCTGCGGCTGTCCGACGACCACGGTGGCCTGCTTGCACTGGCCGACGACGCGCCGGTCGGCGCCTCGCTGCGCGACTGGCTGAAGCTTGACGACCACCTCCTCACGCTCAAGCTCACGCCGAACCTGGGTCACGCGCTCAGCGTGTACGGCGTCGCGCGCGAGTTGAGCGCGCTGACCGGCGCGCCCCTCCTTGCGCCGCGCTTCGACGCGGTGGCGCCGACGCACGACACGAAGCTGCCGGTGAGCATCGAAGCACCCGATCTCTGCGGCCGCTTCTCGGGGCGCGTCGTGCGCAACGTCAACCCGCAGGCGCAGACGCCGGCTTGGATGGTCGAGCGCCTCGCGCGCTGCGGGCAGCGGCCGGTCAGCGCGCTGGTGGACATCTCGAACTACGTGATGTTCGAACTCGGCCGGCCGTCGCACATCTTCGATCTCGACAAGATCGAGGGTGGCCTCGTCGTGCGCTGGGGCCGCCCGGGCGAACACCTCGAGCTGCTCAACGGCAGCACGATCACGGTCGATGAACAGGTCGGGGTCATCGCCGACGCCCGCCAGGTCGAGTCGCTCGCCGGGATCATGGGCGGCGAGGCGACCGCCGTCTCCGACACCACGCGGAACGTCTACGTCGAGGCCGCGTTCTGGTGGCCCGAATCGGTGATGGGCCGCGCGCGCCGCTACGGGTTCAGCACCGACGCCGGGCACCGCTTCGAGCGCGGCGTCGACCCGGCGGGTACCGTCGATCACATCGAGCACATCACCGCGCTGATCATGCAGATCTGCGGCGGCGAAGCGGGGCCGATGGACGACCAGCGCCCGCGCATGCCCGATCGCCAACCGGTCACGCTGCGCGTCGACCGCGCGGCTCGCGTCATCGGCATGCCGGTCACGCAGACCCAGTGCGCGAGCGTGTTCCGCCGGCTCGGCTTCGGCTTCACCGAAGCGCCCGGCACGCTGACCGTCACGCCGCCGAGCTGGCGCTTCGATCTGCAGATCGAGGAAGACCTGATCGAGGAGGTGATCCGCGTGCTCGGCTACGCGAGGCTGCCCGACACGCCGCCGCTCGCGCCGATCACGCCGCGGGTGCGCTCCGAGTCCCGACGCGGCGTGCACACGCTGCGCCACGCGATGGCCGCGCTCGACTACCAGGAGACGGTCAACTTCAGCTTCGTCGAGGAACGCTGGGAGCGCGAGCTGCACGGCTGCGCGCAGCCGATCCGCCTGCTGAACCCGATCGCCGCGCAGCTCGCGGTGATGCGCACGAGCCTCGTCGGCAGCCTTGTCGAGGGGCTGCGTTTCAACCTCGCGCGGCGTGCGTCGCGGGTGCGGCTGTTCGAGATCGGCCGCGTGTTCCTGCGTGACGGCGCGGCGCCGGCCGGCGACGTTTCGATCGCCGGCATCGCGCAGCCGCTGCGGCTGGCGGGGCTGGCCTGGGGCCAGGCGGCGCCGCTGCAGTGGGCGGAGCCGGCGCGTTCAGTCGACTTCTTCGACGCGAAGGGCGACGTCGAACGCCTGCTCGAGCCGCGCGCTGCGCGCTTCGTCGCGGCCGAGCATCCGGCGCTGCACCCGGGGCGCAGCGCGCGCGTCGAGCTCGACGGTGCGGCGATCGGCTGGGTCGGCGAGCTTCATCCACGCTGGCGCCAGGCCTACGAGCTGCCGCAGGCGCCGGTGCTGTTCGAGCTGGATCTCGTCGCGCTGCAGTCCGGCTCCTTGCCAAGCTTCGCCGGTGTGCCGCGGCAGCAGACGGTCGAGCGTGACATCGCGGTGGTGGTCGGCCCTGCCGTCACCCACGAGGCCTTGACGGCGGCCGTCGCGGCGGCCGCAACCGGCGGCCTCGTGCGCAGTGCGCGGCTGTTCGACGTCTACCGCCCCAAGCAGGCGAACGCCGAATTCGCCGACGGCGAGCGCAGCCTAGCCTTGCGCCTCGAACTGCAGGACGAGAGCGAGACACTGACCGACGAGCGGATCGACGTGGCCGTCGCGGCCGTGGTCCAGTCGCTCGGTGAGCGCGTGGGTGCGCGCCTGCGCGGCTGAGGCGCCGAAGAACAAGAAAGGGAGCCGATGGACAAGACGCTGCTGCCGACGATCGAGACGCCGACGCTCACCAAGGCCGAGCTCGCCGACCTGCTGTTCGAGCGCCTGGGCCTCAACAAGCGCGAGTCGAAGGACATGGTCGAGGCCTTCTTCGAGCTGATCCACGGCCGGCTGGTCGAGGGCACAGACGTGAAGCTTTCGGGCTTCGGCAACTTCCAGATCCGCCGCAAGGCGCCGCGGCCCGGGCGCAACCCGCGGACCGGTGAAGCCATCCCGATCAAGGCGCGTAACGTGGTCACTTTTCACGCCAGCCACAAGCTCAAGAGCATCGTCCAGGGCGAGACACCGGCCGGAGACGACTTCGAGTAGAGTCTCAAGTCATTCGCTGCTCACCGTTGATTTGCAATGGAAAAGGCGCTTCCGCCGATCCCCGCCAAGCGCTACTTCACGATCGGCGAGGTGAGCGAGCTCTGCGGCGTGAAGCCCTACGTGTTGCGCTACTGGGAGCAGGAGTTCACCCAGCTGCGCCCGATGAAGCGCCGCGGCAACCGCCGCTACTACCAGCACCATGAAGTGCTGCTCGTGCGCCGCATCCGCGAGCTGCTCTATGAAGAAGGCTTCACGATCAGCGGCGCGCGCAACCGGCTCGCCGAGTCGAAGCTGCCGGGACCCGAGTCGCTGCCCGATGGCGTCGAAGAGGACGAAGCCGAAGCGCTTCAGGCCGCCGCGGTCGTCGCCGGTACGAGCGCGAAGAACCGCGTCGACCTCGGCCCCGCCGCCGGTGACCGCACGATCCGCGAAGAGCTGATGTCGATCCGCCAGCTGCTCGTGCCTTGATCGCGCGCTGAACCGGAAAACAAAGGCCCGGTTGCATCGAGCAACCGGGCCTTTTCATCGCTGGTCGGGACGGCGGGATTCGAACTCGCGACCCCTTGCACCCCATGCAAGTGCGCTACCAGGCTGCGCTACGCCCCGAAGGCGCGCAGTGTAGCCGAGGCCTTTCGCGCGACCGGCTGGCGGCTCAGCGTTTCGGTGGCGTTGCAGCCGGCGCGGAAGCCGCCGGCGCGGAAGCCGCCGGCGCAGGCGCAGCGGGCGTCGGCCGGCTGGCCGCAAGTGCCTTCGCGCGCGCGTCCAGTTCATCGAGCCGCGTCGGCACGATGTCCGCCGGCGCGACCGGACAGCGCATCGCCGCGTCCTCGCCGCTGGCCCAGTCGGATTCGAGCGCCGCGCCGGTGTCCAGCTTCGACAGCCCCAGCGCGCCGGCAAGGCCGTTGGTCGCGGCGAAAGTGCGCGCGTAGGCGATGCGCAGGTCGTGCTCGGCGTTCGCCAGCGCGCGCCGCGCGGTGTAGACCTCGTTCTCGGCGTTCAGCAGGTCGAGCAGGCTGCGCTGGCCGATGTCGAACTGCTGTCGGTAGGCGTCGCGCGCCTTCTCGATCGAGGCGACGTTGATCTGCAGGAGCTTGATCTGATCGGCCAGCTTCTGCGTGTCGTTGAAGGCGATCGACGCGGTCTGGCGCGCGTCGCGGCAGGCGCGGTCGCGCAAGTCGGTGGCTTGCGTGACGAGGTCGGCGAACTGGCGCACGCGCGCCTGGTCGCTGCCGCCGTTGAAGAGGTTCCAGCTCAGCACGATCTCGCCCGTCACGTCGCGCCGCTGCTCGGAAATGCCGAAGAGGTTGCGCCCCTCGTTGGCGCGCGCCCGTGCCTCGACGATCGGCTGGAAGGCGCTGCGCGTGCCGCGCGACTGCGCGCGCAGCGCGCGCAGGTTCTCGACCGCCGCACTCACCGCGGCGTTGCGCGTGATCGCCTGTGTCTGCACCTCGGCCGCGCTCGCGGGCAGGCCCTGGCTCAGGCCCGCGTCGAGCGCCAGTTGCGCCGGCGGCGCCACGCCAACGACGCGCTGGTAACGCGAGGTCACGTCGTGCAGGTTCGCGATCTCGGTGGTCAGGTTCGACTGCGCGAGCGCGAGCCGCGCGGTGCCCTGCTCGAGATCGACGCCGCGGCCGACGCCGGCGCGCACGCGGCTCTGGATCTGATCGAAGGTGAGCTTGTGCTGCACATAGCTGTCCTCGGCAAACTGCACCAGGCGCCGGAAGCGCAGCACGTCGTAGTGCGCGCGGGCGGCTTCGAGCGCCGTCTGCTCGGTCGAGTCGAGGAACTCGAAGTAGCGGCCGACGCGCGCGTGTCCGAAGCGGCTCACCGAGTTCTGCGTCGCGAGGCCGTCCCACAGCAGCTGCGTCACGCTCAGGCCGACGCCGCGGCGCGAGAGCGTCTGGTCCTCCGGCACCCGGTTGTCGACCCGGTCGCGGGTGCTGCCGACATCGGCGTTCACGTCCACCCTCGGGTAGTAGGCGCCGCGCGCAACGTCCACCTCGTTCGTCGCCGCGCGAAAGGCGTTGTAGCGGGCCGTGACTTCCGGGTTGGTCTGGATCGCCCTCTGCGCCGCGGCGCGGAGCTCGTCGGTCGCCGGCGCCGAGGCCGGTTGTGCGTGCGCAAGCGATGTGCAGGCGGCAACGGCCAGCGCGATGCAGGTGGTCGGAATCAAGGGGCGGCTTCGATGCGGCAAGGTCACTGTTTTTCCTCTCATGCGCGCGATGGCGCCGGGCGGCGCGAATTGTCACGGCGTCCTGTCGGCCATCGGCAGTTGCGCAGTGCAATGAAGGGACACACGCATCAACGCCCGGCCTCTCAGTGATATCTGCAACAGGAAGCAACGCGATCGGTTTGCACGGCCGCAGCACACGGCCCGCAACCGCGCTTCGCCGCTCAAGCCGCGCGGTTCGAGGCCGACATCCCTGCGATGTCGTTCGGCTTCGCGCTCGCCGTGCCCGTCGCCGTCTCCGCGCGCGCGACGCGGCCACGGCGCGGCCCGCTCGGCCCGGTGATCGCGCTGCTGCTTCTGCTGCTGCCGGCGCTGCTGCTGTGGGCCTGGGACCGCGACCGCATGCTCGCGGCTGCCGCGCGCCACGGCCCGCGAGCGGTCGAGAGCGTGCGGGCCTTGCAGCGCGAGCTCGCGGCGGTGCAGGGCGCGGACGATCTGCAGCGGCTGGCCCGCCTCAACCGCTTCTTCAACAGCCAGATCGCCTATGCCGAAGACCTCGACGCCCGCGGCGAAGTCGATCACTGGGCGAGCCCGGTCGAATCGCTCGCGCGCGGCCTCGGCGACTGCGAGGACTACGCGAGCGCCAAGTACTTCGGCGCGATCGCCGCCGGCGTCGCGCCGGCGAAGCTGCGGCTCGTGTACGTGCGCGCGGCGATGGGCGGCGGCGCGCGCGCGCACATGGTGCTGGCCTACACCGAGAAGCCGGGCGCGCAACCCTTGATCCTCGACAACCTCGACGGCGAGATCCGCCCCGCCACCGAGCGGCCCGACCTCACCCCCGTCTTCAGCTTCAATGCCGAAGGCCTGTGGCAGGGCACCAGCGGCCCGGCCGCCGGCGACGCGGTGAGCCGGCTCTCGCGCTGGCGCGATCTGCTCGCCAAGGCCCGCGCCGAAGGCCTCTTCTGACGATCGCGCCGCGTTCGCCGCCGACACACTGAACGACCATGTCTTTGATCCGCCAACTCTGGCTGCTGCTCGTGGCCACCGTCGTGCTCGGCGCGGTGGGCAGCACGGCCGTGAGCGTGAGCGCCGCGCGCCATCACCTGCAGACGGCACTGGCGCTGAAGAACAGCGACAACGCGCAGGCCCTGGCGCTCGCGCTTTCGCAACAACGCGGCGATTCAAGCGAAAGCGCGACCGCGGCCGAGCTGCTGATCGCCGCGCAGTTCGACACCGGCTTCTACGAAAGCATCCGGCTCGTCGCGCCCGAGGGCAGGGTGCTCGTCGAGCGCCGCGCCGCGCAGGTGCCCAGCGAGGCGCCGGGCTGGTTCGTGCGGCTCGCGCCCATCGAATCGCCGCCCGGCATCGCGCAGGTGTCGCAGGGCTGGCAGCCGCTCGGCCAGCTGGAAGTGGTCAGCACCGCGCGCTTCGCGCATGCCGACCTGTGGCAGGGAAGCCTGCGCTCGGCGCTGTGGCTGGCCGGCGTCGGCGTGCTGCTCGGCGTGGCCGGCGCGCTGGTGCTGGGGCGCATCCGCAAGCCGCTGCAGACGACGGTGGCGCAGGCCGAAGCGCTGATCGAACGCCGCTTCGTCACGATGCCCGAGCCTGCCGTGCCCGAACTCAAGCGCCTGTCGGCCGCGATGAACGCGCTGGTGCGGCGCCTGCAAAGCATCTTCGGCGAGCAGGACCGCCAGCTCGACGCGCTGCGCCATGCGGCGCAGGTCGATGCAATCACCGGCCTCGCGCAACGCGATCACTTCTTCGCCGAGCTCGATGCGCTGCTCGCGTCGCCCGCGCCGGCGGCCGGCGGCTCGCTGATGCTGCTGCGCCTGCCCGAGCTCGCCGCAATGAACCGGCGCCACGGCCATCACGCCGTCGATCGCTGGCTCGCCGCCTGGGCCGAGCGCCTGCGCGCGCAGCTCGGCGGCCGGCCCGGCATGCCGGTGGGCGTGCGCATCGGCCGCCTCAACGGCTCGGATTTCGCGGTGGTGACCGGCGCCTCGGCCACGCAGCCGCTCGCCGCGCTGGCCGCCGAGCTGCACGCGGCCATGAGCGTGCCGGTCGGCGATCTGCCGCCGGCCCCGCTGGCCCTCGGCGCCATCGCCTGGTCGGCCGGCGCTACGGCCGCCGACCTGATGCGCGAAGCCGACGCCGCGCTCGCCCAGGCCGAAGTGCGGCCCGATGGCGACCGTGCGCTGTTCGTCGACGTGCCGCGCAGCGACGCGCTGCACGAAGCCGCGGCCGGTGAATCCGTCTGGCGCGAGCGCATCGCCACCGCGCTGGCGCAAGGCGATGCGCGGCTCGGCACCTTCCCGGTCGTCGCGCGCGACGGCAGCCTGCTGCACCTCGAAGCGCCGCTGCGGCTGCGCCTGCAAGGCGAAGAGCTGCCCGCCGCGCGCTGGCTCGCCTGGGCCATCCGCACCGGCCTCGTCGCCGAAGCTGACCTGACGGCCGTGCGGCTCGGCCTGCGCGCGATCGGGCAGGACGGCCAGCCGCGCGCGATCAACCTCGCACCCGAATCGCTCGCCGACGGCGACTTCATGGCCGCGCTGCACGAGCTGCTGGGCGGCCAGCCGAAGGCGGCGAGGGCGCTCTCGCTCGAAGTCGGCGAGCGCGTCGCGGTCGACCGGCTGCCGCTGGTGCGCGAGCTGTCGCGGCTGGCCCATCCACTCGGCGTGCGCGTCGGCCTCGAACACGCGGGCGAGCGGCTGGGGCGCATCGACCGGCTGTACGAAGCCCACCTCGATTACGTCAAGCTGGATCGTCGGCTGGTCACCGGCCTCGCCGCCGAGCCGCGCCGCGCGGAATTCGTGCGGGGGCTCGTGTGGATGCTTCACGGCCTGGGCACGACGGTGCATGCCGAAGGCGTGGCCGAAGAGGCGGATGCCGAAGCCCTGTGGCAGTGCGGCGTGAACGGGCAGACGGGGCCGTGGGTCACGGCCGGCGCGGGGCGGCGAAATCCCTGAGGCGTTTCGCGCTTACCCGCGGGCCGAGTCGTCGGCCGCTTGAGCGGCATCTGCCTCGAGCCGCGACCCGGCAATCCGCCCCGGGCGAGTCTTCAACAACCCGCGCCCGAGCACGACAGCAATGACCGAAAGCACGACCGCCGGCAGCAGCAGCACGCCGGTCTGCTCGTGATGGACCACGAGCGTCGCTTCGTCGAAGTACCGGCCGGCTCCCGCGAATTTCTCGCGCCGAAACCAGTACAGGGTGAAGTACAGGAACCACAGCGTCAGCGAGCTGACTGTGCTGAAGGCTGCGGCGGCTTTCAGGAAGGTGTTCAAGGGGTAGCCATCAGGACGGCACCGACCGCCGCGGTGAAAGAAAAACCGGCAGCGTTTTCAACGTCAAGGCAGCAAAGCGCATATAGGAGCCGTTCCGCCTAACGTTGGAGTTCACCCGTGGGCGGAGGCTGGCGAAGCCAGCCGTAGCAGGTCGGGTGCAACGACGGGTTAGGCTGCGTCTTGCGTGGATTGACGACGGTAGCCGTGCTCACGGCACATCAGGGAACGACTTGAGAACCTTGTACTTCAGCGTGGTATTGGTCGCTTCAAGCACCTGGATACGTGCGCCCTTGAAACCAATGGTTTGGTCAGCGCCAAGATCATATTGAGCTTCTTGCGCAAAACCGGGACGCACAAAGTCGTCGGAGAACTCGCGGTACGTGAGCTTGATCTGGTTGCCCACGCGGCCGCCGTAGAGCAGCTCTTGGCGAAAGTTCGGTTGCTTGCGGTCTATAACCTTGCCCACCTTGTGTCGCGGTTGAGCGGGCGATATTTTGCCTGCGCTAGTGAGGTCGTAGTAGCCAATCAATTCAAGCGCGCCATCTTTCTTGCGAACCAAATAGGCGTTGCTCGGGCGCACGCGGCGGCCGAACGTCTTATCGTTCACGAAGTACGAGTCCATAGGTGGAAGGAAATATTGATTACCAGCCTCGTCAATGCGTTCCAGACGCATGGCACTGGGTTCAATGTAGTACTCCCTAGCGAATCCGTTGTCGGTGATTCGTTCTTGAAGCTCTAAGCCGTCAAAAACGTAGAGCTTCCCTTTCGCAACAAGTGTCTCGCCAATCTCGGCCGTTGCTACGGAATTGAGAGGTGGGACTTCGACATACTGGAGCTCGGGACGTACAACGGGAGGCGGGCTCGCGCAGGCCGCTAGGAAGAGTGCAGGGATCGCCAAAACCAAGGTGCGCTTCATGTGTCGGAGGGTGGTAGAAGGAACGAGGTACAACGAATGGTGGTCCACGCGGCCTAACGTTCAACATGAGCGGCGGTTGGAAGCAGGCGCAGCCTGCTGAAAACCGTCCGCTCGAGTAAAGGGTTAGGCGCAACGGCGACCACGCATTAGCCGACTTATATTATTCCAAAGCCGTTTATCGGGCGGCCGGGATACACAGACTGAATTGATTTTGGTGCCTCCTTGCCGGCGACCTGCAAGAGCTGAATCGCGAGGTCTACCAGCTCGTAGATGGAATCTGTTCCAGCTTTCATGGTATGTGTAAGGCGCAAGCCAACAGCCTTTGCAAGGACATCTCCGGACACACCCTGCTCCATATCTATACCGCTGACCTCAATCTTGGGCTGAAGCTCGTCACGGTGCACTTGATTTCGCTGGTTGATTGCATCTACAGCCGAGTGGAAGGCGTCGTGGGCCAAGATAAGCTGCATGAGCGCTTCGGCCGCCGCCGTTCGAGCGAAGTATGCGTACTGCGCCCAGTCAACTTGCAAGTTGCTAAGCTTTAAGGGAAGAACTGGCGGCAACGCGAAGTGCCGCGCAGTATTCGCCCGTTCGGGTTCGAGGATCTGTTTGCGATATGCCAACAGAGCATTCAACTGACGCATCAGCACGAGCATCATTCCGTTGACCGAATCTACCTTAACCGAGACTTGTTCTACTTGGCGTGATTGCTCAGCGAGTGAATGCTGCCGATAAACCACCCAGGCAGCAGCGAATATCGCGCCGATCGATCCGACAGCTTGGACCCATGCTGCAGTGGCGGTATGCAACATAAAGTCTTTGAATGTCGGCCACCCGAGACGCTCTGCCAAAAGGATTAAAAAGACTCCATTTATGCCGATACAGCTAAATCCATAAATTGCCATCCGTTCCATGGGCATAACCTTACTTGTGGCACCTAACGTCGGAGTTGACCGGCGACCGGCGGAAAGGATCGGAGCGAAGCGAAGGACCGCCGCCGGGCGTCCGCGTCGAACGACCTGTTAGACCGCTGAATCTTCTGTCGTCGAGATGCTGGCGAAAACACGGGCAAGAACCTTTCTGAAGCCGGCAAGATCTGGCGCTCCCGACAGTTCTACTGCACGTTCAGCCAATCCTTTCTTAAAGGTTTCGCGAAAGGAAAAGGCGGTGATGTTGTCGTTCGTGTCTTCTACAAGCTCGACCTGTGCAGGACGCTCTTTGGCCAAGGCCCGCTTCACTCGATCGGAGCACAGATTCTCAGTGTCGACTGGAAGCTGAAAGTAGTCGGTATTTGCCTTCCAAGTCGCTCCATCGCGCTTCGCTCGCCCGAGCAACCCGGCCAGCGCCTTCGCGCCCGCCGTGTCCCCGTCGATGATCAAACGAATCGTAGTGGCACCATCACTGTAGGTGCGGAGCGATTCGAAGAGGTAGGTCGCTGAAGTCGCGTTGCCTGCTGGAAAGAACTTCACGTCGTATGAAGGGACTGGAAACTCACTTGCCAACTTCTTCAACGCGCCTGCCAGGAGAATTTCGTCGCTAGGACCTTCTACAACGACATTCAATGGAAAGAGAGCCATCGAGTCCAGCAATGTGACACCGAGGGTCTGTCGCGCCAGGTCATAGTCTTTGCCCACCACATAGGTCGAGTGAGGACTGGCGGAGTGTTTGTCTACGACCCAAGTAGCGGAAGCGACCTTGTCACGAACAACGAAGTGCGGACAGTGAGTTGTGATAACAGTTTGAACTTCTTGCGCGAAGCGTGCCATGACCCCTGCCATCTCGCGCTGCTTGCTGGGATGGAGGAAGGATTCAGGCTCCTCGATGGCCCATATAAATGTCACCCTCGCGTTATGTCGCTGGGGATGGTTGTCGGCAAGAAACTTCAGGAGAAAGATCAAGCTGCTGGTCTGTATCCCCGCCCCCTTCGACCGAACGCCGGTCTCGGCGGTGTCGCTTATCACCGCAGTCAAACTCGGAAGCATCTCCTCCAAGTTTGAGAATGGGAGCCGAAGCTTCAAATGACGAATCTCCTTGAACACCTCACGTACAGAATGCGTTACAGAGTTGGAGGTTGACTCCAACTCTGGCTGCAGCTTCTGCATAAGGACTTCAATCGCGGCGTTGATCTCTCGTCTGCTCTTCGTAGCTCCGCTCCAGCCACTGAAGATGGTGCGGATCAACTCAGACCCAATCTCCCGGTTGATGCTTTCCAGTGAATCGCGGCCGACGGGGATGTACTTGAACGCCACGGATTGACGGACCGCATCGCGAACTTTTTCGATCAGAGTCCGGTTGATGTTCTTAACGCCGAGCTTTCCGATGAACTGCCAAGATTCGACGCCGTGCTTGGAATAAGAAAGCCGAAGCGAAAGGAGCTCGCCATCCAGACGGCCTTGGGTGGATTCAGCTTCAAGTTCATCTAGGGCGCGGGCAATCAGGACTTCCTTCTTTAGCTCATAGGAGACCGTCACGGTGATCTTCGTCTGATCTCCTTTCGACAGATTCCCACCCTTTGGGTAGTCAAGGTCTGTCGTGTAGGGAGCGCCCTCAACCTGGCCCGTGAAAAATAAGTTCAATGCTCGAAGGATGTTCGATTTTCCGGAGTTGTTTGGTCCGACGATCGCGGTCAGATTGCCAAACTCCATTCGCAGGGGCATTCCCACGATGGACCGGAAGTTTTGTACTTCCACAGACTTTAATGCGAGCATGGGTTGCTATTGTGCTCGACGGCGCATCGGGCGGTCTAACGTTAAAGGTAAGCGGCGACGTAAGGCGTCCGCTTCAGCGGCTGGTTAGGGCAGCGATGCCCACCAAAGCAAGGCGAGTACGAGTAACGCATAAAACAAAACTCCGACGAGCGAAAGGCCTGTTGGAGTGAATACGCGTTGGCCATCCCGCTTGAACGACAAAGCCCCCGCAGGCCCGTAAATG
>NZ_DASTPW010000046.1:0-33851 GCF_035762065.1 Methylibium sp.
CACCGGCGCCGCGGGCCGCTCGTCCGGGCGCCGCTAGCGCCGCAGCTGCGCCGGCAATTCGGCGGCGAGGAAGTCGTAGACGCTGCGCACGATGGCGTTCGAGCGGATCTCCCGGTGCACCGCCAGCCAGCACGGCAGGCGGATGTCGATCAGCCCCGGCAGCACCTCCACCACGCCCGGCCAGCAGTGCAGGTTGTAGCGCGCGACGAAGCCGACGCCCCCGCCTTCGGCGACGAGCCGGCCGTACGCGACCTGGTCGTCGGTGCGCAGCGCGAAGCGGTGCCGCGACAGCGGCATGCCGGCTGACGCGAGGCCCCGCAGGATCGCGTCGTCTCGGTCGAAGCCGACGAGGCGGTGGGCCGCGAGATCCTCGATGCGCTCGAGCGGCGGCGCGGCGTGCAGGTAGCTGCGGTGCGCCGCCGCGACGATCGGGATCTCGCCGAGCTTGCGCGCGATCAGCGAAGCCTGCGCGGGCCGCACCATGCGCACCGCGACGTCGGCCTCGCGGCGCAGCAGGTTGCTGAGCTCGTTCGACGCGGCGAGCTCGATCTCGATCTGCGGATGCGCCGCGTGCAGCCGCGACAGCACCGGCGGCAGCAGCCAGGCGGCCGCGACCTCGCTGGTGGTGATGCGCACGGTGCCGCGCGCGCTGCTGCGCGCGGCGGCAAGGCTGCGCGTGATCGCTGCGGCGGCGTCGTTCATCTGGCGCGCCGCGCCGGCCACCGCGAGCGCGGCGGCGGTGGGCGTCACGCCGCGGCCGGTGCGCTCGAACAGCGGCGCGCCGAGCTGGGCCTCGAGTTCGGCGAGGTGGCGGCTCAGTGTCGCAGGCCTTCGATCGCGCCGGCTGGCAGGTCGTCGCCCACGTGCGGCGGGCTGCGGCGCCCGGCATGCCCGCGCGTGCGCGCCTCCTGCGTGCGCCGCTCGCCGAACTCGACGCCGCGCGGCTGCGCGCGGAGGGCCGTGCGCCGAGCGTGGTCGTGCACGGCATCAACCTGATCTACACGCGCTGGAACGAAGAGGCGATGCCGGCGCTGCGGCAGGGCATCGCGCTGGCCGAGGCGCTCGGCGCGCGGCTGATGCTGCCGGGCAACGTCTACAACCACGGCGAAGCCATGCCGGCGGTGCTCGACGAGCGCACGCCGATGCGGCCGACGAACGAGAAGGGCCGCATCCGCGTCGCGATGGAGGACGCGCTGGCCGAGCGGGCCGACGCCGGCACGCTGCGCGCGACGGTGATCACCGCCGGCGACTTCTTCGGCGCCGGCACCGGCGGCTGGTTCGACCAGGCCGTCGCGAAGCCGATGGCGCGCGGTCGCATCGACTACCCGGGCGATCCGCGCCTGATGCATGCCTGGGCCTACCTGCCCGACCTCGCCGAGGCCTTCGTCGCGGTCGCATCTCAGGCCCACGCGCCCGCGTTCCAGCGGCTGATGTTCGGCGGCCACTCGGTGACCGGCAGCGCCTTCGTCGCCGCGCTCGAACGCGCCGCCGCCGGGCTCGGCATGCAGCCGGCGCGCGGCTGGCGCCACGGTCGTCTGCCGTGGTGGGCGCTGCGCGCGGTCGGCGTGGTCGTGCCGCTGTGGCGCGAGCTGGCGCGCATGGCCTACCTGCGGCGGGTGCCGCATGCGATCGACGGGCGCCGGCTCGAGGCCCTCGCCGGCCCGCTGCGAGCCACACCGCTGGACGAAGCGCTGCGGCGTTCACTGCGCGAACTGGGCTACGGGCGGGCCGAGCCGCAGTGGGCCGGCGCGGGCTCGAAGCCGTCGGGTTGTCAGGCCTGAGCGCGGCTCAGGATCTCGGCCACAGCACCCACATGCGCAACGGCTGCTTCATGCGGCCGGCCAGGTCCTCGACGCCGTCGCCCCAGCCCCAGAAGTAGTCGGCGCGCACGGCGCCGGTGATCGCGCTGCCGGTGTCCTGCGCGATCACCAGCCGCTGCAGCGGCTTGGCCGGCGGCGGCTCCTTGGCCCAGGGCTGCGGCTCGGTGGTGTCGAGCCACACCGGCGCGCCGTAGGGCAGCGCGCGCGGATCGACGGCGATCGAGCGCCCCGGCGTCAGCGCAACGCCTTGCGCGCCGACCGCGCCGACGCTCGGATCGGGCAGCGGCTCCTCGCGGAAGAACACCATGCGCGGGTTCGCGTGCAGCATCGCGCCGACGCGCCGCGGATTCGCGCGCGCCCAGTCCTTGATCGCCGGCCACGAGGCCTGCTCCAGCGTGAAAGCACGCTGCTCGACCAGCCAGCGGCCGACCGACCGGTAGGGTTGGCCGTTGTGGGCCGCGTAGGCCAGGCGCACGACGCGGCGCGTGCCGTCGGGCTCGGTCATCAGCAGGCGCCCGGAGCCCTGCACCTGCAGCAGCAGCGCGTCGAGCGGGTCGGCGACCCATGCGATCTCGCGCCCCTTGAGCGCCGCGCGCGCGCCGGGGTGGTGATCGATCTCGGCGCGCGTGAACCAGGCACGCTCGCTCGAGAGGCCGGCCGGCGGCGCGTACAGCGGCACCGCATGCTGCGGCGTGCGCCGGCGCGAAGCCTCGACCAGCGGCTCGAAATAGCCGGTCGCGAGGCCGTCCGCGCGGCCGTCGAGCGCGGTGACGCGCCAGGGACGCAGGTTGCGCTGGAGCCAGTCGCGCACCTTGGCTTCGTCGGGGTCGGCGAGACGGCGCGCGCCGTCGCAGGCCGCGGCCCAGCCGGGCGCGGGCTTCGCGCAGCTGCGCAGCAGCGCCGGCCAGGCGTGGATCACCGCATCGGCCGGCCAGCCGGGCAGATCGGTCCAGGCGCCGGGCAGCCAGCGGGCCTGTTCGCGCTCGATGGGGGCCGGCTCGGCGATCGGCGCCGGGCTCGTCGCGGGTACGGCCGGCGCGGCGGCGGGCGCGGCCGGCGCCGGTGCGGCAGGCGCGGAGGCGGCAGGCGCCAGCGGTACCGGGGTGCTGCACGCCACCGTCAGCAGCAGCGCGAGCGCGCCGCCGGCTGCGGCGATGATCGGCCCCGGACCTTGCAACGATCGGGCTTCCATGCTGGTGTTGATCCTCGAAGCGCTTGGCGCGCTGCTGCTGCTGGCCTTCATCGTCTGGTGGACGATGTTCTCGGGGCGCCGCCGCGGCGAGCGCCGGGATGCGGGCCGGGACGACGACGCCGGCGGTGCCGACCGCTGAAGCCGCACACCGCCGCGGCCCTAGTGCAGAGCCTGCGCCATCGACAGCGAGAACGCCGCGATCGGCGCCTCGAAGGCCTCGGCCTCGCTGGTCATGCAGAAGTAGCTGCCGCGCATGGTGCCGCGGGGCGTCGCAATGCGCGCCCAGCTCTGGTATTCGAACTGCTCGCCGGGCTGCAGCAGCGGCTGGTGGCCGACGACGCCGAGCCCGCGCACCAGCTGCACCAGGCCGTTGGCATCCTCGATGTGCCACTGGCGGCCGATGAGCTGCGCGGCGACGTCGCCGCGGTTGGTGATCGTGACGCTGTAGGCGAAGGCGTAGGTCTGCTGCTCGGGCGCGGACTGCTCGGGCAGGTAGCGCGCGACGACGCTGACGTCGAAATCGGGGCGGCTCATGCCGGCCGATTCTAGGGAGCGGCTTTCTAGAATCGGTGCCCCGCACCGAAGGAGTGGAGCCATGGCGAACGACCGCTGCTTCCGCATCGCCCCGAGCCTGCTGTCGGCCGACTTCGCGCGGCTCGGCGACGAGGTGAAGAACGTCGTCGCGGCCGGCGCCGACTGGATCCACTTCGACGTGATGGACAACCACTACGTGCCCAACCTGACCTTCGGGCCGATGGTCTGCGAGGCGCTGCGCAAGCACGCCGTCACGGCCGACGGCACGCCGGTGCCGATCGACGTGCACCTGATGGTGAGCCCGGTCGATGCGCTCGCCGCGGCCTTCGCGAAGGCCGGTGCCGACCTGATCAGCTTCCACCCCGACGCCAGCACGCACGTCGACCGCAGCCTGCAGGCGATCCGGGCCGCCGGCTGCCGGGCCGGGCTGGTGTTCAACCCGGCCGCATCGCTCGACGTGCTCGAGTGGGTGCTCGGCGAGGAAAGCGACAAGCTCGACCTGATCCTGCTGATGAGCGTGAACCCCGGCTTCGGCGGCCAGAGCTTCATTCCGAGCACGCTGCGCAAGCTGGAAAAGGTGAGGAAGCTGATCGAGGCGAGTGGGCGCGACATCCGCCTCGAGGTCGACGGCGGCATCAAGACCGACAACATCCGCGCCGCCGCCGACGCCGGCGCCGACACCTTCGTCGCCGGCAGCGCGATCTTCGGGCAGCCGGACTACGCGCAGGTGATCGCCGCGATGCGCCGGCAGCTCGCGGCCCGAGCCTAGTTCGGCTTGCCGCCGAGCAGCGCGTCCTTCAGCCGGTAGTCGGCCGGCGCCTTGCCGAGCCAGATCTTCATCAGCGCGACGTAGAACTCCGGCTCCTCGATCAGCTCGCCCTCGGGCTTGCCGTTGATCACGATGCGCGTACCCGTGCCGGGGCGGTAGTCGATGACGAAGTTGTCGCCGGCCACGAGCTTCTTGCGCGCGGCGAACAGGTCGGCGAGCTTCAAGGTGCCCGGGATCGCCTTGGCGAAATCCTCGCGCGCGGTGTTGTCCTGCATGCCGTTGGTGAAGAGGCGGCCGAGCTCGCTGGCATTGATGTCGCGCAGCATCACGATCTTCATCGCGCGCGGCTGGCGAACGTCGTAGACCGCCTCGGGCGTCGAAACCTTCGCCGGCCCGTACAGCGCGGCCGCGTAGACCTTGATGACGAACTTGTAGCGCGTGCCCGCGCCGTTGAGCACGAGGCGGTTGGCGCCGACGCTCATTTCGCCGTCGAACTTGACCCCGCTGGTCTCGACGGCCTGCGCGAGCGCGGTGAACGGCGCGGCCAGCACGAGAAGGCTGGCGAAAAGCGAGATCGGGAAGCGGCTTCGCACAGCGGGTCTCCTCATCGATGCCGATCGAAGCCGCGCAGTCTCGGCGCGGCGCGGCGCAGTGTCTGTCGCGCGCGTGCCGCGCACCCCCCGGGCTTGCGGGAGCCGCGGTTAGACTGAACCGCATGTTCGTGGCACGCAAGCAGATCAAAAGGTCGCACGACCGGGGAGCCTGGCCCTGGCGTCGCGGGACGCACTGAGTCCCGCGCGGCGCAGGGCCCCTGCGCCGCCTTGATCGACAGCTTGCTTGCCGCCGTGCGCACCGCGTGCGCGCGGCCCGGGCCGCGGAGGGCCCCGACGTGATCACCGAACTCGAATTCCAGAGCCTTGCCGCGCAGGGCCACAACCGCATCGCGCTGATCGGCGAGGCCTTCGCCGACCTGGAGACCCCGCTGTCGCTCTACCTGAAGCTGGCCGGCGGCCGGCCGATGAGCTTCCTGCTCGAATCGGTCGTCGGCGGCGAGCGCTTCGGGCGCTACTCGATCATCGGGCTGCCCGCACGCACGCTGCTGCGCGCGACCGGCCTGCGCTGCGAGGTCGTCACCGACGGCCGCGTCGTCGAGACGCACGAAGGCAACCCGCTCGATTTCATCGAGGCCTACCAGCGCCGCTTCAAGGTCGCGATCAACCCCGGCATGCCGCGCTTCTGCGGCGGGCTCGCGGGCTACTTCGGCTACGAGGCGGTGCGCTTCATCGAGCCAAAGCTGGCGGCGGCGCGGCGCGAACGCGGGCTCGGCACGCCCGACGTCCAGCTGCTGCAATGCGAGGAGCTGGCGGTCATCGACAACCTCTCGGGGCGGCTCTACCTGATCGTCTATGCCGATCCCGCGCAACCCGAGGCGTACTTCCGCGGCAAGCGCCGGCTCGCCGAGCTCAGCGACAAGCTGCGCTACAGCGTCACCGCGCCGGCGGTGAAGCGAGGCATCGCGAACCCGGTCGAGCGCGAGTTCGCGCGCGCCGACTTCGAAGCCGCGGTCGAGCGCTGCAAGCAGTACATCGCCGCGGGCGACTGCATGCAGATCGTCTTCGGCCAACGGCTTTCGAAGCGCTACACCGAAAGCCCGCTGTCGCTGTACCGCGCGCTGCGCTCGCTCAACCCGTCGCCCTACATGTACTTCTACGACATGGGCGATTTCCAGATCGTCGGCGCGAGCCCGGAGATCCTGGTGCGCCACGAGCGCACGCCGGGAGGCGAAAAGCTCACCATCCGCCCGCTGGCCGGCACCCGGCCGCGCGGCGCGACGCCCGAGCGCGACCGCGAGATCGAGGCCGAGCTGCTGGCCGACCCGAAGGAACGCGCCGAGCACCTGATGCTGATCGACCTGGCTCGCAACGACATCGGCCGCATCGCGCAGACCGGCTCGGTTAAGGTGACCGAGGCCTTCGCCGTCGAGCGCTACTCGCACGTGATGCACATCGTGAGCAACGTCGAAGGCCTGCTCAAGCCCGGCACGACGCACATGGACGTGCTGCGCGCCGCCTTTCCCGCCGGCACGCTGAGCGGTGCGCCGAAGATCCGCGCGATGGAGATCATCGACGAGCTCGAGCCGGTGCAGCGCGGCATCTACGGCGGCGCCTGCGGCTACCTGAGCTTCGCCGGCGACATGGACGTGGCCATCGCGATCCGCACCGGCATCGTCAAGGACCAGCGGCTGTACGTGCAGGCCGCCGCCGGCATCGTCGCCGACTCGGTGCCTGCGCTCGAATGGGCCGAGACCGAGGCGAAGGCGCGCGCGGTGCTGCGCGCGGCGGAGCTGGTCGAGGAAGGCTTCTGACCGCTAGCGCCCGAGCTGCCGCCAGAGGTAGGTGTATTCGAGCGCGAGCAGCTTGGCGCGCTGCTCGTTGTCGGCCGCGCCGCCGTGGCCGCCTTCGATGTTCTCGTAGTACAGCACCGGCGCCCCGAAGCCCAGCATGCGCGCGGCCATCTTGCGCGCATGGCCGGGGTGCACGCGGTCGTCGCGCGTCGAGGTGGTGAACAGCACCTCGGGGTAGCGCACCCCGCGCTTCACGTTCTGGTACGGCGAATAGCGCGAGATCCAGTCCCACTCGGCGGGCAGCTCCGGGTTGCCGTACTCGGCCATCCACGAGGCGCCCGCGAGCAGCTTGTGATAGCGCCGCATGTCCAGCAGCGGGACCTGGCAGACGACGGCATTGAACAGATCGGGCCGCTGCACGAAGGTGGCACCGACGAGCAGGCCGCCGTTGCTGCCGCCCATGATGCCGAGCCGCGCCGGCGTCGTGACGCGCGTCGCGATCAGGTCCTCGGCGACCGCGATGAAGTCGTCGTAGCTCTTCTGCTTGTTCGCCTTCATCGCGGCTCTATGCCAGGCCGGGCCGAATTCGCCGCCGCCGCGCAGGTTCGCGAGCACGAAGACGCCGCCGCGCGCGAGCCAGGCCCGGCCGCGCAGCGCCGAATAGGCCGGTTGCAGCGAAACCTCGAAGCCGCCGTAGCCGTACAGCAGCGTCGGGCTCGCGCCTTCGGCCGCCGCGCCGCCTTGCCGGGCGGGCCTGGGCCAGATCACAAAGTACGGCACCTTGCTGCCGTCCTTCGACGTCGCGAAGCGCTGCTCGGTGCGCATGCCGTTCGCGTCGAACAGCGCCGGCAGCGTCTTCAGCAGCGTGCGCTGGTCGCTGCCCGCGGTCGCGAGCGACAGCGTGTTGGGCGTGAGGAAGTCGGTGTAGCCGAGCAGGTAGCGCTCGGCGAGCGGGTCGTCCGGCACGAGCTCGTCGTGCAGGCTGGTCAGCTCGACGTTGCCCGCGCTGCCCGGCAGCGCGACCTCGCGCCGCTGCCAGGCGCTGCCGTCCCAGCGCAGTTCCTCGACGCGACCCTTGACGTCGTCGAGCACGTCGAGCAGGAAGCGCGAACGGGTGGCGATCCAGCCGCCGAGCGAGCGGGTCGCGGTCGGCTCGAACAGCACGTCGAAGCGGCGTTCGCCCTTCAGGTAGGCGTCGGCGCGCGCCGCGAGCAGCGAGCCGGCCCGGTAGCTGCGCCCGCCGACGCTCCAGTCGCTGCGCAGCTTGAGCAGCAGCCATTCCCGCTCGAACGCGAGGCGCGCGTCGTCGGGCTTGTCGATCGGCTGCAGCCGGCCGTCCGGCAGCAGCAGGCTCGCGCGCTCGGTGAAAAAGTCGGGCGCGACGGCGAAGACGGTGCGCTCGAAGCCCGGCGTGCGATCGACGCGCGCGTCGACCCATACGTCGCGCGCCTGGCCCTCGAACACCGTCGTCGCCTGCGCGAGCGGCGTGCCGCGCTTCCAGCGCTTGATGACGCGCGGGTAGCCCGAATCGGTCAGCGAGCCGGCGCCGAAATCGGTGCCGACGTAGAGCGTGTCGGCGTCCGCCCATTCGAGCTCGGACTTCGCCTCCGGCAGCTCGAAGCCGCCGTGTGCCGCGGGCACGAAGCGCCTGCTCGCGAGATCGAACTCGCGCTGCACCTTCGCGTCGGCGCCGCCGCGCGACAGCGCGACGATGCAGCGTGCATACGCCGGCCCGAAGCAGTTGGCGCCGCCCCAGACCCAGTTCTCGCCCTCGGCGCGGCCGAGCGCGTCGAGGTCGATCACCGTCTCCCAGGCGGGCTGCGGCTTCGCGTACTCGTCGAGCGTCGTGCGGCGCCACAGGCCGCGCTTGCTGGTCTCGTCCTGCCAGAGGTTGTAGAGGTGGTCGCCGATGCGGCGGATCGCCGGGATGCGGTCCTTCGAGTCGAGCACTTCGCGCAGCTCGGCGCGCAGCGGCGCGTAGCCGGGCTGCGCTTCGAGCAGGCGCTCCGAATGCGCATTGCGCTCGCGCACCCACTCCAGCGCGCGCGCGCCGCCGACGTCCTCGAGCCAGAGGTAGGGGTCGGACTCGGCGTCGAGCGGCGTCATGCCGGCCGCATCCGTGCGCGCGGGCTGCGCGCAAGCGCAGAGCAGGATGGCGAGGGCGATCGACACGGCCGCGCGACACGACGCAAGAGGCATGCAGCCCACTCCCGATGAAGCTCGATCCGGCTCACGCGCAGGCGGCCTCGAGCGCCTCGACGAAGCGCGTCGCGCCGTCGCAGCCGGCCTGCCGGTGGATCTCTTGAAAGCCGGTCGGGCTGGTGACGTTGATCTCGGTGACCCAGTCGCCGATCACGTCGAGCCCCACCAGCAACAGGCCACGCGCGTGCAGCACCGGCCCGAGCGCTTCGGCGATCTCGCGATCGCGCGCCGACAGCGGCTGCGCGACGCCCTTGCCGCCCACCGCCATGTTGCCGCGCACCTCCGTGCCCTGCGGGATGCGCGCCAGCGAGAACGGCAGCGGCTCGCCGGCGATCAGCAGGATGCGCTTGTCGCCCCGCGCGATCTCCGGCAGGAAGCGCTGGACCATCACCGTGCGCGCGCCGTGCTCGTTGAGCGTCTCGGCGATGCTGCCGAGGTTCAGGCCGTCTTCCTTCACGCGGAAGATGCCCATGCCGCCCATGCCGTCGAGCGGCTTCAGGATGATGTCCTTGTGCTCGGCGTGGAAGGCGCGGATGTCGGCCGCGTCGCGCGTCACCAGCGTCGGCCCGATCCACTCGGGAAACTCCATGATCGCGAGCTTCTCGGGGTGGTCGCGCAAGGCGCGCGGCTTGTTGACGACGCGCGCACCCTCGGCTTCCGCGCGTTCGAACAGATGGGTCGCGTAGATGTACTCGGCGTCGAACGGCGGGTCCTTGCGCATCAGCACCGCGCCGAAGTCGCGCAGCGCGACGCGCGCCTCGGGCGCCGCGCGGTACCACGGGCCGTCGACAGCGCCGGTGAGCTCGACGCGGCGCGCCAGCGCCGTGACCGGCTCGCCGCTCACCCAGCGCAGATGCCTCGGCTCGCAAGCCGCGAGCGCGTGGCCGCGCGCGGCGGCGGCCCGCATCATCGAGAAGGTGGTGTCCTTCGCGATCTTGAAACGATCGAGCGGGTCGGCGACGACGAGGATGAGCATGACGGCGGAGGACGGGGCCGGTGCGGGCGGGCCGTGTGAGTTTCTCAGCACTTCGAGGCGCGCGATCGCGGGGGTGGACCGGCTTGCACGGCCGTTGCGCATCCGCGATGCTCCTGCAAAGGCCCGCGAGGCCGGAGGAGCGAGTGATGGGACGGATCGCAACCTACGCGCGGGTGCTGGGCTGGCGCGGCGTCGTCGCCGGCGTGCGCGGCAAGTTGAGTGGTCGGCCGGTGCTGCACAGCGTGAGCCACCCGAAGCTGCGGCATCCGGTGACGCTGCGGCTTCCGTCGACCGACGTCGAGGCCTACGAACAGGTCCTTCAGGACGAGGAATACGCGATGGCGGTGCACACGACACCGCGCGTGATCGTCAATGCGGGAGCCAACATCGGCCTGGCCTCCGTCTACTTCGCGAGCCGCTTTCCCGAAGCGCGGGTGATCGCGATCGAATGCGAAGCCGAGAACTTCCGGCTGCTGCAACGCAACGTCGCGCCCTATCCGAACATCGAGCCGGTGCAGGCGGCGCTGTGGGATCACGACGGCTCGATCGAGGTCGTCGACCCCGGACTCGGGGCCTGGGGCTTCGTGACGGCCGAGAGCCGGCACTCGGGCGCGGGCACGGTCCACGCGGTGCCGGCGCTCACGATGGCCACGCTGATGCGCCGCCACGGCATCGAGCACATCGACGTGCTCAAGCTCGACATCGAAGGCGCCGAGTACGAGGTGCTGGCGTCGGCGCCGGAGTGGATCGACCGCGTCGACACCGTCGTGGCCGAGCTGCACGAGCGCCTGAAGCAGGGCTGCGAAAGCCGCCACGCCGAGGCGACCCGCGCCTTCCCCGCCAGCTGGGAACGCGGCGGCACGCGCTTCGCCGCGCGCGCCCGCGCCTGCGTCCTCGCGCCGGAGCCGCTGCGCACGGCGTGAGCCTGCGCAGCGTCAGCCGCGTGCGGGACGCGGCTGCAGCGCGAGTGCCAGCGCGCCGGCCACCACGGCCCAGAACGCCGCGCCCACCCCGGCGATCACCACGCCCGAGAGCGTGACGAGGAAGGTGACGAGCGCCGCCTCGCGATGCGCCTCGTCCTTCAGCGCCGCGGCGAGCGCGTTGCCGATCGTGCCGAGCAGCGCGAACCCGGCGATCGCCACCACCAGCTCGCGCGGGAAGGCGTTGAGCAGGCCGATCACCGCGCCGCCGACGAGCCCGATCGCCACGTAGATCGCGCCGCAGACGGCACTCGCGACGTAGCGGCGCCGCGGGTCTTCATGCGCCTCGCGGCCCATCACGATCGCCGCGGTGATCGCCGACAGGTTCAGCGCGAAGGCGCCGAAGGGCGCGAGCAGCAGCGTCGCGGCGCCGGTGATCGAGATCAGCCTGGAGATCGGCATCGCGCCGAAGCCGGCGGCGCGGATCGCCGCGACACCAGGCAGGTTCTGCGAAGCCATCGTCACGATGAACAGCGGCAGCGCGAGGCTGATCGCGCCTTCGACGCTGAAGCGCGGCGCGGTGAACACGGGCGACGCGAGCGACCAGGCGATCGCATCGACGCGCAGCTCGCCGCGCCAGGCGACGAACACCGTGGCAAGCAGCAGCACCGAGGGGATCGCGTAGCGCGGCCACAGCCGCCGTGCGACCAGGTAGCTCGCGAGCATCAGCAGCACCAGCGGCAAGGCGCTGCGCGCTGCGGCGAAGGCATCGATGCCGAAGCGCGCCAGCACGCCGGCCAGCAGCGCCGAAGCGATCGCGACGGGGATGCGGCTCATCACGCGCTCGAACCAGCCGGTCATGCCGAACAGCAGGATCAGCGCGCCGCTGAGCATGAACGCGGCGATCGCATCGCTCATGCCGTAGCCGGCAGCCGAGGTCGCCAGCACCGCGGCGCCCGGCGTCGACCACGCGACCATCGCCGGCTGGCGCCACGCCAGCGAGGGCAGCAGCGTGCACAGGCCCATGCCGAGCCCCAGCGCCCACATCCACGAGGCCTGCTCCGCGGGCGTCGCGCCGAAGGCCTGGGCCGCCTGGAACACGATGGCGACCGAGCTGGTGAAGCCCACCAGCACCGCGACGAAGCCGGCGGTCGCGGCGGACAGCGAGAAGTCGGTGGCGAAGCGGCGCATGGTGTTCCAGGGACGGGCGCACGAGTATCCCGGCGCCTTGACGGCCTTGCCGACGAGAGCTCGATGCGCCCGCCGCGCCTTCGGCGGTGCGCGTTGGCACGGGCCGTGCATCCGCCTGGCGCGAAGCCCGCCACCCCTGGAGCACCGATGAACACTTTTTTGCGCATCCCCCGCGGCGCTCGCGCTGCCGCCGCCCTGCTGGGGCTCGCCTTCGCCCTGTTCGGCGGCCCGGCCCACGCCGACGCGCTCGGCACCATCAGGAAGACGGGCACCGTGCGCATCGCCGTGCCGCAGGACTTCCCGCCGTTCGGCACGGTCGGCCCCGATCTCAAGCCGCGGGGCTACGACATCGACACCGCCGCGCTGATCGCCAAGGAGCTGGGCGTGAAGCTGGAGCTGATCCCCGTCTCCAGCACGAACCGCATCCCTTATGTGACGACCGGCAAGGCCGATCTCGTGATCTCCAGCCTGGGCAAGAACCCGGAGCGCGAGAAGGTGATCGACTTCAGCATCGCCTACGCGCCCTTCTTCAACGGCGTGTTCGGCCCGGCCGACGTGAAGGCCGCGGGCCCGGGCGACCTGGCCGGCATGACGATCGCCGTGACCCGCGGCTCGATCGAGGACCTGGAACTCAGCAAGATCGCGCCGGCCACCGCGACGATCAAGCGCTTCGAGGACAACAACTCGACGATCTCCGCCTACCTGTCGGGGCAGGTACAGCTCGCCGCCACCGGCAACGTCGTCGCGGCGGCGCTGAACGAGCGCACGAAGCTGCGGCCGATGACGCCGAAGTTCGTCATCAAGAACTCGCCCTGCTTCGTCGGGGTGAACAAGGGCGAGGCGGCGCTGCTCGCCGCCGTGAACGACATCCTCGCCAAGGCGAAGAAGGGGGGCGCGCTCAACACGATCGCAATGACCTGGCTGAAGAATCCGCTGCCCGCGGATCTATGACCCACCCCCGTTGCGGCTTCGCCGCTCCTGCCCAAGGGGGCGCCGCTGGCGGCCCGGCAAAGCCGGATCCACCGCGGCCGCTGGCGGGGCCGCGCGATGCGCTGGCCTTCCTGGCTTGCCCGTAGCCGCCCATGGCCTACGCATTCGACCTGCTGCCGGTCTGGGAGTCGCGCGGGCTGCTGCTGAGCGGCGCGCTGCACACGCTGGCGCTCACCGCGGTCGGCGCGGTGTTCGGCGTCGCGCTGGGCGTGCTCGGCGCGGTCAGCCGGGCCTGGACGCTGAGGCCCTTCGACACGCTGTTCACCGTGTACGTGGAGCTGGTGCGCAACACGCCCTTTCTCGTGCAGCTGTTCTTCATCTTCTTCGGGCTGCCGGCGCTGGGCGTGAAGCTCGGCGAATGGGAGGCCGCGATCCTCGCGGTGATCCTCAATCTCGGTGCCTACGCCACCGAGATCGTCCGCGCCGGCATCCAGGCGACGCCGCGCGGGCAGGTCGAAGCGGCGGCCTCGCTCGCGATGACGCGCACGCAGGCCTTCCTGTACGTGGTGCTGCGGCCTTCGCTTGCCCGCGTGTGGCCGGCGCTCGCAAGCCAGATCGTCATCGTGATGCTCGGGACCGCGGTGTGCTCGCAGATCGCCGCTGAAGAGCTGACCTTCGCGGCCAACTTCATCCAATCGCGCAACTTCCGCGCCTTCGAGACATATGCGGTCGTCGCGCTGATGTACTTCGGCCTGTCCTTGCTCGTGCGCGCGCTGCTCAACCAGTTCGGCCGGCGCGTCGTGATGCGAAGGAGCCCGCCGTGATGGACGAATTCACCTTCGCCGACATCGTCCGCAACCTGGGGGTGGGCGCCCAGTGGACGGTTCTGCTGTCGCTGACCGCCTTCGTGCTCGGCGGCGTGGTCGGGCTGGCACTGCTGGGCGCGCGCGTCGGCCGCTTCGCCTGGTTGCGCGACGCGGCGCGTGCCTACATCGAACTGTTCCAAGGCACCCCGCTGCTGATGCAGCTCTTCATGGTGTTCTTCGGCATCGCGCTGCTGGGCGTCGACGTTTCGCCGTGGTTCGCGGCGGCGGTGGCGCTGACGCTGTTCACCAGCGCCTACCTCGGCGAGATCTGGCGCGGCTGCGTCGAGGCGGTGCCCAAGGGGCAGTGGGAAGCCTCGGCGACGCTCGCGATGAGCTGGCCGCAGCAGATGCGCCACGTGGTCCTGCCGCAGGCGCTGCGGCTCGCGGTGGCGCCGACGGTGGGCTTCAGCGTGCAGGTGGTCAAGGGCACGGCGGTGACGTCGATCATCGGCTTCACCGAGCTCACGAAGACCGGCGGCATGCTGGCCAACGCCACCTTCAAGCCCTTCCTGGTCTACGGCCTCGTGGCGCTCGGCTACTTCATCCTCTGCTATCCGCTGTCGCACCTCGCACACCGGCTCGAAAGGAGCTTCCATGGCGCTCGTGCGCATTGACGCCCTGCACAAGCGCTTCGGCGCGAACCACGTGCTCAAGGGCATCGACCTGGCGATCGACGAGGGCCAGGTCGTCGCGATCATCGGCAAGAGCGGCTCGGGCAAGAGCACGCTGCTGCGTTCGATCAACGGGCTCGAGAGCATCGACGACGGGCAGATCGAAGTCGCGGGCGAGAAGCTCGTCGCCGGCCAGACCGACCTGCGCGCGCTGCGCCGGAAGGTCGGCATGGTGTTCCAGCAGTTCAACCTGTTCCCGCACCTCACGGTCGGCCAGAACGTGATGCTCGCGCCGAGCGTGGTGAAGAAGACGCCGAAAGCCGAAATCGAGGCGCTGGCCAGGCAGATGCTGGACAAGGTCGGCCTCGCCGAGAAATGGGCCGCCTTTCCCGATCAGCTTTCCGGCGGCCAGCAGCAGCGCGTGGCGATCGCGCGGGCGCTGGCGATGCAGCCGAAGGTGCTGCTGTGCGACGAGATCACCTCGGCGCTGGACCCGGAACTGGTCAACGAAGTGCTGACCGTGGTGAAGCAGCTCGCTGCCGAGGGCATGACGCTGGTCATGGTCACGCACGAGATGCGCTTCGCGCGCGAGGTCGGCGACAAGCTGGTGTTCATGCACCAGGGCCGCGTGCACGAGAGCGGCGATCCGAAGGCGTTGTTCGCGGACCCGCAGACGGCGGAGTTGAAGAGCTTCGTCGCGTCGATCCACTGAGGCGGATCGCACCGACCGGCATCGTGTGCGTGTCGAGCACCGTAAGCGGCTTCCAGTTGCGCTCCCGCACCTCGTCGTAGCGGAGCGCATGCGACTCGGCGGTGAACGCGTCGAACTCCATCGTGGTGTCCATCGCGAACTCCTTGCTCAGATCTCGACCTTCGAGCCGAGCTCGACGACCCGGTTGGTCGGCAGGTTCAAGAAGTCCGCCGCCGCGGCGGCGTTGCGGTGCATGCTGACGAAGAGCTTCTCGCGCCACAGCGCCATGCCCGAGCCGATCGTCGGCACGACGATGTCGCGGCTCAGGAAGTAGCTCGTCTCCATCTCGTCGAGATCGATGCCGCGGCCGGCGAGGAGCTGCAGCGCCTCGGGCACGTCGGGATCGTTCTTGAAGCCGAAGTTGAGCGTCACCTGCCAGCAGCAGTGACCCAGCGCTTCGACCTCGACGCGCTTGTCGAAGCCGATCCACGGCTTCTCGTGGTGGCGCACGGTGACGAACAGGTTCTGGCCGTGCAGCACCTTGTTGTGCTTCAGGTTGTGCAGCAGCGCGTTCGGCGTGATGCCGCGCTCGGCCGAAAGAAAGACGGCCGTGCCCTCGACGCGCTGCGGCGGGCTGATGAAGACGGATGCGAGGAAGTCCTTCAGCTCGATCGCCTCGTCGCGCAGGCGCTGGCTCATCAGGCCGCGGCCCTGCTTCCACGTCATCATCAGCGTGAACATCACGCCGCCGATCACCAGCGGGAACCAGCCGCCCTGCAGGATCTTCACCGCGTTGGCCGCGAAGAAGATCGCGTCGACGACGAAGAAGAAGCCGGTGGCCGCGATGCAGGCGGCGAGCGGGTAGCGCCAGCCGTGGCGGATGACGAAGAAGGTCATCACGGTGGTGATCAGCATGTCGATCGTCACCGCGATGCCGTAGGCCGACGCGAGGTTGCTGCTCGAACCGAAGGCCAGCACCGCGAGCACGACGCAGGCGTACAGGCCCCAGTTGACGAAGGGGATGTAGATCTGGCCGGTCTCGCGCACCGAGGTGTGCTGGGTGCGCAGGCGCGGCAGGTAGCCGAGCTGCGTGGCCTGCTTGGTGACCGAGAACGCGGCCGAGATCAGCGCCTGCGACGCGATCGACGCGGCCAGCGTCGCGAGCACGATCAGCGGCAGCAGCGCCCAGGTCGGCGCCATCTCGTAGAACGGGTTGCGGATGTGCTCGGGGTGCACCAGCAGCATCGCGCCCTGGCCGAAGTAGTTGATGACCAGCGCCGGCATCGCGAGCGCGAACCACGCGAGCCGGATCGGCCGCTTGCCGAAATGGCCCATGTCGGCATACAGCGCCTCGGCGCCGGTGACGCACAGCACCATCGCGCCGAGCGCGACGAAGGAGACGCCCGGGTGCTGCCACATGAAGCGCACGGCGTGATGCGGGCTGAGCGCCTCGATCACCTCGGGATTCGCCGCGATGTGCGGGATGCCGAGCGCCGCGATCACCACGAACCACAGCGCGCAGATCGGCCCGAACATGCGGCCGACCGTGCCGGTGCCGAAGCGCTGCGCGGCGAACAGCAGCGTGAGCACCAGCAGCGACAGCGGCACGATGTACTGCTCCAGCCCCGGCGCGAGCACGCCGAGCCCTTCGACCGCGCCGAGCACGCTGATCGCCGGCGTGATGACGCCGTCGCCGAAGAAGATCGAGGTGCCGAAGATCCCCAGAACCAGCAGCCCGCGGCGCAGCGCCGGCTTGCCCTTCACCGCCTGGGAGGCCAGCGCGAGCATCGCGATCAGGCCGCCTTCGCCGTTGTTGTCGGCGCGCAGGATCAGCAGCACGTACTTCAGCGAGACGACGACGGTGAGCGTCCAGAACACCATCGACAGGATGCCGAGGATGTTGTCGCGCGTGAGCGCGATCGCCGCGTGCCCGAAGACTTCCTTCAGCGCGTACAGCGGGCTGGTGCCGATGTCGCCGTAGACGACGCCGATGGCGCCGAGCGTCAGGGCCGCCAGCTTGGCGCCGGTCGGCGGGGCGGAACGGGAATGCACGAACAGGGTCGCGGGGGCGCTGGGGACGCGGATTGTGCGCCGGGGTCCGGCGGGTCGAACGGTCTTTTGTTGCGGCGCACCAACTCGGGCGCCGCCCCCCGGATCACGGGCTGGCGGCCACCACGAGCGTCGCCGCCGGCACTCCGAGCCGCTGCCGCCTCAGTCGTAGACCTCGGCCTCCGGGTCGGTGGCCTCGAGTTCGTAGCTCGCGCCGAGCATCGCCAGCCGCCCGATCACGCCGTACATGTAGAAGCGGTTGGGTGCGCTCGCCCCCGGCTTCTCGCCGGCCTTCGGCAGGTGGTGGCTCTCGGCGAAAGCCAGCGGCACGAAGCTCGCGCCGGGCGAGTTGAGGTTCTCGTCGATGCCGCGTTCGGCATGAACGCGGTAGAAGCCGCCGACGACGTAGCGGTCGATCATGTAGACGACCGGCTCGGCGACCGCGTCGTTCATCCGCTCGTAGGTCGGCACGCCCTCCTGGATGATCACCTCGGAGACCTCCTGGCCGTCCTTGATGGTGCTCATCTTGTTGCGCGTGCGGCGGTTGAGCTCTTCGAGATCCTTCGCGTCGCGCACCGTCATGATCCCCATGCCGTAGGTGCCGGCGTCGGCCTTGACGATCACGAACGGCTTCTCGTTGATGCCGTACTCCTTGTACTTCCGGCGGATCTTGCCGAGCAGCGCGTCGGTGTGGCCCTGCACGCATTCCTGGCCGGTGCCGTCCTGGAAGTTCACCTTGCCGCACTTGGCGAACATCGGGTTGATCAGCCACGGATCCATGCCGAGCAGCTTGGCGAACTTCTTCGCCACCTCTTCGTACGCCTGGAAGTGCAGGCTCTTGCGCCGCACCGCCCAGCCCGCGTGCAGCGGCGGCAGCAGGTACTGCTCGTGCAGGTTCTCCAGCACCTTCGGGATGCCGGCGGAGAGGTCGTTGTTGAGGAGGATCGTGCAGGGGTCGAAGTCCTTCAGCCCGAGCCGGCGCTTCGTGCGCAGCAGCGGCTCGACGGTCAGCGACGAACCGTCGGGCAGCGGCAGCGCGGTCGGCTCGGTGACGGCCTCGTCGAGCGAGCCCAGCCGCACGTTCAGCCCCGCGGCGCCGAAGATCTGGATCAGCCGCTGCACGTTCTGCAGGTAGAAGCTGTTGCGGGTGTGCTTCTCGGGAATGAGCAGCAGGTTCTTCGCCTCGGGGCAGATCTTCTCGATCGCGGCCATCGCCGCCTGCACCGCCAGCGGCAGCATCTCGGCGGTCAGGTTGTTGAAGCCGCCGGGATAGAGGTTGGTGTCGACCGGCGCGAGCTTGAAGCCCGCGTTGCGCACGTCCACCGAGCTGTAGAACGGCGGCGTGTGCTCCATCCATTCGAGCCGGAACCAGCGCTCGATCGCCGGCATGGATTCGAGGATCCGCTGCTCCAGTTCGTTGATCGGGCCGTTGAGCGCGGTGACGAGGTGCGGAACCATGGGGCGCTGCCTTTGCTGCGGCGGGGCCGGCGAACGCGGGCTCCCGGCATCGTGCGATGCGTTGCCCGATTTTAGGCAGCGCCTCTGCGCCGTACCGCGGCAAGGGGGCCGCCCGGCGCGTCGTGGCAAGCGCGGCGCCGGGTTATCCATGGGATAGCGAAGCGTGGGCTGGAAAACCGCAAGCCGCGAAACGCCGGCGAGCGACGCACTGATGGAATCAAGTGGCGCACCTTCCTGCGCGCATCCATCCAGATCGGAGCCCACCATGCATGCTGTTCCTTGCCTGAAGCCTCTGGCCGCCGCCGTGCTGGCCTGCGCCCTGCCTTGGGCGCATGCCGCCACCGGCGCGTCCTGCACGTCGACCGGCGTCGTCACCGTCTCCTCGACCATCCGCGTCACCAACACCACCTGGGACGGCGGCTGCAAGACCTACGCCGCCACCAGCGCGCTGGGTGACGGCAGCCAGGACGAAGGCCAGTCCCCGATCTTCCGCGTCCAGAACGGCACGCTGCGTCGCGTGATCCTGGGCAGCAACGGCGCCGACGGCATCCACACCTACGGCAACGTCACGCTCGACAACATCCGCTGGACGGACGTCGGCGAGGACGCGATGACCATCAAGGAAGCCGGCACGGTGACGGTGCGCAACATCACCGGCTTCAAAGCGGCCGACAAGTTCTTCCAGGTCAGCGCGACGTCCACGCTGAACGTCACGAACTGCAAGATCAACGATGCGCTGAAGGTCTTCCGCCAGTTCGGCGGCACGACCTACAAGACCAGCGTGGTGCTGAACACCTGCGACCTGTCCAACATCCGCGAAGCGGTCTTCCGCACCGACAGCACCAGCAGCACCGCGAGTTGGGTTGGGGGCACGGCGAGCGCGGTCAGGACGCTGTGCGTCGGCTACGCCGCGGGCAAGTGCACGAAGTCGAACGTGTCGGGGCTCTGACCGGCATCGCGATGACCGTCCGCATGTTCATCGCGGCACCCAGCGCACGCTGCGCGCTCCGGCGGCCAGCAACGTGCCGTCGGGCAAGCGGACGGCGGTCCTGAAATCGGCGGCGGTATGGCTGAACACTGTGGCGAAACTGCGCCCGCCGTCGGTCGAGCGCAGCACGGTGCCGCGGCGGCCGACGAGCCAAAGCGCGCCGTCGGCGTCGGCGAGCGCGACGCGCAGGTCCTGCGTGGTGCGGCTGTCGATGCGCTGCCAGCGCTCGCCGTCCTCGCTGCGCGCGATCACGCCGTCGCGGCCGGCCACCAGCAGCGCGCCGTCGGCGGTGCGCGCGAGCACGAGCAGCACGCTCGCGACCGGCGGGCCCTCGATGCTCAGCCGGCGCCACCGACGCCCGCCGTCGTCGGAACGCAGCAGCGCGCCGTCGGCGCCGGCGGCCCACCAGGTCGGGCGGTCGGCGTCGGCCCAGAGCGCGAAAAGGTTGTGCGCGTGGTCGAGCGCGACGCTGCGCCAGCTCGCGCCGGCATCCTCGCTGCGCAGCAGGCGGCGGCCGCGGCCGACCAGCAGCACGACGCCGTCGTGCGCCGACGCGAGCCCGGTGCGCAGCAGGTCGTCGGCACCCCAGTCCGGCGTCGGGGGCAGGGGCTGCCAGCTCAGGCCGGCATCCGCCGATCGGTAGACGGTGCCGTGCATTTCCGGCACGAGCAGCACGCCGCCGGGCGCGGCCACGATCGCGGGCAGGACCTCGCGCCGCTCGAACGGCGTGTGCACCACGCTGTGCCAGCTGCGGCCGGCGTCGGACGAGCGCATGACGCTGCCCGTGGGGCCGGCGGCGAGCAGCGTGCGCCCGTCGGCGAGCGCGCGCAGCGCCATGAAGTCGGTCGGGTACATGTCGACGACGAAGCGCATCGGCACCGGCTGCCAGGACGCGCCCGCATCGCCGCTGCGGGCCATCCAGCCGGCCGCGCCGGCGGCCAGCACGGTGCGCCCGTCGGGCTGCGCCGCAAGCGCCGTGACGGGCTCGGGCAGCGCCGCACGCAGCGCACGCCAGCGGCCGCCGGCGGGCGCGGCCTGCAGCGCGCCGTGGCGGCCCCAGGCGAACAGGCCTTCGGCGTCGGCGCCGACGCCGGCCAGCTCGGCCGGCTCCGCGAGCCGCTCGCGCCGCCAGCTCGCGCCGCCGTCACGCGAGCTCTGCAGCCAGCCGCCCGCGCCGACCGCGACGAGCCGGTCGCGCGCCGCGTCGTGCACCAGCCCGGTGAGCGCGCTGCCGAGCGTCGGCGCCGCGAGCCGCCAGCTGCGTCCGCCATCGTTCGAGGCGAGCGTCTGGCCGTCGTGCGTGATGGCGCTCCAGCGAGCGCGGCGCTCGTCGAAGTGCAGCGCCTCGAAGAAGCCGCGCGCGGGCGTGCGCACCGCCGACCAGCTCGCGCCGCCGTCGGCGCTGCGCAGCAGCAGGCCCTGCCCGCCGGCGACCAGCATCACGCCGGCGCCCTCGAACACCCCGGTGAACGGCGGCGCGCCGGCGTCGTGCAGCACGTGCTGCCAGCGCTGCCCGCCGTCGTCGGAACGCGCGAGGAACGCCTGCTCGCCGACCACCCACAGCCGCCCGCGCATGTCGCGATGCAGGCGGCTGAGTTGCAGCGGCAGGCCGAGCTCGTGCGCCTGCCAGCGCGCTCCGCCGTCGCTCGAGCGCAGCAGCCGGCCGTCGCCGCCGGCGGCGATCCAGCCGGCGCCATCGAGCGCGAGCACGTCGCGCAGCGGCGTGGCGGCGTCGACCGCCACGCGCTGCCAGCGCCGGCCGTCGTCAACGGAACGCAGCATGGTGCCTGCCTCGCCGACGGCGATCGCGACATCGCCCGCCGCGTCGAAGGCCACGCGATGCAGCGTTGCGACGCTGCCGGCTTCGGCGGCGGCTTCGGTGGGCCGCGGCTCGTCGCCCACCGCGCGCCGCCACAGGCTGGCGTCGCTGCCGGCGATGAGCCAAGTGCCGGTCTTTGCGCTGCGCGCGGCGGCGCCGAAATCCGGGTTCAGCAACTCGACGCGCCAGCCGTCGGCGGACGCGGCGCCGGCGTTCGCCGCGAAGCACAGCGCGAGCACGCCGAGGGCGACGAGGCGGAAGACGGCAGGCATCGGCGCGGCGGCGGAGTACAAGCGGCGCGAATTCTGGCCGGGCCGCGCAGTGGTCGGCACGCCGGCTACTCGTTCGTCGAGCTCATGTTCGTGCTCGCGCTGCTGGGCGTGCTGGCGACACTCGTGGCGCCGGTCGCGCAGGTGAGCATCCAGCGCGAGAAGGAAGCGCGGCTGCGCGAGTCGCTGCGCGAGATCCGCCGCGCGCTCGACGCCTGGCACGAAGCGGCGCTGCAGGGCACGATCGCGCTGCCGCCGGGCGCGAGCGGCTGGCCCCCGACGCTCGACGCGCTGGTCGACGGCGCAGTCGACGCGCGCGGCAGCGGTCGCGAGCGCGTGCACTTCCTGCGCCGCGTGCCGCGCGACCCGTTCAACGACGACGCGACGCTGCGCGCGGCCGACACCTGGCTGCGCCGCAGCCACGCGAGCCCGGCCGGCGCGCCGCGCGAGGGCGCCGACGTCTACGACGTGAGCTCGTCCTCGCCGGCGGTCGGCCTCAACGGCATCCCGCTGCGCGAGTGGTGATGCGCCGGCGACTGCAGGCCCCGCGCGGGCTGACCTATCTCGGCCTGCTGTTCGCGGTCGCCGCGATCGCGCTCGCCGGCACGGCCACCGTCCGCCTGGGTCACGCGCGCGAACGCCAGGCCGCCGAAGACGAGCTGCTGTTCGCCGGCGACGCCTATCGCCAGGCGCTGCGCCGCTGGCGCGAAGCGGGTGCGACGCCCGGCGGCGAAGCCGGCGCCGCGCCGCGCCGGCTCGAGGACCTGCTGCTCGACACGCGCCGGCTGCGGCCGGTGCGCCATCTGCGCCGGCTCTACGCCGACCCGATCACCGGCCGCGCCGACTGGGTGCTGATCCGCGACGCGAGCGGCGGCATCGTCGGCCTGCACAGCCGCTCGCGCGAGACGCCGCTGCGCCAGCGCGGCTTCGCGCCCGACGACTTCCACTTCGCGGGCAAGCCGCACTACAGCGACTGGGTGTTCGCATGGGGACTGATCTGCACCGACGCCGGCTGCCGGCTGCCCGGGGCCTCGCTGCCATGACGACCGATCGATGCGCGCCGCGCGGCTTCACGCTGCTCGAACTGCTGATCGTGATGGCCATCATCGGCCTGCTCGCGGCCTACGTCGGCCCGCGCTACTTCGGCCAGCTCGGCGCCTCCGAGCAGAAGGTGGCGCGCGCGCAGATCGAAGCCGTCGCGCGCGCGCTCGACACCTACCGGCTCGACATGGGCCGCCTGCCCAGCACCGCCGAAGGCCTGGGCGCGCTGAGCCGGCGGCCGGGCAGCGCAGGCGCCGCGCGCTGGAACGGCCCGTACCTCAGCAAGCCGCTGCCGCCCGATCCCTGGGGCAACGCCTACGGCTACCGCCAGCCCGGCACGCAGGGCCGCGAGATGGACCTGTACTCGCTCGGCAGCGACGGCCGCCCCGGCGGCAGCGGCGCAGCGGCCGACATCCACCACTGAGGCATCGAAGCCGTGGACGCACCGCTCGATGCCGCCCGCCCCGCCGCGGCCTGGATGCCGCGGCGCGCGGGCGGCGCGCCGTTCGCGCTGCCGCTGTTCGCGCAGGAGCTGCTGGCGCTGCTCGAAGCCGGGCTCGCGCTCAACGAGGCGCTCTCGGCGCTGCACGAACGCGAGGCGCCCGGCCCCCGCCGCGCGGTGATCGGCGCGCTGCTCGCCTCGCTGCGCGAGGGGCTGCGCTTCTCGGACGCGGCACAGCGCCAGCCGCAGGCTTTCCCGGCGCTGGTCGTCGGCCTGTTGCGCGCGGCCGAGCACACCAGCGACCTGCCGCGCGCGCTGGCGCGCTACATCGAGTGGCGCGAGCGGGTCGACCAGTTGCGCGCACGCATCGTCAGCGCGGCGATCTATCCGGCGATCCTGGCAACGGTCGGCGCGGCCGTGACGCTGTTCCTGATGCTCAAGGTCGTGCCCTCGTTCGCCGAGGTCTACCGCGACGGCGGACGCTCGATGCCCTGGGCCTCGGCGCTGCTGCTCGACGCCGGGCAGTGGCTGGCCGCGCACGCGACGGCCGTGCTCGCCGCGCTCTGCGCGCTCACGGTCTGGGGCCTGCCCCGCGCACGCGCCTTCCTGCGCCGCGAAGGCGCGGCCGCGCTGCTCGCGCGCGTGCCGGGGCTCGCGCCGCACGTGCTCGCGATCGAGCGTTCGCGGCTGTACCTGACGCTGGGCATGCTGCTCGAAGGCGGGATCGCGGTGCTGCCGGCGCTGGAGCTGATCGAGCGCAGCAGCGCCCCGGCGCTGGCGCGCCGGCTCGCGCAGGTGCGCCGCCGGCTCGGCGAGGGTCAGCCGCTGTCGCATGCGCTGCAGCGCGAGCAGCTCGCGACGCCGGTGGCGCTGCGCCTGCTGCACGTCGGCGAACGCAGCGGCTCGCTCGGCCCGATGCTCACCCACGCCGCGCGCTTCCACGACGGCGAGAACGCGCGCTTCGTCGAGCGCTTCGCAAAGGCCTTCGAGCCGGCGCTGATGGCGCTGGTCGGGCTGGTGATCGCGGCGATCGTGCTGCTGCTCTACCTGCCGATCTTCGATCTCGCGGGGTCGCTGGAATGAGCGTGTCGCCCGCGTCCTGGAGCAACGCCGAGTGGCAGGCTGCGCGCCGCGCCGCACAGCTCGCGGGCGAGCCGCTGCTGCTGCATCTCGCGCGCGCGGGCGGGCTCGACGACGCCGACGCGCGCACGCTGCTCGCGCGCCGCGGCGGCGCCGAGGTGCTCGACGAGGCGGCCGAACTGCCGGCGTTCGCCGCCGCCTTCGACCGCTGGCCGCCGGCCGAGGCCCGGCGCAGCGGCGCGGCCCTCGCGCGCGCGGCGCAGGGTTATGTCGCGCTGCTGGCCGATCCGCTCGACGCCGCGCTGTGCGATCGCCTCGGCGCCGCCGCGCGCGCCCCGCTGGCGCTGCGGCTCGCACCGCCCGCCTCGATCGCATCGTGGATCGACGCGCAGGAAGCCGCGCTCCGAGCGACCGAGAGCGTCGTCCGCGGCGGCGCAGGCGATGCGGGCGACGCGGCGCCGCGGCGCGGCGTCGAGCGGATCAGCCTCGCGTCGCTCGACGCCAGCGACAGCCCTGCGGTGCGCCTCGTCAACTCAACGCTCTACGACGCGCTGCGCCTGGGCGCGAGCGACATCCACTTCGAATGCACCGAGCGCGGACTGGTCTCGCGCTTTCGCATCGACGGACTGCTCGAGCCGGTCGCCGAGGTGCTCGGCGCAGCGCTCGCCGAGCAGGCGATCTCGCGCATCAAGGTGCTGGCCGAGCTGGACATCGCCGAGCGCCGGGTGCCGCAGGACGGCAGCTTCCGCATCGAGTCCGGCGGGCGCGAGATCGACCTGCGCGTGTCGGTCATGCCCGGCGTGCACGGCGAGGATGCGGTGATCCGCGTGCTCGACCGCCGCGCGGTCTGGAGCGGCCACGACGCGCCCGGCCTGGAGGTCCTGGGCTTCGGCGGCGCGACGCTGGCCGCGCTGCGCCGGCTCGCGCGCCTGCCCTACGGGATGCTGCTGGTCACCGGGCCGACCGGCTCGGGCAAGACGACCACGCTGTACGGCGCGCTCGCCGAGGGCCGCGACGGGCGCGAGAAGGTCGTGACGATCGAGGACCCGGTCGAGTACCAGCTCGACGGCGTGCTGCAGATCCCCGTCAATGCGCGCAAGGGCCTGACGTTCGCCAAGGGGTTGCGCTCGATCCTGCGCCACGACCCGGACAAGATCATGGTCGGCGAGATCCGCGACCGCGAGACGGCCGAGATCGCGATCCAGTCCGCGCTGACCGGCCACCTGGTGCTGACCACGCTGCACGCGAATTCGGTGTTCGACGTCTTCGGCCGCTTCCAGCACCTGGGCGTCGACGTGCCGTCCTTCGTGTCGGCGCTCAACGGCGTCAGCGCGCAGCGGCTGGTGCGCGTGCTGTGCCGCGCTTGCGCGGTCGACGACGCCGCACCGCCGCCGGGGGCGCTGTCGGGCCTCGAGGCGCAGGCGCTGGAGGGCGCGCGCTGGCGCCGCGCGGTCGGTTGTCCGGCCTGCCGCGGCAGCGGCTGGCGCGGCCGGCGCGCGGTCGCCGAGGTGCTGCCGATGACGCCCGAGCTCGCCGAGCTGGTGAGCGAGCGCCGGCCGATGCGCCAGTGGATCGACGCGGCGCGCGCCGCCGGCGTCGTTTCGCTGCGCGACGACGCGCTGCGGCTGGTGCGCGAAGGCCAGACGACGCTGGCGGAGGTCGCGCGTGTCACGCTGGCTTGAACGGTGGCGCAGCCTGGCCGGCGGCCCGCGGCTCGCGCTGGCGGTCGAAGCCGATGCGCTCGCGTGGACCGCGCCGGACGACGCCGGGCCCGCGCTCGGCTGGCCGCCGGGAACGACTCCGGACTGGGAGGCGCTGTGCGCGCGACTCGTGGCACCCGCGGGCGCGCGGCGCGGCGCGGCGCTGGCCGTGTCGGTGGCCGATCACTGGTGCCGCTGGTGGTGCGTCGAGCCGTCGACCGGCGCGGCGCGCCTCGCCGACTTGCAGGCTGCGGCGGCGGCACGGTTCGAAGCGCGTTTCGGCGGCAGCGCCGGCGACTGGGCGATCGATGCCGACTGGCGCGCCGGCGCGGGCTTCGTCGCCGCCGGGCTGCCGCGCGCGCTGCTGCTGGCACTGCGCCAGCTGGCGGCCGAGCGCGGCTGGCGCCTGACGCGGGTGGCGCCGGCGAGCGTCGCCGCCTACGCCCTGCACCGGCATGCGGCCGGCACCGCCTGGCGGTGCGCGGCCGCGCCGACGCACGCGATCGCCTGGTATGCGCCGGCCGGCCGGCCCGCCGCGCTGATGCAGGCCTGGTACGACGCCCCACCCGGCGAGGCCGAACTCGCGGCGCAGTTGCGTCGCCTCGCGTTGGTCGAAGGGATCGAGGCGCCGCGCACGGCGGCCGTTGCCGACGTGTCGCTGCGCGCGCCGCTCGCCTGGCCGCCGGCCCTGCGCGACGCGGCGCGGCACGGCCGGCCGTGGCCGCTGCCCGCGCCGGTCGCCGCCATGGAGCCGGCGTGATCGACGCGCGCATCGACTTCACCCGCGCGCCGCTCGACGGCGCGCCGCCACCGCCGCAGCCGCTGCGCGGCCTGTCACGCACGCTGGGATGGCTCGGCCTGGCGCTGCTGGTCTCGGCCCCGCTGGTGGCCGATCGCGCGAGCGGCGATGCCGACGCGGCGGACGCCGATGCGCCGCCCGTCGAGCGCGACACGGCGACGATGCCCGAGGCCGCCGAGCCCGCGACGGTCGACCTCGGCGGGCTGTGGCGCGCGCTCGCGGCCGCGATGCCCGCCGGCGCCTGGATCGAGCGAATCGAGCTGCAGGCCGATCCGCCGCGGCTGGCGCTGCACGCGCGGGCGAGCGATGCCACGGCAGCGGCGGCCCTGTCGACCGCACTGGCCGGGCAGCCGCTGCTCGCAGGCCTGCGGCTGGTGCAGCACGACTCTTCGGTGCCGACCGAGGCGGAGGCTGCGGCGTCGCCCGGCGCCTTGCGCGCCGGCCCGGCGCTGGTGTTCGAAGGTCGGCTCGCGCGACCGGCCACCGACGAGGACGGGCGATGAGCTTCGGCATCGACCGCCTCGCGCTCGAACGCCTGTGGCAGCGCCACGGCGCGGCTCCCTGGATCGCGGGCGGATGCTTCGCGCTGGGCGTCGGCGCCTGGCTGCTGTGGCTGCCGGCGCGCATCGACGCGGCACGCCAGCGCGCGGAGGCTGCGGTCGCCGTGCCCCTCGCGACGGCGCTCCCGCGGCGCGCGGACACGCAGCCGCGGCTTGCTGCGGTGCCGGCCGGCGCCTGGATCGCCGCACTGCCGGCGCTTGCGGCGACGCACGGCGTGCAGCTCGGGCGCGTCGCGGTGCAATGGATCGACGCCACGCCGGCCCGCGTCGAGATCGAGGCACCGCTGCGCGCGCCCTACCCGGGCTTGCGAGCCTTCCTGCAGGCGCTGCCGGCCGACGCGCCGGGCCTGCGCGTGCAGCGGCTGTCGGTGCGGCGCGAAGGCGACTCGGCGACGCGACTGCTGGACGTGCGCGTCGCGCTCGTGCTGCCGCTCGACGCGCGCGCATCGGATGCCGAGCCATGAAGCGCTGGCCGCCGCGATGGGTCGTCTTGCTGGCGCTGCTGGCGGTGGTCGGCGCCGGCGTGCTGTGGGACGGTCGGCGCCCGCCGGACGCCGATGCCTTCGCCGACGTGGCCGACGCCGTCGCTGCAACCCGCGCTGCCGTGGCCGCGACTTCGGCGCCCGCGGCGATCGAGATCGCGCCAACCCCGGCGTCGGCACGCGACCCGTTCTACGACGACCCACCCCCGGCAGACGACGCCGGCTCGAACGCGGCCGACGAACGCTGGCCGCGCGTCGTGGGACTCGCCTGGCGCGAGGGCCGGCGCTGGCTGGTCGTCGAGCTGCCCGACGCGCCGGCACGGCTGGTGCGACCCGGCGTGCGCTTCGGCGCCTGGCGCATCGACGGGCACCGCTCGGCCGAGCCGACGCTGATCCACCTGCCCACGGGCGCGAGCCGTCCCTTGAACCTGCACGCATTGAACGAGGCGCCGCCGGTCGGCGGCGTGATCCCCGGCGATGAGACCTTCTGATGCCCTGTGGGCCGCCGCGGTCGCGGCGACCCTGCTGCTGACCGGTTGCGCCGCGACGCCGGGTGGTCCTGTGGACAGCATGGATCGCGCGCGCCGGCTGATCGAGGCACGCGACTACGCGCAGGCGCTGCAGGCCGCCGCTGCTCCGGGCGTCGGCGTCGCGCAGCGCGCGCTGCTGACCGAACGCATCCGGGTCGACTGCGGCCTGCGCGGCCCCGACCTGGCCGAGCCGGAGTTGTGCGATCGCCTGCGCCCCACCACGGCCGCCGCCTCGGCGCCCGCCCCGGCCACCGTCGGCGCGCAGCCGCAGGACGACGCGCCGGCCGACCGGCTCGCGCTCGCGCGCCGATTGAGCATGGACCTGCGTCACGCGAGCGTGCGCACCGTCTTCGGCATGATCGCCAACGCCTCGGGCCTGGACATCGTCTTCGACCGCGACGTGCCGGCCGACGAGCGCCTCACGCTCAAGCTCAGCAACGCGACCGCCGCGAGCGCGCTCGACAAGGCGACGCTCGCGACCGGCCTGGCCTGGCGGTTGGCCGACGGCGGCGGCGTGATCGTCTACCCGGATGAGCCGCTCAAGCAATCCGACTACCAGCGTCTGCAGGTGCGCAGCTTCGTGCTCGAGCACGCCGACGCGCGCTTCGTCGCGGCGAGCCTCAAGACGGTGCTGAAGGCGCGCGACATCGTCGTCGACGAGAAGCTCAACATGATCGTGCTGCGCGACACGCCGCAGGCGCTGCGGCAGACCGAGCACCTCGTGCGCCTGCACGACACGCCCGAGCCCGAAGTGCTGCTGGACGTGCAGGTGCTGGAGGTCAAGCGCAGCCTGCTGCAGCAGCTCGGCGTGCAGTGGCCGGGGCAGCTCTCGCTGCTGCCCTTGCCCCTGGAGCGCCAGACGCCCGGCGCTGCCTTCGATCCGACCAAGCCGCTGACGCTGCGCGACCTGCTGTCGGCCACGCCGGGGCGCACCGGCGCCGGCCTCGCCGCACTCGCGCTCGATGCGCAGCGCATCGGCGACGACGTGAACCTGCTCGCGAGCCCGCGCATCCGTGCGCGCAACCGCGAACGCTCGCGCATCCTGATCGGCGAGCGCGTGCCGACCGTCACCACCACGACGACCGCGACCGGCCTCGTCGCCGAGTCGGTCACCTACCTCGACGTGGGCCTGAAGCTCGAAGTGCAGCCGCAGGTCTACGCGGGCAGCGAGGTGCTGGTGCGCATCGACCTCGAGGTCAGCAACATCCTCGCGTCGACGCAGTCGCGCAGCGGCTCGATGGCCTACCGCATCGGCACGCGCAACGCCAACACCGCGCTGCGGCTCAGGAGCGGCGAGAACCAGCTGCTCGCCGGGCTGATCCAGGACACCGACCAGCGCGGCAACGTCGACGTGCCCGGCCTGCACGCGCTGCCGCTCGTCGGCCGCCTGTTCGGCACGCGCCACGACGAGACGAGCAAGACGGAGATCGTGCTGTCGATCACGCCGCATCTGATCCGGCCGATGGCGCCGGCCGCGCAAAGCGAGCGCAGCTTCGACGCCGGCACCGCGAGCGCGCTGCGCGGCCGCCCGGCCGCCGAGCCGGCGATGCCGGAGCCGCCGGCCGCCGCCGCGCCGGCCGGCCCGAGCCCGCCGACCGGCCCGGGTGCGTCGGGCTGGCTCGCGCAACCCGCCGTCGGCGCCGCGCCGGGGGCGCCGCGATGAGGCGGCCCCGCTGCGCCGGCTTCACGCTGATCGAGATGCTCGTCGTGATGGCGCTGCTCGCGCTGCTCCTCACGCTCGCGCTGCCGCACTACTTCGCCGGCCACGAGCGCGGCAAGGAAGCGGTGCTCGTGGAGAACCTGCGCGTCAGCCGCGAGGCGATCGACCGCTTCTTCGCCGACCAGGGCCGCTATCCCGACAGCCTCGGCGAACTGGTGCAGCGCCGCTACCTGCGCACGCTGCCCTTCGACCCAGTGGCCGGCCGCAGCGACGCCTGGCTGCTGCTGCCGCCCGCGCCGCCCGAGCGCGGCCAGGTCGCCGACCTGCGCAGCGGCGCGGCCGGCGCAGGCCGCGACGGCCGCCCCTTCGGCAGCCTGTGACTCCATGCGGCGCGCTCGGGCCGCTGCTTCGTCTGCGGCGCTGAGGGCCGCACCAGCGAAAAGGCCGCCTCGCGGCGGCCCCGAGCCCGTCGCGAGCCGCGCCGCACCCGGGCGGCCGGCTCGCCGGCACGATCAGTTGTGGTACGCGGTCTCGCCGTGCGAAGTGATGTCCAGACCCTCGCGCTCGGCGTCCTCCGAGACACGCAGGCCCACCACCAGATCGGCGATCTTGTAGGCAATCGCCGCGACGACGCCCGACCACACCACCGTGATCAGCACCGCCTTGGCCTGCACCCAGACCTGGGCGGCGATCGAGTAGTCGGCCGGCGTGACCATCGTGGCCGTGACCCAGTCGGCCACGTAGCCGGGGCCGCCGAGCGACGGCGAGTTGAAGACGCCCGTCAGCAGCGCGCCGACGATGCCGCCGACGCCGTGGATGCCGAAGACGTCGAGCGAGTCGTCCGCGCCCAGCAGCTTCTTCAGGCCGTTGACGCCCCACAGGCACAGGAAGCCAGCGACCAGGCCGATGATCAGGCCGCCGCCGATGCCGACGTTGCCCGCGGCCGGCGTGATCGCCACGAGGCCGGCGACCGCGCCCGAGGCGGCACCGAGCATCGACGCCTTGCCCTTGATCAGGGCCTCGCCGATGCACCAGGCGATCACGGCCGCGGCGGTGGCCGCCAGCGTGTTGATGAAGGCCAGGGCGGCGAAGCCGTTCGCCTCGAGCGCCGAGCCGGCGTTGAAGCCGAACCAGCCCACCCAGAGCAGCGCGGCGCCGACCATCGTCAGCGTCAGCGAATGCGGCGTGAAGGCCTCCTTGCCGTAGCCGATGCGCTTGCCGAGCATGTAGGCGCCGACCAGGCCCGCGACCGCGGCGTTGATGTGCACCACGGTGCCGCCGGCGAAGTCGAGCGCGCCCATCTGCCAGATGTAGCCGGCCTTGCCCAGCATCTGGTCGGCGACTTCCTTGCTCGCGTAGGCGTCCGGGCCCATCCAGAACCAGACCATGTGCGCGATCGGCGCATAGGCGAAGGTGAACCAGATGGCCATGAACAGCAGCACAGCGCCGAACTTGATGCGCTCGGCGAAGGCGCCGACGATCAGGCAGCAGGTGATGCCGGCGAAGGTCGCCTGGAAGGCGGCGAAGACGATCTCCGGGATGTAGACGCCCTTGCTGAAGGTGGCCGCGTTCGCGAAGGTGCCGGCGGCGTTGTCCCACACGCCCTTCATCAGCAGCCGGTCGAAGCCGCCGAAGAAGGCGTTGCCTTCGGTGAAGGCGAGGCTGTAGCCGTAGACCATCCACAGCACGACGACCATCGAGAACGTGACCATCACCTGCATCAGCACCGACAGCATGTTCTTGCTGCGCACCAGGCCGCCGTAGAACAGGGCGAGGCCCGGGACGGTCATCATGATGACGAGCAGCGTGGCCACCATCATCCAGGCGGTGTCGCCCTTGTTGGGCACCGGCACCGGCGCGGCGGCGGCTTCGGCCGCAGGGGCCGAGGCGGCTTCGGCGGCCGGTGCGGCCACTGCAGCCGCGGAGGCCGCGGCCTCGGGTGCGGCGGCGGTCTGGGCCAGCGCCACGTCGGCCGCACCGAGCATCGCGAGGCCGAGGGCCAGCGACACGGCGAGGGAGGCAAGGAGTTTTCTCATGGTCGTCTCTTCAGTGGTGTGAGGCTCAGAGCGCGTCCTTGCCGGTCTCGCCGGTGCGGATGCGGATCACCTGCTCGAGGTTGGTGACGAAGACCTTGCCGTCGCCGATCTTGCCGGTGCGCGCCGAGGCTTCGATCGCCTCGATCACGCGCTCGACGATCGCGTCGTCGATCGCCGCTTCGATCTTCACTTTCGGCAGGAAGTCGACGACGTACTCGGCACCGCGGTACAGCTCGGTGTGGCCCTTCTGGCGGCCGAAGCCCTTCACTTCGGTCACCGTGATGCCCTGCACGCCGATGGCGCTCAGGGCTTCACGCACTTCGTCGAGCTTGAAGGGCTTGACGATGGCGGTCACCATCTTCATGAGGTCTCTCCTTGGGTGGACGCTGAAAGATCCGACGTTCAGAACGTCTTGGACAGCGACAGCACGAGGGTGCCGTTGCTGATGTTGCGGCCCGACAGCGCCGCGGTGCCGCCGGTCAGGTCGCGGTTGGTCGAGACGTAGGCCGCGCCGGCGACGAAGCCCGAGCCGAGGATGTCGTAGGTGGCGCCGAGCTTCCAGTCGATGATCGTGTCTTCGAGCGAGGCGCTGCCGATCTCGACCACGCGCGCTCCGCCCTTGAGCTTCTGGTAGCCGACGTGCGCGTTGACGCCGAGGCCGCCGCCGAGGTCGTAGGCGAAGCCGGCATCGAGGTACTGCGAATTCTTCGAATCGACGGCGCCGAAGAAGTCGCTGACCGCGTGGAAGTACTTCAACGAGACCGGCCCGTAGCTGCCGCCGACGTAGAGCTCGGTGTTGTCGATCTTGAAGCTGCCGCCGGCGCCGCTGCCGGGGTAGTAGTAGTGCAGCGCGCCGAAGTCGAGCGTCAGGTCGCCCAGCGGCAGCTTGTAGCCGCCGTAGAAGTCCATCTCCAGGTTCGCGCCGTTGAAGAAGGCGCTGTCGATGTTGGAGTTCCAGTTGCCGGCGTAGAAGCCCGAGACGTGCGAGACGTCGAAGCCGCCCTGGAACGCCGGCTTCTTGTTCGTCTGCGAGATGCCGCGGAAGCGGTAGTCGCTGAACAGACCGGCGTTGCCGGTGAAGGCCCAGTCGGGCTTCGGCGCGTCCGCCGCGTAGGCCTGCAACGAGCCCAGGCCAAGCACGGCCGCAAGGGCCAGCGTCGTCTTCTTCATGCACTCTCCATGCTGATGAAAGGTCCCGAAAACCCGGGCGGTTCAGCAGGTTCCGTGCCACTGCGCCATAACAGGGAGCACCGATCGCTCGCGGGGCTGTCGGTATCGCGGGCGCCCCGATCTGGTGAGCTCTGCAACATTCGGCACCGCCGGTGTGCGGGCGCGGTGCGCTCTTCGGCGGGCCTGCCGACGGTGGAATCGCCGGCGAGGGTCACGTGACAGCATCGCCGCCCCATGTCGCTCGCCCTCGTCCACAGCCGTGCCCTCGACGGCTTCGCCGCACCCGAGGTCACTGTCGAGGTGCATCTGGCGAACGGGCTGCCGAGCTTCACGCTGGTCGGCCTGGCCGACACCGAAGTGAAGGAGGCGCGCGAGCGGGTGCGCGCCGCGCTGCTCAACAGCGGCCTCGAGTTCCCGCACAACAAGCGCATCACCGTCAACCTCGCGCCGGCCGACCTGCCGAAGGAATCCGGCCGCTTCGACCTGCCGATCGCGCTCGGCATCCTCGCGGCGGGCGGACAGCTCGATACCGCCCGGCTCGGCGACTTCGAGTTCGCCGGCGAGCTCTCGCTGGCCGGGGAACTGAGGCCGGTGCGTGGGGCACTGGCGATGGGGCTCGCGCTGCGCCGGCACGGTTCGCATCGCGCCCTGGTTCTTCCGCAGCGCAGTGCGCAGGAGGCCGCGCTCGTCGACGGCGCGGTCGTGCACGCGGCGAACGATCT
>NZ_DASTPW010000047.1:0-16930 GCF_035762065.1 Methylibium sp.
GAGGCTTTCCCAATACTGGCGGCGCCGCCGGCTCACCGTCGACGGCGAGAAGCGCCGCAGCACGCGCGGCCGCTCCTGCGCCCAGCGCAGCACGCGCGCGCGCCAGCCGGCGATCACCGGCGAATCGAGCAGCACGATGCCGCGCGCGAGCTCCGGCCGCTCGAGCGCGAGCATCAGGCCCAGGAAGCCGCCGAGCGAATGGCCGACGAGCACCGCCGGCTCGCCTGGCGACTGGCGCTCGACGAAGGCGATCAGCTCGTCGCGCAGGTGCGGCCAGTTGCGCGACACCGGGAACGCCGGGTCGTGCCCGATGCGCGGCAGCGCGCTCACCTGCCAGCCGGCCTCGCGCCAGCGCTCGAAGAGCTGGCGGTAGCTGCCGGCGGGAAAGCCGTTCGCGTGTGAGAAGACGATGCGACGCGTCACGGTTCGAACAACTTCGCCATCGCTCGATCAAGCGCAGCTCCAACCCAGCGGCCGCCGCGGATCCGGCTTCGCCGGGCCGCCAGCGGCGCCCGCCCGAGAAGGAGCGGCGAAGCCGCAACGGGGGTGATCAAACTATTTTTTCGTCCGAGTTGCGGATCTTGCGCATCGGCTCGTGCCGCATCGATTCGACCCGCAGCGGATGTGCCGCCGCGCCGTGGCCGTCCCATTGCGGCGCGTCGAGGCTCTCGAACACGTCGCGCAGGCGCTGGCCCCAGCTGCCGTGGATCATGCGGAAGTACGGGTTGTGTTCGTCGATGCAGACGATCTGGTCGCTGTGCAGCTCGCCGGCGCGGTAGACGAGCAGGTCCAGCGGCAGGCCGACCGACAGGTTCGACTTCAGCGTCGAGTCCATCGACACCAGCACGCACTTCGCCGCGTCGTCGAGGCTGGTGTATGGCGTGATCACGCGGTCGAGGATGGGCTTGCCGTACTTGCTCTCGCCGATCTGGAAGTAGGGCGTTTCGCGCGTGGCCTCGATGAAGTTGCCGGCCGAGTAGACGAGGAACAGCCGCATCGACTCGTTGCCGATCTGGCCGCCGAAGATCATCGTCGCGTTGAAGTCGATGCCGGCCCGCTTGAACGACGGGCCGTCCTGCTCCTGCACGCGGCGCACCGCGGCGCCGAGCACGCGCACCGCGTCGAACATGCTGCGTGCGTTCCAGATGGTCAGCGGCTCGCCGACGCCGTCGTCGATCTTCTCGACCTGCAGGATCTCGCGCACCGATTGACTGATGCTCAGGTTGCCGGCCGAAAGCAGCACCATGAAGCGGTCGCCGGGGCGCTCGTAGACGATCATCTTGCGGAAGGTCGCGATCGCATCGAGCCCGGCATTCGTGCGCGAGTCGGAGAGGAACACCAGCCCGGCATTGAGGCGCACGCCGACGCAATAGGTCATGAAGCAATCTCGCGGCTGTCGATCAAGGTTTTCTTGAGGCGGTAGAGCGCTTCCAGCGCCTCGCGCGGGCTCAATGTATCGGGTTCGATGGCGGCCAGCTGCTGCTCGACGGCGCTCGGCGCGGCGCTTGCCACGGCCGGCGGCACGGCGAACAGATCGACCTGCGCCTCGCCCGAGCGCTGCTGCGCTTCCAGCGCGACGAGCGTCGCCTGCGCCTGCCGCACCACCGAGCCCGGCATGCCCGCGAGCCGCGCCACCTGCACGCCGTAGCTGCGGCTGGCGGGGCCGCTCTGGATCTCGTGCAGGAAGACGATCTCGCGGCCCGCGCTGCCGCCGGAACCCTCCGCCGCGCTGACGTGCACGTTCAGCGCGCCCGGGTGCTTTTCGGGGAACGCGGTCAGCTCGAAGTAGTGCGTCGCGAACAGCGTGAACGCGCGGTTCCGGTCGTGCAGGTGGCTCGCGATCGCGCCGGCCAGCGCCAGTCCGTCGAAGGTGCTCGTGCCGCGGCCGATCTCGTCCATCAGCACCAGGCTGTGCTCGGTGGCGCCGTGCGCGATGGCCGCCGCCTCGGTCATCTCGAGCATGAAGGTCGATTGCGCGTTGGCCAGGTCGTCGGCCGCGCCGATGCGGGTGTGGATCGCATCGATCGGCCCGAGCCGGCAGCGCTTGGCCGGCACGTAGGAGCCGATCGACGCGAGCAGCACCGCGAGCGCGACCTGCCGCATGTAGGTCGATTTGCCGCCCATGTTCGGGCCGGTGATCACGAGCATGCGCTGCTTCGCGTCGAGCCGGCAGTCGTTGGCGATGAAGGCGCCGCGGCCGGTTTCTGCGAGCCGCGCTTCGACGACCGGGTGCCGGCCCGCCTCGATCTCGATGCAGGGGTGGCGGCAGAACTCGGGCCGGCACCAGCCGAGCGTCTGCGCGCGCTCCGCGAGCGCCGCGAGCGCGTCGAGCGCGGCCAGCGCGCGGCCGGCGCGGGCAAGCGCCGGAAGCTGCGGCTGGAGCGCATCGAGCACGCTTTCGTACAGCAGCTTCTCGCGCAGGAGCGAGCGCTCCTGTGCCGACAGCGCCTTGTCCTCGAAAGCCTTCAGCTCCGGCGTGATGAAGCGCTCGGCGTTCTTCATCGTCTGGCGGCGCCGGTAGTCGGCCGGCACCTTCGCGGCCTGGCCCTGCGTCACCTCGATGAAGAAGCCGTGCACGCGGTTGAACTGCACGCGCAGGTTCGCGATGCCGGTGCGCGCGCGTTCGCGCGCTTCGAGGTCGAGCAGGAAGGCGTCGCAGTTCTGCGCGATCGAGCGCAGCTCGTCGAGCTCGGCATCGAAGCCGGCGGCGATCACGCCGCCGTCGCGCAGCAGCACCGCCGGCTCGTCGGCGATGGCGCGGGCGAGCAGCGCGGCGATCGAGGCGTCGGGATGCAGATCGGCTGCGAGCTGCGCAAGCAGCCCGCCGGCCGCCGGCAGCGTCGCGACCAAGGCCGGCAAGGCCGCAAGCGTCGCGCGCAGCCCGGCCAGTTCGCGCGGGCGCGATTGCCGCAGCGCGATGCGCGAGGTGATCCGCTCGACGTCGCTGATGCCGCGCAGCGCTTCGCGCAGCGGCTCGAAACCGTGCTCGATCAATGCCGCGATCGCCGAGTGCCGCGCGGTCGCCGCCTCGCGCGCGCGGGCCGGATGCGTCAACCAGTGCCGCAGCGCGCGGCTGCCCATGCCGCTGCGGCACACGTCGAGCAGCGACAGCAGCGTCGGCGCCTCTTCGCCGCGCAGCGTGCGCACCAATTCCAGGTTGCGCAGCGTCGCCGGCGGCAGCTCGATCAGGTCGGCGCAGCGCTCGACGTTCAGCGTGTCGATGTGCGCGAGCGCCCGGCCCTGCGTGTGCTCCGCATAGCCGAGCAACGCCGCCGCGGCGGCATGCGCCAGCGCCATCGCCTCGGCCTGGAAGCCCGCGAGGCCGGCGACGCGCAACTGCTCGCACAGCCTGCGCACGCCGAGCGCCGCGTCGAACTGCCAGGCCGGCCGCGGCGTGAGCGCGCGGCCGTCGAGCGCGGGCACCGTCGCGCCGGCCGGTACCAGGATCTCCGCCGGCTCCAACCGCGCGACCCAGCCGGCCAGCTCCGCCGCCGAGCACTCGGCGACGCCCAGCGTGCCGCTCGCAAGCCCCAGCCAGGCGAGCCCGAAGCCCGAGCGATGCACCTGCAGCGCAAGCAGCAGCGTGTCGGCGCGTTCGGGCATCAGCTCGCTGTCGGTGACGGTGCCGGGCGTCACGATGCGCGTGACCTTGCGCTCGACCGGGCCCTTGTTCGCACCGACCTCGCCGACCTGCTCGGCGATCGCGACCGACTCGCCCAGCTTCACCAGCTTCGCGAGGTAGCTCTCGAGCGAATGCGCCGGCACGCCGGCCATCACCACCGGCTCGCCGGCGCTCTGGCCGCGCTGCGTCAGCGTGATGTCGAGCAGCCGGTGCGCGCGCCGCGCGTCGTCGTAGAACAACTCGTAGAAGTCGCCCATGCGGTAGAGCACGAGCGTGTCGGGATGCGCGGCCTTGATGCGCAGGTACTGGCCCATCATCGGCGTGTGGGCCGAGACATCGGGGGCCGTGGCGTCGATCGGCGGCAGCGCAGGCGGGGTCTTCATGGGGCGGCGGTGCGCCGTCGGGCCGTGGGCCGCGAGGCGGGGCGTGATTGTGACGAAGGCGGTGGCCGTCACTTCCTGCGCAGGCGTGCGGGCTGTCAACGCCGCATGAGCTGGCGAGCCTTATCGCCCGCGCAAGCGCGTGCTCCGGCGCGTGCGCTCGTGAAAGTCATCCGGCTTCGTACGCACCCATGCGACGAAGCGCGCGATGTCCGGATGCGCCCGCAAGGCCTCGACGTGGTGAAAGCTGCGCGCCAGCTCGGCCTCGGTGAACAGCGCGTGGATCTGGCGGTGGCAGATGCGATGCAACCAGGCGGTCTGCGTGCCGCCGTGGGACTTGGGGATCAGGTGGTGTGCGTCGCGTTGCGAGGCGGGGATGGGGCGGGAGCAGAGGGGGCAGATCGGGTGAGAGGGGGTGGGCGGCGATTGCCGCGCGGCGTGGGCGGCTTGGGCGCGGAGGCGTTTGATGTGGCCTTGCATTCGGGGGGCGATTGGAGCTTGCGCGCGGTGGTGTTGAACATCTGCGGGCATTCGTCGGGGGGGCATCGACGACCGCAATGCGGCGGTTCCCGCCGGTCGACGACGAACCGTAACCGACGGGTATCAGACGCTAGCGGTCCTTGAAGATTGCGCCCGCTCGCCGTTCAGAGGTGCTGCTTCCAATGCACAGCCGAGACTGCGGGATCATTGCGAGACGTCGCCACACGAATCACCAGTGTCTTGCGCGACCGATGTGGGACTCGACCCCTAGGGCGAAGTGCAGTTTGGGAGTTCCAACACCGACACGCAGACATTCAATGCATCGACGCAAAGGGCCACCTAATGGCGCCTAGCGCTGACTGCGTTTGCGGCCGTGGTGTGAACGTTTGCTACATTCGATAGAATCCTTCTTGGGGGCATAAGAAGGAGGAGGCTAAATGGCTACCAAGGTCACGATTACAAACCTAAAGTCAATCAAGAAGCTTGAGTTCGACGTACCGACAAAAGGTGCGTTCATCGTCACCGGCGCTAATGGCTGCGGAAAGACTTCACTGCTTACTTGCCTTCACCGCATTGGAAACAGATTTGCGTTTCAGACTGGTCTGCCGGGAGGCCGACAACTGTCTGGTATTGATGGCCTTGTTGACGCCACGATTCACTACCTCATCGATAGCAAAGAGGTGTCATATCGCTACAACCGGATTCGCTGGTCTGCGACGCCAAAGGCAAATTCACAGCTTGTAGCGAAAGCGTTCAGTGAGGTGCTGTTCTTGAAGGCTGACTCTTCGCGTGTAGAGCCAACGCAAGAAGACTTGAAGGGCGCCAAGAAACTGGCCGCTGACGAGGCACTGCGCGCCTTCATGAATGCGGTATTCGACACAACCAAGTTCAATTTGCTCTTCAAGATCAACTTAAGGGGAAGAGGAACCGCCGCTCACCTCATCGATAAGACCCAGCCAGGGGACAAGAAGAAATCGTGGTACTCGGAGAAGGCGTTTAGTCTTGGTGAACTGTGCGTGATGCGACTGGGTCAGAAATTGCTCAAGATGAAGCAACAAGGGCTGTACATCGTCGACGAGTTTGAAATGGCCTTGCACCCGGCCGCGCAAGTGCGCCTGTTTAATGAGATTGAGAAGCTCGCAAACGGTGTCAATTGCACTGTTCTTGTATCCACTCACTCCGCAAGTTTGATCAAGAGCGTTCGGCGGAAGGACATCATCTATCTTGAGAACAACGATGGCGAAGTCACCGTCCACCGCAACGTCTATCCAACGTTCGCTTTGCAACACCTTGCACTAGGTGAGGAAACATCGCCTGACAAGCTGATCTTTGTTGAAGATGTGGCTGCAAAGCAATGTGTTGAAGAGTTGCATCGACTGCACCTCATAAGCGTCGAGCACGACAAGAGCATTCCATCTGTGATGGTGGCCGTCATTGGAGGCTATCTCGAAGTGCTTCGATTCCTTGAGCGTAGCGGGGCGTTCGTGCCTCCAATGACCAATAGGCAAGCTGCGCTCGATGCCGACTCTGCGGAGTTCTGTGACCCACCAAAAGCGGTGGCAGGGCAGCCAATACCCCCACTAAACACCCTTCAGGAGCTTTTCCGTCGACTTAGTCCTAACGCGTCCTACCTTCCGTGGACACCGGAGGTTGGCTTTTGTGACATGCTTCGAGGCGACGTGAACCAACATCGCCTGGGCATCCAGCACTTCACGACTACGAACAATCTAGTGATCCCTGTCGCTACCGCAAATGCTCATGTAGCTTTAGCCGGTGGGGCGAAGCGAAAGAGGTGCAAGCAAACGGTGGATGAAATTGCTAGCCAGATTGCAGTTAAGAGAGCATGGGCACCGGACCGCTCGCAGGAAGCATTGATGAGCTACTTCGTCAACGAGTGGTCTAAGGCGAACGATGCCGCGGCAAAAGCTTTGTGCGGTCGCTTGTTCGCCTAGTTCTTCTCACGAGAGCGTTGATTGCCTAGAGCAGATCAAGAGCAGCCGCCTTTCGGAGCACAAGCGGCGTTGCGCATGGCGGCCAAGGCCACCGTGTCAAACGAGATGCACTAGCCCCCCCTGCCCATCTCTCCCACCTCACCGCCATCCGCCTCGTCGCCACCTTCGAAGCCCTCAAAGGCGCCCTCGTGCTCCTCGCCAACTTCGGCCTCCTCGGCCGCGACGTGCAGCGCGTCGCCTATGCCCTGGTTCAGCACCTGCACCTCAATCCGGCCAAGCGCCTGCCGCAGGTCTTCCTCGAAGCCGCGAGCCACGTCGACGACCGCGGGCTGCTGATGCTGGCGTGACTGGCGATGCTCTACGCGCTGCTGCGCCTCGTCGAGGCGTATGGCCTGTGGCGCGAGCGCAGCTGGGCCGAATGGCTCGCGGCGGCGAGCAGCGGCATCTACCTGTCGTACGAGATCGCCGAACTCGCCGCGCGCGTGACGCCGCTGCGCATCGTCGTGACCTTCTCGGCCAACCTCATCGTCGTCGGCTTCATGGTCTGGCGGCTCGTGCTGCGCGCGCGGCGCGGCGCGCCGGCGGCATCACCAGGCGCGCAGGGGCTATCGCTGTAGCTGCAAGAAAAACCGAACGATCTCGGCCGAGGCGTCCGGGCCGCTCACATCGGTGTAGCTGCCCGCAGCGCTGCCGCCTGCCCAGGCGTGCTCGCCGCCGTGGATCACCCATTCCTCCACCACGGTGCGGCCCGACTCGTCAGCGAACTCGGTCGTGGTGCAGCGGCGGCGCGCGGTGGCGGGCGTCTCGACGCGCAGCACGCGCTCGAGCGGCGCGCCCTGCTGGCCTTCGAAGGCCGCGACCGCGTCGCGCGCGATCGTCTTGCCGTTGGCGATCACCACTGTCGTGTCGGCGTCGCCGTGGAAGACGATCGTCGGCACGCCCTCGCGCGCCGGGCCGCGCGGCGTCGGCGTGGCCGGCAGCTTGGCGCGGCGGCCCTTCATCGCGGCGAACGCCGAGGGCACGTCGTGCGCAATGCCCGCGGGCAGGCCCGAGTGCGCGGCAACCCCGGCGAAGAGCTCGGGGTGGTTGCGGCCGAGCAGCACCGCCATCGCCGCGCCGGCCGAGAGGCCCGCGACGAACACGCGCCCCGGCTCGACCGCATGCTGCTCGGCGATCGCGCCCACCATGCCGGCGATCAAGGCCGGCTCGCGGCCGTCACGGCCCTGCTGCGCGGGCTCGAACCAGTTCCAGCAGCGCGCGCCGTTGGCACGCGCCGTCTGCTCGGGATAAGCGACGAGGAAGCCGTGCCGCTCGGCCAGTTCGTTCATGCGCGTGCCGGCCGCGAAGTCGTCGGGGTCCTGGGTGCAGCCGTGCAGCATCACGATCAGCGGCATCGGCTTCTCGTCGTGGCCGGCGGGCAGGTAGAGCTTGTAGTCGAGCGAGCCCTGGGCGCCCGTGTGGCGCGCCTTGACGAAGCTGCCGGTGCCGGGTCGAGGCGGCGCTTCGATCGTGCGACCGTCGGTGTCGATCACGCTGAAGCCCGAGGCGGCATCCGAGCCGGCCGGCGCGGGCCGTGCGGGCGCCGGAGCGCGTGGCGCCGGGCCGGGCGTGAGACCCGCGACCGCGAGCGCATCGTCGATGGTGGTTCGGATCGAGCCGAGCCGGGGCGCCTCGGCGGTCAGGCCCGCGGCCGTCAGGGCGCGGTCGATCGTTTCGGTGATCGCATGGAGGTTCAACGGGCGTCCTTCAAAGGTATGTTGCATTGCAGCAATCATGCCTTGCGCCCTTCCAGCGCGGCACGGCCTTCACAGGCCGCCCTGGGGTAGGACAGAGACCACACGCTGCGGCGCACCCGGCGCACGCACCACGCGTTCAGGACTCCGCAAACGCCCGTTCGATCACGAACTCGCCCGGCGTCGAGGTGTTGCCTTCCTTGAAGCCGCGCGTCTCGAGCGCGTGCTTCAGGTCGCGCAGCATCTCGGGGCTGCCGCAGATCATGACGCGGTCCTCGGCGGGGGCGAGGGTCGGAACGCCCAGGTCGGCGAACAGCTTGCCGGTTTCGATCAGCTCGGTGATCCGGCCCATCGTGCGGAAGCTCTCGCGGGTGACGGTCGGCACGTAGCGCAGCTGCTTCGCGATGGTTTCGCCGAGGAATTCGTGCTGCGGCAGGTGCTCGGTGAGCAGCTCGTGGTACGCCAGTTCCTCGACCTGCCGCACGCCGTGAACGAGCACGACTTCCTCGAACTTCTCGTAGGTCTGCGGGTCGCGAATGATCGCCATGAAGGGCGCCAGGCCGGTGCCGGTGCCGAACAGGTAGAGCCGCTTCGCCGGCAGGAGGTAGTCGATCAGCAGCGTTCCGGTCGGCTTGCGGCCGACGAGGATCGTGTCGCCCACCTGCACGTGCTGCAGGCGCGAAGTGAGCGGGCCGTCGGGCACCTTGATGCTCAGGAACTCGAGGTGTTCCTCGTAGTTCGGGCTCACGATGCTGTAGGCGCGCAGCAGCGGCTTGCCTTCGACCTTCAGGCCGATCATCGTGAAGTGGCCGTTCGAGAAACGCAGCGCCTGGTCGCGCGTCGTGGTGAAGGTGAAGAGGCGATCGGTCCAGTGGTGGACGCTCAGGACTTTTTCTTCGAGGAAGGCGCTCATGGTCGGGGCAGCGGAGGGCGTTTCGGTTCAGAACGGGGCTTCGTCGTCGTCGCGCGCGGGCTTGGCCGCGGCGGCGGCTTCCTTGCGGATGCGCACCGGCGGCTTGCGCGTCGGTGCGGCGGGTGCAGCCGCGGCGGCTTGCGGTTCGGCCTGGGCGGCAACGAAGGCGGCGGTCGCATCGCCCGCGTCGACGGTGGCTTCGCCCGGGGCCGGCGGCGCCGGTGCGACGGCATCGATCGTGCGCGTGTAGGGCTTGAGCAGGCCGACGAGCTGCGCGTAGACCTTCGGGTTGCCCGCGACGATCTCGCGCTGGTAGAGGAAGTCGCTTTCGCCGGTGAAGTTGCCGATCAGGCCGCCGGCCTCGGTGACCATCAGCGAGCCGGCCGCGACGTCCCAGGGCGACAGGCCGGTCTCGAAGAAGCCGTCGTACCAGCCGGCCGCCACGTAGCAGAGGTCGAGCGCCGCGGCACCGGGCCGGCGCAGGCCGGCGCACTGGCTCATGACCTCCTCGAACATCTTCAGGTAGCGCTTGAAGTTGTCGCCGCGGCGGAACGGGAAGCCGGTGCCGATGAGCGCTTCGGTGAGCCGCGTGCGCTTCGAGACGCGCAGGCGCTTGTCGTTCAGGAAGGCGCCGCGGCCCTTGCTCGCGATGAAGAGGTCGTTGCGCGCCGGGTCGTACACCACCGCCTGCTCGACCTTGCCGCGAAACGCCAGCGCGATCGAGGTCGCGTAGACGGGAAAGCCGTGGATGAAGTTGGTGGTGCCGTCGAGCGGATCGATGATCCAAAGGTATTCGCTGTCCTTCGCACCGCGCTCGCGGCCCGACTCCTCGGCGAGGATGCCGTGCCCGGGGTAGGCGCCGAGCAACACGTCGATCACCGCCTGTTCCGCCGCCTGATCGACCTCGGTGACGAAGTCGTTGTGGCCCTTGCGATCGACGGCGATGCGGTCGAGGTCCAGCGAGGCCCGGTTGATGATCGCCCCGGCCGCGCGCGCGGCCTTGACGGCGGTGTTGAGCATCGGATGCAGGGCTTGGGACATCGGTCGGGCCGCCCGCCGCAAAGGCGGGGCAGCAGGGCAGGCGGTGGCGGTGGGAAGGAGCGGGGGCCGAAGGCACGCGATCGCCGGCGTGCCGACAATCGGGCCGAACCCGAAGGCCGCGAGTTTATGCGGCTCCCTGCTTCGCCCCGCGATGAACACGCCCTCCCTCGATTCGACCCGCTTCGTCCTCGTCGGCACCAGCCATGCCGGCAACGTCGGCGCGGCCGCGCGCGCGATGAAGGTGATGGGCTTCGCCGAGCTGGTGCTGGTCGCGCCGCGCTTCGCGGACGTGGCTAGCCGCGAAGAAGCGGTCGCGATGGCCAGCGGCGCGGCCGACATCCTGGCGCGCAGCCGCGTGGTGCCGACCCTGGCCGAGGCGCTCGACGGCGTGCACCACGCCTGCGCCACCGCGATGACGCCGCGCGACTTCGGCCCGCCGACGCAGGCGCCGCGCGAGCTGCTGCCGCGGCTTGCGGCGGGCGGGCAGCGCGTCGCCTTCGTCTTCGGCAGCGAGCGCTACGGGCTCGCCAACGAAGACGTCTGGCGCTGCCATGCCTGCCTGAGCATCCCGACGCATCCCGACTACGGCTCGCTCAACCTCGCGCAGGCGGTCCAGCTCGTCGCCTACGAATGGCGCCAGGCGCTGGGCGGCTACCCGGTCGTCGCGCGCACGGCCGACGCGCGCCTCGCCGACGCCGCCGCGGTGCAGGGGTTGCTCGAGCACTGGCGACACGCGCTGGTGCACGTGGGCCACCTCGACCCGGCGGCGCCGAAGAAGCTGATGCCGCGGCTGAACCAGCTGCTCAACCGCGCGCAGCCGACCGAGGAAGAGGTTCACCTGCTGCGCGGGATCGCCACCACGCTGATGAAGCGGTGAGGTGGGTCTCCCTACACTCGCGCACCCCGACGAGTGCGCTCAAGCCATGCTCAGCCGACTGCGCGAAGACATCGACTGCATCCTCGAACGCGACCCCGCCGCGCGCAACGTCTTCGAGGTGCTGACCTGCTATCCCGGCCTGCATGCGGTGCTGATCCATCGCGCTGCGCATGCCTGCTGGCGCGGCGGCTTCAAATGGCTGGGGCGCGCGCTGTCGCACCTGGGCCGCTTCGTGACCGGCATCGAGATCCACCCCGGCGCGCAGCTCGGCCGGCGCGTCTTCATCGACCACGGCATGGGCGTCGTCATCGGCGAGATGGCGGAGATCCACGACGACTGCACCATCTACCAGGGCGTCACGCTCGGCGGCACCTCGCTCGTCAAGGGCGCGAAGCGCCATCCGACGCTGGAGCGCGGTGTGATCGTGGGCGCGAACGCCTGCGTGCTGGGGGGCTTCGTCGTCGGCGCGGGCGCGCGCATCGGCTCCGGCGCGGTGGTCACCAAGCCGGTGCCGGCGGGCGCGACCGCGGTCGGCAACCCGGCGCGCGTCATCGCTGCGCAAGACGACGTGCAGCGCGAGGCCGCCGCCGCCAAGATGGGCTTCTCGGCCTACGGCGTGACGCAGGGCGACGACCCGGTCGCGCAGGCGATGAAGGGCCTGATCGACCACGCCGCCGGCCACGAGCACCAGATCGCGATGCTGTGGAGCGCGATCGAGAAGCTCTCGCAGCGCAGCGCCGCCAGCGACTGCGTGCCGGAAGACGCGCAGAAGCGCGAGCAGTTCGACGCGGCGGCGCTGAACCAGCTGGTCAGGTAGCGGCCCGCACGCGCTTCAGGAGCGCGGCGCCGGCACCGCGCAGCTCTTCAAGAGCGCGGCGCCCGCACCGCGCAGCCCTTCAAGAGCGCGGCGCCCGCACAGCGCTCTTCGGCCGGAACGCCTTGCACACCTCGTCGCGCGTCTCGAGGTAGGGCCCGCCGATCAGGTCGATGCAGTAGGGCACTGCCGCGAAGATGCCGGGCGCCGGCGGGACCGCCTCGGGCAGGCCCTGCAGCGTCTCGGCGATCGACTTCGGCTGGCCGGGCAGGTTGATTACCAGCGTCTTGCCGCGGATCACCGCGACTTGCCGCGACAGGATCGCGGTAGGAACGAAGCGCAGCGAGATCTGGCGCATCTGCTCGCCGAAGCCGGGCATCTCGCGCTCGGCGATCGCAAGCGTCGCCTCGGGCGTCACGTCACGCGGCGCGGGGCCGGTGCCGCCGGTGGTCAGCACCAGCGCGCAGGCTTCGGTGTCGACCAGCTCCCGCAGCGCGGCGCTGATCGCTTCGCGCTCGTCGGGAACCAGGCGCGTCGCCCAGGTGATCGGGTTCTTCAGCGCGCGGCCGAGCCAGTCCTGCAGCGCCGGGATGCCCTGGTCCTGGTACACGCCTGCCGAGGCGCGGTCGCTGACCGAGACCAGGCCGATCTTCACCGCGTCGAGGGCGCTCATCGTGTCAGTCATTCGGCGCCTCGTCGGCTTCGCCGAGCGCCGTGCGCAGCCACTGGAACAGCTCGCGGTAGGCGCGGCCGTGGCGCGGCGTCACGCCGGCCGCCGGGTCGGCGGTGACGGAGTCGCGGCGGGCGTTGCGGATCAGGTTGCGAAGGTGCTGCGCGTCGCTCGCCGGGTGCTCGCGCACGAAGCGGGTGAGCGCCGCGTCGTCGGCGATCAGCTCGGCGCGCCAGCGCTCGGCGCGGTGCAGCGCGAGCGCGTCCTGCGCATGGCCGAGCTGGAAGGCGGCGACCGCCTCGCGGATCGCCGCCACCTCGCCGGCCGCCTCGGCCTTGCGCATCAGCTTGCCGAGGTACTGGATCTGGCGGCGCCGGCCTTCGAAGGTCCGGGTGCGCTGCGCCATCGCGATCGCATCGCGCAGCGATTCGCCGAGGCCGAGCGCATCGATGCGGGCATCGGGCAGCGTCATCAGCGCCTCGCCGAGATCCTGCAGCTCGTGCATCGCCTTCTTCTGCGCCGTCTTGCTCGGGCGTTCGGAGGGGTCGCGGTCGTCGCGGTCGGGGGCGAGAAGGGCGTTCACGAAGGGGTCCGTCGAAGGTCGCTGGCTATCATAGTTGCGAGCTTTTTCATCACCTCGGTCGGGCCCGTTCGCGGCGCGATCCCACCTCCGAAGACATCCTCCATGGCGACCGCTTCCCAAGGCTTCGCGTACAGCGCGGCGCAGTTCGAACAGCTGATCGACGATGCGCTGGCCTTCGCGCGCAGCCTCGGCACCAGCGACGCCGCAGCCGAGGTCAGCGAGGGCGCGGGCCTGTCGGTCTCGGTGCGCAAGGGCGACATCGAGACCGTCGAGCGCAACCGCGACAAGTCGCTGGGCGTCACCGTCTACCTCGGCCAGCGGCGCGGCAACGCGAGCACCTCGGACTTTTCCCGCGCGGCGCTCGAACAGACGGTGCGCGCCGCCTACGACATCGCCCGGTTCACCGCCGAGGACCCGGCTGCCGGCCTGCCCGAAGCCGACGACCTGGCCTCCCGCGAGGAAGCCGCGCTCGACCTCGACCTGTTCCACCCCTGGGCCATCGACGCCGAAGAAGCGGTGCAGATCGCGCTGCGCTGCGAGGACGCGGCCTTCGCGACCGACCGCCGCATCCGCAACTCCGACGGCTGCGGCGTCTCGGCCCAGCAGTCGCACTTCGTCGCCGGCAATTCGCGCGGCTTCCGGGGCGGCTATGCGAGCTCGCGGCACTCGCTGTCGGTCGCGCCGATCGCGGGCTCGGGCAACGACATGCAGCGCGATGCCTGGTATTCGTCGATGCGCGACGCGACCGAGCTCGCCTCGCCCGAGTCGGTCGGCCGCTACGCCGCCGAGCGCACGCTCGCGCGGCTGAAGTCGCGCAAGCTCAAGACCTGCGAAGTGCCGGTGCTCTACGAATCGACGCTCGCCGCCGGCCTGCTCGGGGCCTACGTGCAGGCGGTCAGCGGCGGCGCGCTCTACCGCAAGGCGAGCTTCCTGCTCGACAGCCTCGGCCAGCCGATCTTCCCCGAGCACATCGACGTCGACGAGACGCCGCACACTCGCAAGGGCAAGGCCAGCGCGCCCTTCGACGACGAGGGCGTGCGCACCCGCGACCGCCGCGCCGTCGAAGGCGGGCGCGTGGCGGGCTACTTTCTTTCGAGCTATTCGGCGCGAAAGCTGGGCCTGCGCACCACCGGGCACGCCGGCGGTTCGCAGAACCTCGCGCTGACCAGCCGGCTCACGCAGGCCGGCGACGATCTCGACGCGATGCTGCGCAAGCTCGACCGCGGCCTGTTCGTCACCGAGCTGATGGGCCAGGGCGTCAACGCGGTAACCGGCGATTACTCGCGCGGCGCCGCAGGCTTCTGGGTCGAGCGCGGGCGCATCGTGCATCCGGTGCACGAGGTGACGATCGCCGGCAACCTGCGCGAGATGCTGAAGAGCATCGTCGCGATCGGCGCCGATGCCTACACGCTGGGCGGCAAGACGATCGGCTCGGTGCTGATCGAGCGCATGAAGGTCGCCGGAAGTTGAGCCTTCCCGGGTAAACGAGGGCCGCATGCGGCCCTTCGGTGGCATCGGCCTTGCACCAGGGCACGCTCCTCGGCAGTACGGAGAGCGTCTCGATGCAACGTCGTTCCTGGATCCAGGGTGCCGGCCTCGCCGGCGTGCTCGCGGCGGGTGCCGCGCCGGCCATCGTCCACGCGCAGGCGAACATCCGCTGGCGGCTCTCGTCGAGCTTCCCGAAATCGCTCGACACCTACTTCGGCTGCGCCGAAACCTTCGCGAAGAAGGTCGGCGAGATGTCGGGCGGCAAGTTCCAGATCAGCGTGCACGCGCCTGGTGAACTGGTGCCCGCGTTTGGGGTGGTCGATGCGCTGCAGAACGCCACCGTCGAGTGCGCGCACTCGGCCGGCTACTACTTCTTCGGCAAGGACGAGACCTTTGCGCTCGGCTGCGCGATCCCCTTCGGCCTGAACACCCGGCAGATGTCGGCATGGGTCTACGAAGGCAACGGCCTGAAGCTGATGCGCGAGTTCTACGCCCGCTACAACATCGTCAACTTCCCGGGCGGCGCCACCGGCGCGCAGATGGGCGGCTGGTTTCGCAAGGAGATCAACTCGGTCGCCGACCTGAAGGGTCTGAAGATGCGCATCGGCGGCTTCGGCGGCAAGGTGCTCGAACGGCTCGGCCTCGTGCCGCAGAACATCCCGGGCGGCGACATCTACCCGGCGCTCGAGAAGGGCACGATCGACGCGGCCGAGTGGGTTGGCCCCTACGACGATCAGAGGCTGGGCTTCAACAAGATCGCGCCGCACTACTACTACCCGGGCTTCTGGGAGGGTGGGCCGTGGTTCGAGTTCTACGTGAACAGCAGGGCCTGGGATTCGCTCGGCACCGACTACAAGGCGATGGTCGAGGCGGCGGCCTCGCATGCGCACATCGACATGCTCGCGAAGTACGACGCGAAGAACCCGATCGCGCTCAAGCAGCTGGTCGGCGGCGGCACCAAGCTGCACGCCTTCCCGGCCGACGTGATGACCGCCTCGTTCAAGGCCGCGATGGAGTTCTATGCCGAGCTGTCGGACCGGAACCCGAACTGGAAGAAGGTCTACGAGGACTACGCACGCTTTCGCGGCGAGGAGAACGTGTGGTTCCGCTTTACCGAGGCGACTTTCGACCGCTTCATGCAAAGCCAGCGGCTCTGAATCCGCAACGACCCCCACGGGGTTAGCCCGCGGGGGGCGCGCGAAGGCCGGCTCCTAGAATTTTTGCGGTTCGAACACGCAAGACTTCAGAGGAGACCGATCCATGGAACGTCGTTCCTTCGTCCGCTCGGCCGCGCAGTTGGGTGGTCTGGCCGGGGTGCTCGCCGCGGGCGCCGCGCCGTCGATCGTGCATGCGCAGGCCAACGTGCGCTGGCGCATCGCGTCGAGCTTCCCGAAGTCGCTCGACACGATCTTCGGCGCCGCCGAGGTGTTCTCGAAGAAGCTCGGCGAGATGTCGGGCGGGAAGTTCCAGGTGTCGGTGCACGCGGCCGGCGAGCTGATGCCGGCCTTCGGCGTCGTCGACGCGGTGCAGAACGGCACGGTCGAAGGCGCGCACACCGCGCCCTACTACTTCTTCGGCAAGAACGAGACCTTCGCGCTCGGCTGCGCGATCCCCTTCGGCCTCAACTCGCGCCAGATGACCGCGTGGATGTACGAGGGCGACGGCCTGAAGCTGATGCGCGAGTTCTACGCGAAGTACGGCATCGTCAGCTTCCCCGGCGGCAACACCGGCTCGCAGATGGGCGGCTGGTTCCGCAAGCAGATCAAGTCGCTGGCGGACCTGAAGGGCCTGAAGTTCCGCATCGGCGGCTTCGGCGGCAAGGTGCTCGAGCCGCTGGGCGTCGTCGCGCAGAACATTCCCGGCGGCGACATCTACCCCGCGCTCGAGAAGGGCACGATCGACGCGGCCGAGTGGATCGGCCCCTACGACGACCTCAAGCTCGGCTTCAACAAGGTCGCCGGCAACTACTACTACCCCGGCTTCTGGGAAGGTGGCCCGCAGCTCGACTTCTTCTTCAACCAGAAGGCCTACGACGCGCTGACGCCCGACTACAAGTCGATGGTCGAGGCCGCGGCCTCGCATGCGCATGTGGAGATGCAGGCCCGCTACGACGCGCGCAACCCGGTCGCGTTGAAGCAACTGGTTGGCGGCGGCGCCAAGCTGCACCAGTTCCCGGCCGACGTGATGAACGCGGCCTTCAAGTCGGCGATGGACCTCTACGCCGACATCTCCGGCAAGAACCCCGACTGGAAGAAGGTCTACGAGAACTACTCGAAGTTCCGCGCCGAGCAGAACGTGTGGTTCCGCTTCACCGAGGCGACCTTCGACCGCTTCATGCAGTCGCAGAAGCTCTAGGCGCCAGCGTTGCGGCCGGCGC
>NZ_DASTPW010000048.1:0-199544 GCF_035762065.1 Methylibium sp.
CAGGATGGCGGTGAAGTCGGTGGCCTTGTCGTTCGTGAACTCGCGTCCCACGGTCTTGCCGCCGGCGGCCTTCACGCCCGTCTCGAACTCGTCGGCCACGCCCTGGCCGTAGGCGGTGCGGTCGTCGATGGTGACGATCGACTTGCCCTTCAGCTCGTTGACGGCGTAGCGCCCGAGCGTGCCGCCCAGGTGCACGTCGTCGGCAACGACGCGGAAGGTGGTCTTGTAGCCCTGGCGGGTGTACTTCGGGTTGGTCGCCGACGGCGAGATCTGCGGCACGCCGGCGTCGCTGTAGATCTTGGAGGCCGGGATGGTGGTGCCGCTGTTGAGGTGGCCGATGACGCCGTTGACCTTGCTGTCCACCAGCTTCTGCGCGGCGGCGGTGCCCTGCTTGGGGTCGGCGCCGTCGTCTTCGGCGAGCAGCTCGAACTTGGCCTTCTTGCCGCCGATCGTCACGCCCTTGGCGTTGAGCTCGTCGATGGCCATGCGCGCGCCGTTCTCGTTGTCCTTGCCGAGGTGCGCGATCGCGCCGCTGAGCGGGGCGACGTGGCCGATCTTGACGACCTCTTGCGCCGACGCGGCTCCGACGCCGAGCATCAAGGCCGCTGCGGCCAGAACGTGGTGCTTGTATTGCATGTGAAAACCTCCGATTGGAAGAGTGGGTTGAGCTTGGGGTTGTTTCTCAACGGCGCGAACCTTACTCCAAGCGGCTCGAAATTCCGGCCGGGCAAGTCCCGGGGAAAACACCGTCGGCGCGGGCTCGTGCAGGCAAGGCGGGGGTATTAGCAAGCACCAGACCCGCGAGCCGGAACGACGCGGCGCGGAGCCCTGCCCTCACGCCACCTCGTGCTGAGCGATCGCGTAGCCGCGGCTTTGCAGATGCCGCCAGCGCCCTCGTCCCGACAGCCGCGCGGCTTCGTCGCGGCCCACCACCTCGAACAGGCGCTCGAAACTTTCGAAGCCCGGCGCGATCTCGGGCCCGAGGTTGACCAGCACGCGGGCCTGCGGCGCATCGACCGCACGGTCCACGAGCCATATCGGGGTGCGCAGCAGGCGCTGCGCTGGTGCGCGCCCCGCAGCGAGCCGGGCATGCGGCACGAAGGCGAGATCGTCGAAGGTCCAGAGCAGGACGTCGAGTTCCGCCAGCCGATCCGGCGTCGCGGTCACCGCGACCCGCGCGCCGCTTTCGTAGGCCTTGGCGAGCAGCCGGCAGGCATGGCGCAGCGGATCGGCGGTGCCGTGGTGGAACTGGACCTCGGTCATCGCCGCGCCGGGCGGATCAACGCGACAGCAGGTAATGCACCAGCAGCGGCACCGGCCGGCCGGTCGCGCCCTTTTGCGCGCCGGACTTCCAGGCGGTGCCGGCGATGTCTAGGTGCGCCCAGCGCAGCTTGCCGGCGAACTTGCGCAGGAACATCGCTGCGGTGATCGCGCCGCCGGCGCGCCCGCCGACGTTGCCCATGTCGGCGAAATTGCTCTTCAACGCCTCTTCGTATTCGTCGTCGAGCGGCATGCGCCAGGCCGGATCGAGCGCGCGCTCGCCGCAGGCCAGCAGTGCCTGCGCGAGCGCCTCGTCGGTGCTGAACAGGCCGCTGCGGTGGTGGCCCAGCGCGATCACGCAGGCGCCGGTGAGCGTGGCGATGTCGATGACCGCGGCGGGCTTGAAGCGCTCGGCGTAAGTCAGCGCATCGCACAGGATCAGGCGGCCTTCGGCATCGGTGTTCAGCACCTCGATCGTCTGGCCGGACATCGAGGTGACCACGTCGCCCGGCTTCACCGAACGGCCGCTGGGCATGTTCTCGCACGCCGGGATCAGGCCGACGACGTTGAGCTTCGGCTGCAGCTCGGCGAGCGTGCGGAAGACGCCCAGCACGCTGGCCGCGCCGCACATGTCGAACTTCATCTCGTCCATGTCGGGCGCGGGCTTGATCGAGATGCCGCCGGTGTCGAAGGTGATGCCCTTGCCGACCAGCACGACCGGCGCCTGCGCCTTCCTGCCCTTGTCAGGCGCGCCGTCGTAGCGCAGCACGATGAACTTCAGCGGCTCGTAGGAGCCCTGGGCGACCGCAAGGAAGGATCCCATGCCGAGCTTTTCGCAGTCCTTGCGCTCGAGCACTTCGCACTTGATGCCGCCGCGCTTGCCGAGCTTCTTCGCTTCGTCGGCGAGGAAGCTCGGCGTGCAGTGATTGGCCGGACGGTTGCCGCATTCGCGCGCGAGTTTCACGCCTTCGGCGATGGCTACGCCGCGGTCGAGGCCGGCCTGCGCGGCCTTCGCCTGCGCGCGCTCGACGATCAGGCTCAGCTTCGCGAGCTGCGGTGCCTCGGGCGCGCTCGGCTTCGTGTGGCGGTAGAGATAGACCGCGTCGCTCGCGGCGGCGACCACCGCCTCGGCATGCGCGTCGTCGCAAGGCATGCCGAGCAGCACGGCCACGTGCTTGACGCCGAGCTGCTTGACCTGCGCGAGCGCCGCGCCCACCGCCGCCTTCACCGCCTTCGCGGATGCGGCCCCGCCGCCGCTCGCCACGGCGATCACCAGCCGCTTCGCGACCAGCCCTTGCGGCTTGTGCAGCAGCACGCTGCGCCCCGGCTTCCAGGCGAGGTCGCCGGCGTCGACGACCTGCTCCAGCAGCGCTCGCAGGGCAGGGTCGGTGCCCTGCGTCGCGGCGTCTTCGGTGACGAGCCAGATCAGGGCGTCGGCCGCGGTCTGCGCGAGCTTTTCGCTCGCCGTCGCGAGAACTTTGAACTCCATAATGCTTCTCGAATTGAAGACGCGACGATGTTATTCGACACGACTTTGCGCAAGGAGCTCGGCCGCAGTTTCGGTGCGACGCTGATCGTCATCATGACCATCGTGATCACGATGTTCCTGATCCGCACGCTGGGTCAGGCCGCCGGCGGCAGCGTCGCGGCGCAGGACGTCGCCTTGCTGCTCGGCTACCTCGCGCTCGACAACCTGCCGGCGATGCTGAGCTTGTCGCTGTTCATCGCGATCGTCACGACGATGACGCGCATGTACCGCGACAGCGAGATGGTGATCTGGTTCGCCAGCGGCGTCGGCCTGTTCCGTTTCGTGCGGCCGGTGCTCGGGCTCGCGGCGCCGCTGCTGCTGATCGTGGCGGTGCTCGCGCTGTTCGTCTGGCCCTGGGGCAACCGGCAGATTGCCGAGCTGAAGGATCGCTACGAACGGCGCAGCGATGTCGCTCGAGTCGCGCCCGGTCAGTTCCAAACCTCGGCCGACGGCAAGCGCGTCTTCTTCGTCGAGCGCGACACCGGCGAAGGCCAGAGCGCGCGCAACGTCTTCGTGCTCGAGCGCAAGGCCGAGGGCGAAAGCCTCACTGCGGCGCGCAGCGGGCGCATCGAGATGCAGGGCGACCAGCGCGTCGTCGTGCTCGAGAACGGCCAGCGCAGCGAACTCGACACCAAGAACGGCGACCGCAGGCTCGCGCAGTTCGACGTCTACCGCGTCGCCGTCGGCGAGAGCGGGGGCTCCGGGCTCGACAACCTGCCGGCGAAGGCACGCAGCACCTGGGAGCTGCTGACGCAGCCGACGCCACGCCATCGTGGCGAGCTGACCTGGCGCATCGGCCTCGCGCTCGGCGGCGTCAACCTGGTGCTGCTCGGCATCGGCCTTGCGGCCGGCAACCCGCGCCGCGGCGGCAGCTGGAACCTACTGTTCGCGCTGCTCGCCTTCGTCGTCTACTACAACGTGCTGAACCTCAGCCAGACCTGGGTCAGCGCCTCGCGGCTCGACGTGCCTTCGAGCCTGCTGCTGGTGCATGGCGGCACGCTGCTGCTCGCGCTCGGCCTGCTGTACTGGCGCGATCGGGCCGCGGCGATCGGCTACGCCCCCTGGCGGCGCAAGCCGCGCAAGGCGCAGGCCTCGTGAAGACGGTGCGCCGCCTGCTGTTCGCCGACGTGCTCGGCGCGGTGGCCTTCGTGGCGATCGCCTTCCTCGCGCTCTTCTATTTCATCGACTTCGTCGACGAGATCGAAAGCGTCGGCCAGGGGCTCTACCGCATCCAGCACGCGGCGCTGTACTGCCTGCTGCTGCTGCCGGGCCACTTCTACGAGCTGTTCCCGATCGCGGTGCTGATCGGCACGATCTACGCGATGGCGCGACTCGCGCAGTCGTCGGAGTTCACGATCCTGCGCACCGCCGGGCTCGGGCCCGGGCGGGCGCTCTCGCTGCTGACGCAGCTGGGCCTCGCGTTCGCAGCGTTGACCTTCGTGGTCGGCGACTACGTCGGGCCCTACTTCGACGCCAAGGCCTCGCAGCTGCGCACCACGCTGCGCTCCGGCGGGCTGGGCGGGCAGGCGAGCAGCGGCAGCGCCTGGCTGAAGGACCGCCGCGTCGTCGAGGACGGCGACCCGCTCGGCGCCATCGCCGGCCGCGAGCCGGGCCGCGAAGTCTTCGACTCGATCTATGTCGGCAGCGTCGGCCCCGGCGGCAAGCTCGGCGACGTGCGCATCTACGAGTTCGACGCCGACGGGCGGCTGCTGCTGCAGCTTGCCGCCGCGACCGCGCAGGTCGGCGGCGATGCGTGGACGCTGCGCGACGTGCGCGTGGCCTCCTGGCAGCCCGACTCCGGCACGGCCGGCGCGCTGGCGCCCGGGCGCAGGATCGAGGAACTCACCTGGCCGACGCGGCTGTCGCCGGCGGTGGTCGGTGCGGTGGTGTCGCCGCTCAAGAGCATGTCCACCGTCAACCTGTTCCGCTACATGAATCACCTGTCGCAGAACGAGCAGGCCGCGCAGCGGCCCGAGATCCAGTTCTGGAAGAAGGCGCTTTACCCGCTGGCCTGCCTGGTGATGGTCGGGCTGGCGCTTCCCTTCGCCTACCTCCATGCGCGCTCGGGCGGCATCAGCGTCAAGGTGTTCGGCGGCATCCTGCTCGGCATCAGCTTCGTGCTGCTCAACAACGTCTCGACCCACCTCGGCTTGCTGCGCGACTGGACGCCCTGGATCGCGGCCGCCGCGCCCGGCGCGTTCTACATGCTGCTGTCGATGGCCGCCTTCAGTTGGCTGGTGCGCTTTCGATGAAGCCGCGTCACGGTCTGCTGCTGTTCGCGCACGGAGCGCGCGACGTTTCTTGGGCGCGGCCTTTCCAGGCCGTCGCGTCCATGCTGGCCGACGATGCCGAGCGGCCGGTCGCGCTCGCCTACCTCGAGCTGATGCAGCCCGACCTCGCGACCGCCGGTGCCGAACTCGTCGCGCTCGGCTGCGAGGCGATCACCGTGGTGCCGCTTTTCCTCGGCACCGGCGGCCACGTGAAGCGGGATCTGCCGAAGCTGCTCGACGAACTGCGCGCCCGCCATGCCGGCACGCGCTGGCGGCTGGCGCCGGCGATCGGCGAGGCGCCGCTCGTGATCGCCGCCATGGCCGAGGTCGCCCGCGAAGCCGCGGCAGCGTCAGACAACACCGCATGAACCTGCACCAATTCCGCTTCATCCAGGAGGCCGCGCGCCGCGACCTCAACCTGACCGAGACCGCGAAGGCGCTGCACACCTCGCAACCGGGCATCTCGAAGGCGATCCTCGAACTCGAAAGCGAGCTGGGCATCGACATCTTCGCGAGGCACGGCAAGCGCCTGAAGCGCATCACCGAGCCGGGCCGGCAGGTGCTCGCGGCCATCGAAATCATCATGCGCGAGGTCGGCAACCTCAAGCGCATCGGCGACGAGTTCAGCCAGCAGGACAGCGGCACGCTGTCGATCGCGACAACCCACACGCAGGCGCGCTACGTGCTGCCGGGGCCGGTCGCGGCACTGCGCCGGCGCTGGCCGAAGGTGTCGATCAGCCTGCACCAGGGCAACCCGGAGCAGGTCGCGCAGATGCTGATCGACGAGACCGCGGACATCGGCCTCGCGACCGAGTCGCTCAGCGACTTCGAATCGCTGGTGACCTTGCGCTGCTACGAGTGGCAGCACATGCTGGTGATGCCGACGACGCACCCGCTCGCCGGCGAGGCGCGGCTCACGCTCGAGCAGCTGGGCCGCGAGCCACTGATCTCCTACCACCCGTCGTTCACCGGCCGCACCCGCATCGACCAGGCCTTCGCGGCGCGCTCGCTGAAGCCGACGATCGTGCTCGAGGCGATCGACTCCGACGTGATCAAGACCTACGTCAAGCTCGGCCTCGGCGTCGGCATCGTCGCCGAGATGGCGGTGCGCGACGACGCGGCCTTCGCCCCGGGCGGCGAGCTGGTCGCGCGGCCCGCGGGGCAGCTCTTCGGCAACAACGTCGCGCGGCTCGCACTCAAGCGCGGCGCCTACCTGCGCAGCTTCGTCTACGGCTTCGCCGAGTTGATCTCCGAGCGCCTGACCCGCAGCCTGATCGACCGCGCGATGCAGGGCGGCGGCGAACACTATGAACTCTGAAACCTTCACGTTGCCGCCGAGCCGGCTGCCCAAGGTGGGCATCACGATCTTCACCGTGATGTCGGCGCTGGCGCAGCAGCACGACGCGGTCAATCTCGGCCAGGGCTTTCCCGACTTCGACTGCGATCCGCGCCTCCTCGACGCGGTGCACCGCGCGATGCGCGCCGGCCACAACCAGTACCCGCCGATGGCCGGCGTGCCGACGTTGCGCGAGGCGGTGGCGGCGAAGATGGCCGCGCTCTACGCACGGCACTACGACGCGGCGAACGAGATCACGATCACGGCCGGCGCGACGCAGGCGATCCTCACCGCGATCCTGGCGCTCGTGCATCCGGGCGACGAGGTGATCGTGCTCGAGCCCTGCTACGACAGCTATGCGCCGAACATCGAGCTCGCCGGCGGCACGGTGGTGCGCGTGCCGCTTGGGCCGGGCCGCTTCCGGCCGGACTTCGACCGGCTCGCCGCCGCGCTGGGCCCGCGCACGCGGATGCTGATCGTCAACACGCCGCACAACCCGAGCGCCACGGTCTGGACGGTCGACGAGATGCAGCGCCTTGCCGCCCTGCTGCGCGGCACCGATGTCATCGTGCTCTCGGACGAGGTCTACGAGCACATGGTCTTCGACGGCCGCGCCCATCAGAGCGTCGCTCGCCACGGCGAGCTGGCCGAGCGCAGCATCGTCGTCTCCAGCTTCGGCAAGACCTTCCACGTCACGGGCTGGAAGGTGGGCTACGTGGCCGCGCCGGCGGCGCTGACGGCCGAGTTCCGCAAGGTCCACCAGTTCAACGTGTTCACCGTCAACACGCCGATGCAGCACGCGCTCGCCGAGTATCTGGCCGACCCCGCGCCCTATGCAGAGCTGCCGGCCTTCTATGGCGCCAAACGGGACCACTTCCGCGCCGGCCTCGCCGGCAGCGGCTTCGAGCTCTTGCCCAGCGAAGGCAGCTACTTCCAGTGCGTCGATTACTCGAAGCTCGCCGCCCACGCCGAACGCAGCGAAGCCGACTTCTGCCGCTGGTTGACCACCGAGGCCGGCGTCGCGGCGATCCCGCTGTCGGCGTTCTACGAAGGCGGCTTCGAGCAACGCACGGTGCGCTTCTGTTTCGCGAAGAAGATCGAAACGCTCGATCGCGCGCTCGATCGGCTGCGCGCGGCGCTCTGAGACGCAGCGTTCAGCTGCGCGGCGGCTCGGGCCGTGCCGGCGGATCGTCGAGCGTGAAGTCGATTTCGAGCGGCTTGTGCACGTCGGGCTGCGCCGGCATCGAGCTGGTCGCAAGCAGGCGCTCGAAAACCGCGGGCGCCGGTGCGACGTCGTCGCCGATCGGCAGCATCACGTCGACCGGCGGTTCGTCGGCATGCTGATCGGAGACGTCGCGCGCGATCGAGTAAAGCAGCATCAGCTCGCGATAGGCCGGCAGGTCGAAGCTGTCGTCCCCGACCGGATCGGGCCCCGAATCCTCGGCACGCACCAGCGTCGCCTGCAAGACCTCGCGCGCGCGCTGCGGCGTGACCCACAGCGATTCGAGCCGGCCCATCACGCTCGGGTACTCGTCGAGCGTACGGCCGCCTTGCAGATCCGTCTCCCACGACGGCGCGTAGGCGTTGAAGCGGCTGTTGAAGCGCTCGCGCAGTTTCTCGTAATCGCTGCGCTCGCCGCGGCGCTTGTAGATCTCGAGCAGCTTCAGGTAGGGCAGCGGGCTGGTGCCGGCGGTGCTGCGCAGATGTGTCATCAGCAGATCGATCGCCGCATCGTCCTGACCCAGCACGATGAAGAACTCGGCCTGCTGCTCGAGGTCGATCAGTTCCTCGACCGAGACTTCACGCTTCTGAGCCTCGGGCACCAGCGGCTTGACCGCCGCGTCGAGCGGCGCGTGGCCGCTGTTCAGCAGCGCCGGCATCGTCGACATCGTGCCGGCGCGTGTCAGGGCGAGCGTGTCGTCGAAGCCTTCCTCGTTCGGCTTGCTGACCCAGGCCTTGAGCGTCGGTACCGGCGCGAACGCGGCGGTTTCGGCGGAGGTCGCGGGCGCTTGTTCGGTGGCCGGCCCGTCGGCCGGCGTGGCCGCGGCTTGCAGCAGCCAACCCTGCGCCTCGCGCTCGGCACTGCGCTGGCGCCACAGCCAGATCACCGCGCCGAGCAGCAAGGCCGCGAGCGCAGCGAGCGCATAGAGCAAGGGATTGCCGAGCTGTTCACCCTCGGCACGCTGCACGCGCGCCTGCAGGCTGGCGATCGTCTGCTGCGTCGCGGCGTCCTGCGCCCGCAGCTTCTTCATCGTCGCCTCGAGTTCATCGACGCGCGCCTGGGCCGAAGCGGCCGCTGCGGCGGCCGCGCTGGCTGCCTGTTCGGCGGCGGCAATGCTGGCGGCCGCGGCTTCCGCGGCGGCATTGGATGGCGCTGCCCCGGCGGGCACCGACGCCGCCGGCGCAGCGGACGACGGCGCGGCCGCGCCCACGCGGGCGCCGGCTTCGAGCGGCGCCAGCCGCAGCCGTGCTGTCTCGCCGGCCGGCGCACGTGCCGCCGGTCGCGGCGGGCGCGGGGCGGCGGCGACACCGGTCGAAGGCTGCGCAGGGCGACGCCGCACCGCGGGGCGCGTCGGCGCGATGGGTGCGGACGCCGGCTCGGCCGTCGGCGCGGCGGCCAACGCGCCCTGCGGGTTCTCGTCGCGCGGCGCACCCGGGACGACGCCCGCACCCTCGCCCGCGACGGCAGGTGCCGCGGCAACCGCAGGCGAAGGCGGGTTGAACAGCGGCGGATCCGCAAGCAGCGTGAAGCGACGCACCACCTTCGCGGCGCAGCCGACCGAGATTTCGACCGAGACGATCGGCTCGTCGACGCGCGTCGTCGTCGCAAGCAACATCGTGCGTTCGAGCGCGCCGGGGGCGGCCGGCTGGAGCCGCAGCGTCGTCGTGCCGGGTTGCTGGAGGTTGTCGGCGAAAGAGACCTGGGCCGAGAGGCATTCGGGCGGCAGGTCTTCGTTGGGCTCGAGCCGCAACGGCACGCTGAGCTGCAGCGGCTGTCCGAGCGTCGCGGTGGTGGGCAAGCGCCCGAAGCCCACCGCCCATGAAGCCTGGGCCGCCACCCCGAGCGCACAGGCCCACAAGATGCTTCGTGCGCTCTTCACCATGGTGATCCTCGGTCCCTCCTCGGGCACTCTAGCATGGCCCCCCGCGGCTTCCGGAGCCGCGCGGGGCCTCGATCGACGTCGATTCAGGGGGCGCAAAGCGCGGCGCGGCGCGGGTTCGCAGCCATGAGGCGGCGCCGGCTCGCATGCCAGAATTTGTGGCCGTCTGCGCGCTGACGATGTCGACACCTCCGCTCCCTGCCCTTGATGCAGATGCCGCCGATGCAGCGCGCGGCAGGCGTCGCCGCGTTTACCTGATGCGTCACGGCTCGGTCGACTACTTCGACGCCACGGGCAAACCCTTGCCGCCCGACGCGGTGCCCCTGAATGCGACCGGCCAGCTTCAGGCCGACGCCGCCGGCGCCTTGTTCGCCGAACGCGGCGTGCGTTTCGATGCGGTCGTTGCCAGCGGCCTGCCCCGCACGTTGCAGACCGCCGAGCGCGCGCTCGCGGCGGCCGGCCAGCGGCTCGTGCCGCAGATCGAGCCCGCCTGGCAGGAGATCCGCGGCGGCCGGCTCGCGGACCTGGCCGAGGACCAGATCGAGCACGCCTTCCTCGGCGCCTTTCGCGCGCAACAGGATGTCGAGGCGCATCGCTTCCTTGGCGGCGAAAGCATCGGCGAGCTGCTCGACCGCGTGCTGCCGCCGTGGCTGGCCTGGTGCGAGCGCAGCGACTGGCGCTGCCTGCTGCTGGTGCTGCACGGCGGCGTCAACCGCGCTCTGCTGTCGCATGCGCTATGCGGCCAGCGGGCCTTCTTCGGCCGGCTCGAGCAGAACCCGGCTTGCATCAACGTGCTCGACGTCGATGGCCCCGACAGCATCGTCGTGCGCGCGGTCAACCTCGCCCCGACGCAATGGCTGCATGAACTCGAACGGCTCACCACGATGGAAAAACTGTTGGCCGAATACCGCCGGCGCGATGCCGCGACGCCTTCGCTGACCGAGCGCGCCGGCGCGGCAACCGCTGGCCCGCGATGAGCTCCGAAACCCTCACCGTCGCCGAGCGCGACAACATCGAGCACGGCCCCTGGTTCGCGAAGCTGTCGAGCGGCCTTCGCAGCGCGATCCTCGGGCGCGCGAGCGTGCGCCGTGTCAAGGACAGCACGCTGCTCACCACGCGCGGCTCGCAGGCCGACGAATGGTGCGGCGTCGCCAGGGGCGCGGTGCGGGTGAGCTCGGTGTCGCTGTCGGGCAAGCAGGTGACGCTCACCTATTGCGAGCCCGGCACATGGTTCGGCGACACCGCGCTGTTCGACGGCCTGCCGCGCACCCACGACGCCAACGCACACGGCGAGACCACGCTGCTCGTCGTGCGCAAGCCCGACTTCAAGGAGCTGCTGAGCCAGCATCCCGAGCTTTACGAAGCGCTGCTGCGGCTGCATTGCCGCCGCCTGCGGCTGCTCTACAACGTGATCGAGGACCTCAACACCCGCCCGCTGGCCGCGCGGCTCGCGAAGCAGCTGCTGCTGCTCGCGCGCAGCTACGGCATCGCGCAGGGCGAGGAGATCCGCATCGGCCTGCAGCTGGCGCAGGAAGACCTCGCGCAGCTGCTCGGCGCCTCGCGACAGCGGGTCAACCAAGAACTGAAGGGCTTCGAGCGCGACGGCGCGGTGCGCGTCGAGCCGACGCGGCTGGTGGTGCTGTCGCGCGACAAGCTGCTGGCGATCGCCACCCGCTGAGCGCGGGCCGGCCGGCGCGGTACGCACGGCAACCGAGAGGACATCCGATGGAAGCCTATTCCGGCACCAAGGCCGTGGCGGCTGCGCAGGCCTTCGACGTCGCCGCGCTCGAAGCGCATCTCGCGCGGCACCTCGAAGGCTTCGAAGGGCCGCTCGCGGTCGAGCAGTTCAAGGGCGGGCAGTCGAACCCGACCTTCAAGCTCGTGACACCCGCGCGCAGCTACGTGATGCGCAGCAAGCCCGGGCCGGTGGCGAAGCTGCTGCCGTCGGCGCATGCGATCGAGCGCGAGTTCGCGGTGATGCAGGGTCTCGCCGGCAGCGAGGTGCCGGTCGCCCGGATGCTGCTGTTGTGCGAGGACGAATCGATCATCGGCCGCGCCTTCTACCTCATGGAGTTCGTCGAGGGCCGCGTGCTGTGGGAGCAGTCGCTGCCCGGCCTGAGCCCTGCCGAGCGCGGAAAGATCTACGACGAGATGAACCGCGTGATCGCGGCGCTGCACCGCGTGGACTTCGCCGCGCGCGGACTGTCCCAGTACGGCAAGCCCGGCAACTACTTCGAGCGCCAGATCGGCCGCTGGACCAAGCAGTACCAGGCGTCCATCACCGTGCCCAACCCGGCGATGGACGCGCTGATCGAATGGCTGCCGGCGCACATCCCAGGGAGCGCGCGCGACGCGGCGCAAACGAGCATCGTCCACGGCGACTTCCGCCTCGACAACCTCATCTTCCACCCGCGTGAGCCGCGCGTGCTCGCGGTGCTCGACTGGGAGCTGTCGACGCTTGGCCATCCGCTGGCCGACTTCAGCTACCACTGCATGAGCTGGCACATCCCGCCGGGCGCGTTCCGCGGCATCGGCGGACTCGACCTCGCCTCGCTCGGCATCCCCAGCGAGGCCGACTACATCGCGCGCTACTGCGAACGCACGGCGCGCAGCCCTGACGCGCTGGTGACTGATTGGAGCTTCTACCTCGCCTACAACCTGTTCCGCATGGCCGGCATCCTGCAAGGCATCGCGAAGCGGGTCGAAGACGGCACCGCGGCGAGCGAGCAGGCGAAGCAGGCCGGTGCCGGTGCGAGGCCGCTCGCCGAGATGGGTTGGGCCATCGCGCAGAAGATGGGTTGAACATCGGCCGCGTCGACCAAAGCAGAGCGGCAGCAGCCGCCTTCAAAGGAGCCCCGGATGGATTTCGATTACTCGCCGCGCACGCGCGAGCTGCAGGCTCGCGTCGCCGACTTCATGGCGCGGCACGTCTACCCGGCCGAGCCGGCCTACTTCGCGGAGATCGAGGCGAACAGCAAGGCCGGCAGGCGCTGGACGCACCTGCGGCTGATCGACGAGCTGAAGGCGAAGGCGCGCGCGGAAGGGCTGTGGAACCTGTTTCTGCCGCAAAGCGCCGAAGGCGCGCGGGCCGACGGCCGCACCGACAGCTCCGGCGAGTACGGCGCCGGCCTGTCGAACCAGGAGTACGCGCCGCTCGCCGAGATCATGGGCCGCGTGCCCTGGGCCAGCGAGGTCTTCAACTGCTCGGCGCCCGACACCGGCAACATGGAGACACTCGTCCGCTACGGCAGCGCCGAGCACAAGCAGCGCTGGCTCGAGCCGCTCCTGCGTGGCGAGATCCGCAGCGCCTTCGCGATGACCGAGCCGGCGGTCGCCTCGAGCGACGCGACCAACATCGCATCGCGCATCGAGCGCCAGGGCGACGAGTACCTGATCAACGGCCGCAAGTGGTGGATCTCCGGTGCCGGCGATCCGCGCTGTGCGGTCTACATCTTCATGGGCAAGACCGACCCTGAGGCGCCGCGGCATTCACAGCAATCGATGATCCTCGTGCCGGCCGACGCCAAGGGCATCACGGTGCACCGCCCGCTGACCGTCTTCGGCTACGACGACGCGCCGCACGGCCACTGCGAGATCAGCTTCGAGAACGTGCGCGTGCCCGCCAGCAACATCCTGCTCGGCGAAGGTCGCGGCTTCGAGATCGCCCAAGGCCGGCTCGGCCCGGGCCGCATCCACCATTGCATGCGGCTGATCGGCCTGGCCGAGCGCGCGCTGGAGCTGATGTGCAAGCGCGCGTCGGCCCGTGTCGCCTTCGGCCGCAGCGTCGCCGAACAGGGCGTCACGCGCGAGCGCATCGCCGAGGCGCGCTGCCGCATCGACATGGCGCGGCTGCTCACGCTGAAGGCGGCGTGGATGATGGACGTGGCCGGCAACAAGGCGGCGAAGGCCGAGATCGCGATGATCAAGGTCGTCGCGCCGAACATGGCCTGCCAGGTGATCGACTGGGCGATGCAGGTCCATGGCGGTGGCGGCATGAGCGACGACTTCCCGCTCGCTTACGCCTACACGATCGCGCGCACGCTGCGCTATGCCGACGGCCCCGACGAAGTGCACCGCAACGCGATCGCCAAGCTCGAGCTCGGCCGCCAGACCGCGGCCGCCTGAGCGCCGCTACTCGAGGTTGTTCTGCCAGGCCGTCGAGCTGGTCTGCGGCCAGTTCTGCGGCGTGATCGAGGCGTCGGCGAGCTGCGTCGCCGACTGGGCGGCGCACAGCGCCACCGCGAGCGCGCCGTCGAGCGCCTGCTCGTCGGGCTGCACGCATTCGAGCCGCAGGTACAGCCGGCCGCGCAGCGTCATCAGCACGAACGGCTGATCCTCCACCAGCCAGGTGCGCGAGGCCTCGTCGAGCCGCTGCGCCAGGCCGTGGTCGAGCCAGCCCGAAAGCGTCGAAGGGTTGTTCGCGGTCGCCGCGAAGCGCGCCCGCAGCGGCTTCATCGCCGCGAGCTGCGTCTTCGGGAACATCGCGAGCCAGCGCATTTCTTCGGGCATGCTCGAATCGACCTGCGTCTGCATGCTCTCCGTGAACATCGAATAGGCGGACTGCTCGAGCTCCTCGGCCAGGCGCCGGGAGGTGACGAGCAGCTGCATGCCCGGCGGCAGCCCAAGCTCCATGCGGATGCGCAGCTCGCGATCGAGCAGGTAGGCACGTTGCGGCAGGCCCCATTCGATGCGCCATTGCGCCCTGCCCTCGCCGCCTTCGACGACCACGCCTTGGTCGTCGCGCACCCGCTTGTCCCGGTGGCCGCGCGCCTTGGCCCAGTCGCGCACGGGGCTGCCGTCCAGGCCTGCAGGCTTGCCGCCGATCCAGCGTTTGAGGGCTCCGAGCATGACGACGGAAGGATCGAATAGAGTGAATCGGCGCGCTTCTCGGGGCCTCGGACGCCCGGCTCAGCACAGGGGACCAACGATGATCGAAGTCTATTCCTGGGCCACGCCCAACGGCCACAAGGTCCACGTGATGCTGGAGGAATGTGGGCTGCCATACCGCGCGATCCCGGTGGACATCGGCGCCGGCGCGCAGTTCGAGCCTGACTTCCTCGCGATCAGCCCGAACAACAAGATTCCGGCGATCGTCGATCCCGACGGCCCCGACGGCAAGCCGATCTCGCTGTTCGAATCGGGCGCGATCCTGCTCTACCTCGCCGGCAAGACCGGCCGCTTCCTGCCCGCCGACGTTCGCGGGCGCTACGACGTGCTGCAGTGGCTGATGTTCCAGATGGGCGGCGTCGGCCCGATGCTCGGCCAGGCGCACCACTTCCGCATCTACGCGCCCGAGAAGATCGATTACGCGATCGACCGCTACACCAACGAAGCGAAGCGCCTGTACGGCGTGATGAACAAGCGGCTCGCGCAGAGCAAGTACCTCGGCGGGGCCGAGTACAGCATCGCCGACATCGCCGTCTTTCCCTGGCTGCGATCATGGAAGAACCAGGGCATCGACTGGAACGACCACCCGCACCTCAAGGGCTGGTTCGACGAGATCGCGGCACGCCCCGCGGTGCAGCGCGGCTGCGAGGTACTGGCCGACCGGCGCAAGCCGCTGGTGGACGACAAGGCGCGGCAGATGCTCTTCGGCGCCGAGCAGTACAAGCCGCGCTGATCAGCCACGCCGCCGCGCGGGCGGCATCTGCGCATCATCGACCGAGCCTTTGAGCAGCTCGAGCAGCAGCGCCGAGCCCTGTTCGATCAGGTGCCCGCGCGGGCGCAGCGCCGAAGTGGCGATCCACAGGCGCACCGCGAGCGGCAACTGCGCGCGCCCGACGACGATCGGCTGCGCGATGAACTCGCGCTCGCGGCCGCGCAGCGCGTTGCGGGCGAGCACCGCATGCAGCGACTGGCGCGCCACGATGTCGAGGATCGCCGGCACGCTGTCGATCTCCAGCGCGATGTGCGGCTTCAGGCCGCCGGCGGCCAGCGTGGTCTCGAGCAGCATGCGGATCGAATGCGGCCGGCTCGGCATCACCAGCTCGTGATCGATCAGGCGCGCCAGCCGCACCGGCACCGTGGCCGACGCCACCGCCACCGCCGCATCGGCGGCCCGCGTCGGCCGCGCCGAGATGAGGTACAGCGACTCGTCGCCGACCGGTTGCAGATCGATCGCCGCGGTCGGGCTCACGTTGTAGACCAGCGCGCAGTCGATGCGCCCGAGCGCGAGCCACTCCATCGCGTAGGTCGAGAGCCCCTCGACGACCGTCAGCGTCGCCTTCGGGAAGCGCTCGCGGAAGGCGCCGACCAGCGCCCCGGTGTGCGTGCGGCTGAGGCTCGGCGGCAGGCCGACGGCCAGGTGGCCGCCGGCCGCGTCGCGGTCGCTCAGGTCCAGCTTGGCGCGGGCGACCTGCTGCAGGATGCCGCGGCCGTGCGCCAGCAGGCGGCGCCCGGGCTCGGTCAAGGTGACGCCGCGCCCGTTGCGTTCGAACAGCGCCTGGCGCAGTTCGACTTCCAGCGCCCTCACCTGCCGGCTCAGCGCCGGCTGCGCGACACGCAGCACCGTCGCGGCGCGCGTGAAGCTGCCGAGCTCGGCGACGTGCACGAAGGTCTCGAGCTGCTTAAGGTCCATGCGGGCATGCTAAGCCGAGCCATGCCGGATCGGCCTAGCAGCTAGTGCCGGAATCGCGTTGATGAAGGAGCAGCGCTGCCGAAGAATCCGGGCTTGGCCGACGCGCACGACGATGGACGCAACCCCGATCACCGGCATTTCCTCGATGGCCACGCGGCTGGTGCTGGCCGAGCTCGCCGCGGCTTTCGAGCAGGCGAGCGGCCGGCGTGTCGCGATCGAGTCGGTCGGTGGCGTCGATGCCGCGAAGCGGGTGCAGGCGGGCGAGGCCTTCGACGTGGTGCTGCTCGCCTCCGAGGCGATCGACAGGTTGATCGCCTCGGGTCGCCTGGCCGCGGGCAGCCGCGTCGACCTGTTCCGCTCGCCGGTCGCGATCGCGGTGCGCGAAGGTACGGCGAAGCCCGACGTGAGCAGCGAGGACGCGGTGCGCCGCGCGGTGCTCGCGGCGCGCAGCCTGAGCTGTTCGACCGGCCCCAGCGGCACCCACCTCGCCCGGCTGTTCGAGCGCTGGGGCATCGCCGAAGCCATCCAGCCGCGCCTGGTTCAGGCGCCGCCGGGCGTGCCGGTGGGCAGCCTCGTCGCGCAGGGCGAGGTGGAACTCGGCTTCCAGCAACTGAGCGAACTGCTGCACCTGCCCGGCATCGCGGTGCTCGGCACATTGCCGGCGGCGATCGCGCACATCACGGTGTTCTCGGCCGGCCTGCCGCCCCATGGCGTGCAGGCCGCTGCGGTGCGCGAGATGCTGGCTTTCTTCAACACGCCCGAGGCCGCCGCGACCACGCGGCGCCACGGGATGGAACCTGCCTGAGTCCAGGAGACGCGCGGCCATGATCATCGACGTCCACGGCCACTACACCACGGCGCCCAAGGCGCTGGAGGCGTGGCGCAACCGGCAGATCGCAGGCATCGGGGATTCGGCGTCGAAGCCGCGCGTCTCGGAGCTCAGGATCAGCGACGACGAGCTGCGCGAGTCGATCGAGACCAACCAGCTCGCGAAGATGCGCGAGCGCGGCAGCGACCTCACCGTCTTCAGCCCGCGCGCCAGCTTCATGGCGCATCACATCGGCGACTTCGAGGTCAGCTCGACCTGGGCGGCGATCTGCAACGAGCTCTGCTTCCGGGTGAGCCAGCTGTTCCCGGACCACTTCGTCCCCGCGGCGATGCTGCCGCAGAGCCCGGGCGTCGATCCCGCCAGCTGCATCCCCGAGCTGGTCAAGTGCGTCGAGCAGTACGGCAACGTCGGCATCAACCTGAATCCCGATCCTTCCGGCGGCCACTGGACCAGCCCACCGCTCTCCGATCGGCACTGGTACCCCATCTACGAAAAGATGGTCGAGTACGGCATCCCCGCGATGATCCACGTCAGCACCAGCTGCAACGCCTGCTTCCACACGACCGGCGCGCACTACCTGAATGCGGACACCACCGCCTTCATGCAGTGCCTCACGGGCGATCTGTTCAAGGACTTCCCGACGCTGAAGTTCTTGATCCCGCACGGCGGCGGCGCGGTGCCCTACCACTGGGGCCGGTTCCGCGGGCTCGCGCAGGAGCTGAAGAAGCCGCTGCTGCAAGACCACCTGCTGAAGAACATCTTCTTCGACACCTGCGTCTACCACCAGCCGGGCATCGACCTGCTGACGAAGGTGATCCCGGTCGACAACATCCTGTTCGCCAGCGAAATGATCGGCGCGGTGCGCGGCATCGATCCCGAGACCGGCCACCACTACGACGACACCAAGCGCTACATCGAAGCGAGCACGCAGCTCAGTGCGGCGCAGAAGCAGCAGATCTACGAAGGCAACGCGCGGCGCGTGTTTCCGCGGCTCGATGCCGCCTTGAAGCAGAAGGGGCAGTGACATGCACGAGCTTGGCGTCGTCTACCGCAACATCGTCCGCGCCGACCGCGCGGCTGCCGATCAGCTTGCGCACCACGGCTCGGCGACGGTGCACGAGGCGATGGGCCGTGTCGGCCTCCTGAAGCCCTACCTTCGGCCGATCTACCGCGGCGCGCGCATCTCGGGCACCGCGGTCACCGTGTTGCTGCAGCCGGGCGACAACTGGATGATGCATGTGGTCGCCGAGCAGATCCGGCCCGGCGACATCGTCGTCGCCGCCGTCACCGCCGAATGCAGCGACGGCTACTTCGGCGACCTGCTCGCCACCTCGTTCCAGGCACGCGGCGCGCGCGGCCTTGTCATCGACGCCGGCGTGCGCGACCTGCGCGACCTGACCGAGATGCAGTTCCCGGTGTGGAGCAAGGCGATCAGCGGCAAGGGCACGATCAAGGCGACGCTGGGCTCGGTGAACGTGCCCGTGGTGTGCGCGGGGATGATCGTGACCCCGGGCGACGTGATCGTCGCCGACGACGACGGCGTCGTCGTCGTGCCGGCGGCCAGGGCCGCCGCGACCGCCGAAGCCGCCGCCAAACGCGAGGCCAACGAAGCCGACAAGCGCGCCAAGCTCGCCAGCGGCGTGCTGGGTCTCGACATGTACGCGATGCGCGAGCCGCTGGCACGAGCCGGCCTGCGCTACATCGACTGAGCTCCGTCACACAGCAGCAGGAGACACAGCCATGTTGAAGAAGATCGCCGCGATCACCGCGGTCGCCGCGCTGGCGCTGACGAGCCACGCGACGCAAGCCGCCGAAGAGTGGCCGACCAGGCCTGTGCGCATCCTCACGCCCTTCCCCGCGGGCGCCGGCCCCGACGCCTGGCTGCGCGTGGTGGCCGAGAAGCTCCAGAAGAAGTGGGGCAAGCCGGTCGTCATCGAGAACAAGCCCGGCGGCAACGGCTTCATCGCGATCGACGCGTGGAAGCAGCGCAACGGCTCGGACAAGGGCGCGGGCGACGCGCACGAGCTGATCCAGCTCGACAACGTCCACCTCGTCGCCTACCCCTCGTTGTTCAAGAAGCTGCCCTACGACCCGGCGAAGGATTTCGACGTGCTGCAGCCGCTGTTCCGCGGCTACTTCTTCGTCACCGTGCCGACCGCGAGCACGTACAAGTCGGTCGCCGACATCGTCGCCGACGCGAAGTCAAGGCCCGGCGCGCTGAACTACGGCTCGTGGTCGGTCGGCAACCCGGTGCACCTGGGCTCGGCGCTGTTCGAGTCGATGAGCGGCACGCAGATGCAGCACATCATCTACAAGGAAGTGCCGATGCTCTACGCCGCCGTCGCCAACGGCGAGCTCGACTGGGCGCTCGGCACCTTGGGCAGCACCAACGCGCTCGCGAAGGCCGGCAAGCTGCGTTACCTGGCGGTGGGCGCGCCGACGCGCCAGAGCTTCGCGCCCGACGTGCCGACGGTCGGCGAGGCGGGCGGGCCGGCCGGCTTCGAGATCACCGGCTGGACCTTCGTCGCCGCGCCGAAGGGCGTGGCCAAGCCCGTCGCCGACAAGATCCGCGCCGACATCGCCGCCGCGCTCGCCGAGCCCGACATGAAGGACCGCTACGCGACCTTCGGCTACACGCCCTACGCGCCCACGCCCGAGCAGTTCGCCGGCTTCATCGCGAGCGAGTCGGCGAAGTTCGCCGAGGTCGTCAAGCGCGCGAAGGTCTCGCTGGACTGAGCACGATGACGGTCGCACTGATCGGCTACGGCGAGGTCGGCCGCATCCTGGCCGAGGACCTGCGTGCGCAGGGCCATGCCGTCACGGCCTTCGATCCGAAGCTGGCGGGCGAGGCCGGCGCCGCGATGCGGCAGCACGCGGCCGAGCACGGCGTCGCGCCGGCTGCGTCGCATGCCGAAGCGGTGCGTGGCGCGTGGCTCGTCGTCAGCGCCGTGACCGCGAGCCAGACGGTCGCGGTCGCCGAGGCATGCGCCGCGGGGCTCGATGCCGGCGCCTTCTTCCTCGACGTGAACTCGGCCTCGCCCGGCGCGAAGCGCAGGGCCGCGGCGATCGTCGATGCCGCCGGCAGCCGCTACGTCGAAGGCGCGGTGATGACTTCGGTGCCGCCCTATCGGATCAAGGTGCCGCTGCTGCTCGGCGGTGCGCACGCGCAGGCGCTCAAGCCGCTGCTCGACGCTCTGGGCTTCGCGCCCAAGGTCGCGAGCGACGAGCTCGGCATCGCCAGCGCGACCAAGATGTGCCGCAGCGTGATGATCAAGGGGCTCGAGGCGATGGTGATCGAAAGCTTCACCGCCGCACGCCATCACGGCGTGGAGGACGCGGTGCTCGCCTCGCTGCACGAGACCTTTCCCGGCATCGACTGGGAGAGGCAGGCGGCCTACTTCTTCCAGCGCGCGATCGAGCACGGCCGGCGTCGCAGCGAAGAGATGCGCGAGGTCGCGGTCACGGTACGCGAGGCCGGGCTCGACGCCTTCAGCGCGAGCGGCACCGCCGAGCGCCACGCGCAGATCGCCGGCCTGGCCGATGCCGGCGTGTTCGGCACATGCGCGACACCGGGCTTCGCGCGCAGCGCCGACTGGCGCGTGGAAGCGGATCGGCTGCTGGCCGCCCGCGCCGAGCCAGCTCAACCCACGAGACCGTGATGAGCCGTATCAAGACGCAGGTGGCGATCATCGGCAGCGGCCCGGCGGGGATGCTGCTTTCCGAGCTGTTGAGCCGGCACGGCATCGAAAGCCTGGTGCTCGAACGCCAAAGCCGCGCGCACGTCGCCTCGCGCATCCGCGCCGGCGTGCTCGAAGCGACCACCGTCGAGGTGCTGCGCGAGAACGGCCTGGCCGAACGCATGGACCGCGAAGGCCATCCGCACGACGGCATGCGCATCGTCTGGGCCGGCCGCGACACCTTCTTCATCGACACCCAGCGCTTCCTCGGCAAGCGCTTCATGACCTACGGCCAGACCCAGGTGCAGGAAGACCTGTACGCCGCCGCCGACCGGCGCGGCCAGACCATCTTCGACGAGTCCAGCGAGGTGGTTCTGCACGGGCTCGAATCGAACGCGCCTCACGTCAGCTTCGTGCGCGGCGGCGAGGGCCACCGCGTCGACTGCGAGTTCGTCGTCGGCTGCGACGGCTTCCATGGCGTCGCGCGCCGCTCGATCCCGGCGAGCGTGCTGCGCGAATTCGAGAAGGTCTACCCCTTCGGCTGGCTCGGCGTGATGGCGCGCGTCAAGCCGTTGCCCGACGTGACCTACGCGAACCATCCGCGCGGCTTCGCGCTCGCGTCGGCACGCAGCGAGAAGCTGTCGCGCTTCTACATCCAGGTGCCGCTCGACCACAAGGTCGAGGACTGGCCCGACGAGCGGTTCTGGCCCGAGTTCAAGGCGCGTTTTCCGAAGGACCTGGCCGAGCAGATCGACGAGGCGCCGACGATCGAGAAGTCGGTCGCGCCGCTGCGCAGCTACGTCGCCGAGCCGATGCGACACGGCCGCCTGTTCCTCGCAGGCGATGCCGCGCACATCGTGCCGCCCACCGGCGCGAAGGGCTTGAACCTCGCGGTCTCCGACGTGTTCTACCTGTCGCGCGCGCTCGGTGCGTTCTACAAGACCGGCAGCGAAACGCTGATCGACGGCTACAGCGCAATGGCGCTGCGGCGGGTATGGAGCAGCGTGCGCACCTCGTGGTACCTCACCAACCTGCTGCACCGCTTCCCGACCGCAAGCGAGTTCGACCAGCGTGCGCAGGAATACGAGCTGGACTATTTGAAGTCCTCGCAGCACGCGCAGGCCGCGCTGGCCGAGCAGTACGCCGGCCTGCCCTTCGAGCCGGCTTGAACGTTCGCGGAGGCCCGATGAGTTTCGAGAAGACCTCCGGCTGGCTCGACTGGTACGCCGGTCCGAGCAGGCCGAAATTCACACTTCCGGCCGGCAGCGTCGACGCGCACTGCCACGTGTTCGGGCCGGGCGACGAGTTCCCGTTCGCGCCCGAGCGCAAGTACACGCCCTGCGACGCGTCGAAGGCCCAGCTTTTCGCGCTGCGCGACCACCTCGGCTTCGCCCGCAACGTGATCGTGCAGGCGACCTGCCATGGCGCCGACAACCGCGCGATGGCCGACGCCTGCCGCAGCTCGAACGGCAGGGCGCGCGGCGTCGCGACCGTCAGGCGCAGCGTGACCGATCGCGAGCTCGAAGCGCTGCACGCCGACGGCGTGCGCGGCGTGCGCTTCAACTTCGTCAAGCGGCTCGTGGACTTCACACCGAAGGACGAGCTGCTGGAAATCGCCGCGCGTGTCGGGCAGCTGGGCTGGCACGTCGTCGTCTATTTCGAGGCGGTCGACCTGCCCGAGCTCTGGGACTTCTTCACCGCGCTGCCGACGACTGTCGTGGTCGATCACATGGGACGGCCCAGCGTCGACCAACCGCTCGACGGCGCGGAGTTCCAGCTGTTCCTCAAGTTCATGCGCGAGCACGGCAACGTCTGGAGCAAGGTCAGCTGCCCGGAGCGCCTGAGCCTCGCCGGCCCGCCCGCGCTGAACGGCGAGCAGTCCGCGTACCGCGACGTCGTGCCCTTTGCCCGCGCGGTCGTCGAAGCCTTCCCCGATCGCGTGCTGTGGGGAACCGACTGGCCGCATCCCAACCTCAAGAACCACATGCCCGACGACGGCCTGCTGGTCGACTTCATCCCGCACATCGCGACGACGGCCGATCTGCAGCGGAAGCTGTTGGTGGACAACCCGATGCGGCTGTACTGGCCGGAGGAGTTCTGGCAATGAAGCCCCTGCGTTCACTTCGTTCACTGCCTTCCGAGGGGGCGTCTCAGCGCCTTCGGGCGGCCGGGGGGCACTGAGATGCCCCTGAACAAGCCCTACCTCGATGTGCCCGGAACGACGATCTTCGACGCCGACGAATCTCGCAAAGGCTACTGGCTGAACCAGTTCTGCATGAGCCTGATGAAGGCCGAGAACCGCGAGCGCTTCAAGGCCGACGAGCGGCGCTACCTGGACGAATGGCCGATGACCGAGGCGCAGAAGGAGGCGGTGCTCGCGCGCGACCTGAACCGCTGCATCGCGCAGGGCGGGAACATCTACTTCCTCGCCAAGCTCGGCGCTACGCACGGCAAGAGCTTCCAGCAGATGGCCGGCAGCATGACCGGCATGACCGAGGACGAGTACCGCGACATGATGATCAAGGGCGGCCGCTCGGCCGAAGGCAACCGCGTCGTCGGCGAGGACGGCAGCGCGCAAGTGCATCGGCAGCCGCAAGGCTCCGCACTGAAGCCGGGGTTCTAGACATGGCCCGCATCACCGCATCGGTCTACACGAGCCACGTGCCGGCGATCGGCGCCGCGCTCGATCTCGGCAAGACGCAGGAGCCCTACTGGCAGCCGCTGTTCGCGGGCTACGAGTTCAGCAAGCGGTGGATGAAGGAGAACCGGCCCGACGTCGTCTTCCTCGTCTACAACGACCACGCCACGGCGTTCAGCCTCGACATCATCCCGACCTTCGCGATCGGCACCGCCGCGAGCTACGAGCCGGCCGACGAAGGCTGGGGGCCGCGGCCGGTGCCGCGGGTCGTCGGCCATCCCGAGCTCGCGGCGCACATCGCACAGAGCGTGATCCAGGACGACTTCGACCTCACGATCGTCAACAGGATGGACGTCGACCACGGCCTCACCGTGCCGCTGAGCCTGATGTGCGGCCAGCCCGACGCGTGGCCTTGCCCGGTGATTCCGTTCGCCGTCAACGTCGTGCAGTACCCGGTGCCCTCGGGCCGGCGCTGCTTCCACCTCGGCCGCGCGATCCGCAAGGCCATCGAGAGCTACGACGACGACCTCAAGGTGCAGATCTGGGGCACCGGCGGCATGAGCCATCAGTTGCAGGGGCCGCGTGCCGGGTTGATCAACGCCGAATGGGACAAGCGCTTCCTCGACCGGCTCATCGAGGACCCGGCCGGCCTCGCCGACGTGCCGCACATCGACTACGTGCGCGAGGCGGGCAGCGAAGGCATCGAGCTGGTGATGTGGCTGATCGCGCGCGGCGCGATGAGCGATCGCGCTCCGAGGCTCCGGCACCGCTTCTATCACGTGCCTGCATCGAACACGGCCGTCGGCCATCTCATCCTGGAGAACACGTGACATGACCATCCAAGTCGCCCTTGCCGGCGCCGGCGCCTTCGGCATCAAGCACCTCGACGCGATCAAGCAGATCGCCGACGTCAAGGTCGTCTCGCTCGTCAGCCGCGATCTGGCGAAGACCAAGGAGGTCGCCGGCCAGTACGGCATCGAGCACGTGACCACCGACCTCGCCGACAGCCTGGCGATGAAGGAGGTCGACGCCGTCATCCTCTGCACGCCGACGCAGATGCACGCCGCGCAGACGCTCGCCTGCCTGGAGGCCGGCAAGCACGTGCAGGTCGAGATCCCGCTGTGCGACGTGCTGGCCGACGGCAAGCGGGTCGTCGAAGCCTCCAAGCACAGCGGCAAGGTCGCGATGTGCGGTCACACGCGGCGCTTCAACCCGAGCCATCAATGGGTGCGCGGGAAGATCGTCGCCGGCGACTTCGCGATCCAGCAGATGGACGTGCAGACCTATTTCTTCCGCCGCACGAACATGAACGCGCTCGGCCAGCCGCGCAGCTGGACGGACCACCTGCTGTGGCATCACGCGGCGCACACCGTCGACCTGTTCGCCTACCAGGCGCGAAGCCCGATCGTGAAGGCGAACGCGGTGCAAGGCCCGATCCATCCGGCGCTCGGCATCGCGATGGACATGTCGATCCAGCTGAAGGCCGCCAACGGCGCGATCTGCACGCTGAGCCTGAGCTTCAACAACGAAGGCCCGCTGGGCACCTTCTTCCGCTACATCGGCGACACCGGCACGTACATCGCCCGCTACGACGACCTTGCACGATCCACCACCGCGGGCAAGGAAGAGAAGATCGACGTGAGCGCGGTGGATGTCTCGATGAACGGCATCGAGCTGCAGGACCGCGAGTTCTTCGCCGCGATCCGCGAAGGCCGCGAGCCGAACGCGAGCGTCGCGCAGGTGCTGCCCTGCTACGAAGTCCTGCACGCGCTGGAGCAGCAGCTGGCATGACGGTCGCGCCGCGCCGCATCGGGCCGTTCACCGTGCCGGCCCTCGGGCTGGGCTGCATGAACCTGAGCCATGCCTACGGCACGCCGCCGTCGGCGCCCGACGGCGAGCGGCTGCTGCTCGAAGCGCTCGACGCCGGCATCACGCTGTTCGACACCGCGGCGCTGTACGGCTTCGGCGCGAACGAGACGCTGGTCGGCCGCACGCTGAAGGCCCACCGGTCGCGCATCGTGCTGTGCAGCAAGGGCGGCATGGTCGGCGAAACCTTTCCCGACGGCGTGCGGCGCGTGATCGACGGCCGGCCCGCATCGCTGCGAGCGCACTGCGAGGCGAGCTTGAAGCGCCTCCAGACCGACGTGATCGACCTCTATTACCTGCACCGCTGGGACAAGCGGGTGCCGATCGAGGACAGCGTCGGCGAACTGTCGCGGCTGGTCGAAGCGGGCAAGGTGCGCGCGATCGGCTTGTCCGAGGTGTCGGCCGCGACACTGGCGAAGGCGCACGCGGTGCATCCGATCGCCGCGCTGCAGACCGAATACTCGCTGTGGACGCGCAACCCGGAGATCGCGGTGCTCGAAGCCTGCCGCGCCATGGGCATCGCCTTCGTCGCCTTCAGCCCGCTGGGTCGGGGCTTCCTCACCGGCGCGCCGCCGGTGCCGTCGGAGTTCGACGCGAACGACATCCGCCGCACGATGCCGCGCTTCGCCGCCGACGTCTGGGCGCATCAGCTCGAACTGCACCGCGGCCTGGGCGCGCTGGCCGAAGAGGCCGGCGCGAGCGTCGCGCAGCTTGCGCTGGCCTGGCTGTTCGCGCGCGGCGAGCACGTGCTGCCGATCCCCGGCACGCGCCGCGTCGAGCACCTGCACGACAACGTCGGCGCGCTGCATCTCGAGGCGCGCGCAGAGCTGGTCGAGCGCGCCGGCGCGATCATCGACCGACTCAGCGTGCGCGGCGCGCGCTACAGCGCCGCCACGCAGAAGGAAATCGACACCGAAGAGTTTGAGCCGCTCGACTGAGCGTCCGGTGCGCAGCTGGCGCGACACTCGCGCGATGCCGACCCCGCCGAACGATGCCGACTTCGAGGCCGCGAAGGCCTGCTTCTTCGAGGGCCTCGAGCTGCTGCAGCGCGGCGACGCGGCCGGCGCCGAGCGCGCCTTCGTCGCCTCGCTCGTGCGCGTGCCGGGCCGGCCCTCGACGCTCGTGAATCTCGCGGCGACGCGGCTGCAGCTGCGCGACCACGAGGGCGCGCTGGAGGCGGCCGACGCGGCCCTGGGCGCCGAGCCGAAGAGCGCCGACGCCTGGTGCCATCGCGCCACCGCGCTCGCGAGCCTCGGCCGCTTCGACGACGCGCATGCGGCCTTCGAGCGCTCGCTTGCGATCGAGCCCGGGGTCGCCGAGGTCTGGCTGCGGCATGCGCGCGCGCTGCACGCCGCGCAGCATTTCGATCGTGCGCTCGTCGCCTACGCCCGCGGGCTCGCGCTCGATGCAAGCCAGCACGACGCCTGGACGCGCCGCGGCGACCTGCTGCGACTCGCCGGCCGCTACGACGACGCGGCCGAGTGCTATCGCCGTGCGATCGAGCACGGCGGCGACACCGGGCTCAACGGCTGGTACCTCGCGGCGGTGACCGGCGCGGCGGCGCCGCCGGACGCGCCGGCCGACTACGTGCGCGCGCTGTTCGACGCTTATGCCGACGACTTCGACGAGCACCTCGTCGGCACGCTCGGCTACCGCGGACACGAGCAGCTGTGGCGCGAGGGCGAGGCGCATCGCGCGGCGCGCGCAGAGATCGGCCTCGCGATCGATCTCGGCTGCGGCACCGGCCTGTGCGGGCCGCTGATGCGCGGCGCGGCGCGAAAGCTCGTCGGCGTCGACCTCTCCGCGCCAATGCTGGCGAAGGCGCGCGAGCGCGGCGTCTACGACGCGCTGGTGCAGGCCGACGTGGTCGAGCACCTGCGCACGATGGAGCACGAGGCGGATCTCGTCGTCGCGGCCGACGTGCTGATTTATCTCGGCGACCTCGAGCCGTTGTTCGGGGCGGTGCAGCGCGCTGTGCGGTCCGGTGCGCTGTTCGGCTTCACCGTCGAGCCCGGCGATCCCGCCGGCGCGCCAGTGCAGCTGCTGCCGAGCCTGCGGCACGCGCACACCGAGGCGGGTCTCGATGCGCTCGCTCGCCGCCACGGCTTCGAGCTGCTGAGCCGCACGCGAAAGCCGCTGCGCGACGACCAGCGTGAGCCGGTTGACGGCCTCTACGTCTGGCTGCGGCGCGCTTGAGCGAGGCGGCCGACGGTGTCGGTCAGGGCACCAGGCCGGTCACGATGCTTGCCGCGACGATCGCGCACAGCAGCGCGGTCTCCAGCGCCACCGGCCGCCAGCCGGCCTGGGCCGGCTCATCTTCGACAGCGCGCTCGTGGCCGAGCGAGCCGCCAGCCATGGCCACATCCTCGAAGACGCGCCCGAGACCGTGCATCCGGCCGTCGCCTCGATCCTGAAGCGCTCGATGGACTACCGCGCCACCGAGGCCTTCGTGACGATCGCTCGGATGCATGTACTGCGTCGTCGAATTGCACGGCAGTTCGCCGACATCGATGTGCTGGTCACGCCGACCGTGCCGCGCGTATTCCGTGCCGCCGAGATGCCGAGCTTCGGGCCGACGGCGCACCGTTCGGCATCTCGCGGGTCGCGCCCGCTGGCCGGGTCCGATGGCTGCACACCCTTGGCGCGAGCTTCGAGTGGATGTCGCTCGAGTACCTGCCGCGCCAATGAAAACGGCCCCGAAGGGCCGTCGTCATGCGTGATCGCTGGGGTGGCTGACGGGACTCGAACCCGCGACAACAGGAATCACAATCCTGGACTCTACCAACTGAGCTACAGCCACCGTCGAAGCGCGAAAGTATATCGAAGCGCCCTTGACGAAACGGCCGCGAGGCCGCAGCGGCGAAGTGTTCAGGGTGCTGGCGACCGTGCCGCGGGCGGCATCTTCTGCACCTTGAAGCGCTCCTTCAGCGCGGCGTAATAGGCCTCCGCCTCGGCTGCACCCCAGACCTGCGCGTACTGCGTGGCGAGCTGCTTTGGATCGCCGAGCGACGGGTCGCGCGGCAGCACCTTGTCGACACGCACGACAGCCGAGCCGAGCTCGCCGAAGTCGACGATCGTCCACGACGGCAGCGGCTCGGCCGGTGCCGCCAGCACCGCCTCGATCAGCGGGCGCGGCAGCCCTTCGGACTGCGCCCGATTGATCTTCAGGGCCGGCTCGAGCGCGGCTTCGGCCGAGGCGCCGCCGCGCCAGGCTTCGAGCTTCGCCTCGGCGTCTTTGCGCGCGAGGGCGGCGGCCTGCTCGGTAACCAACTGCGCCTTCACGCGGTCCTTGACCGCCTCGAGCGGCAAGCGCCGCGCGGGCGAGTGATCGAGCACGCGCGCCGAGGCGAGCCGGCTCGCACCGAGGTCGACGGCCTCGGTGTTGCGACGGTTCTTGACGCTGTCTTCGGAGAACACCGCGGCAAGGAACTTCGCGTTGGCGAGCACCTCGCTTGCGCCTGCGGCCGGCGTGCGCACCACGTCCTTCGCGGTCTGCACGGCAAGACCGAGCTTCTCGGCGGTCGGCTTGAAGCTGTCGGCCTGCTCGTAGACCATGTTTGTGAAGGTCTCCGCGAGCTCGGCAAACTTCTTCTGCGCCTGCTGCGTCTTCAGCTCCTCGGCGATCTCGGTCTTTACCGCGTCGAAGGGCTTCTTTTCGCCGCCGCGCACGCCGGTGAGCAGGATCACGTGGTAGCCGAAGTCGCTTTCGACGACTTCGCCGATGTCGCCCGTCTTCATCGAAAAAGCCGCATCCTCGAAGGGCTTGACCATCGCGCCGCGGCCGAAGAAGTCAAGGTCGCCGCCCTTCGCGGCCGAGCCGGGGTCGTCGGAGTTTTTGCGCGCCAGCTCGGCGAAGCTTTTCGGATCCTTGCGCGCCTGGTCCAGCAGCGACTGCGCCTTGGCCTTCGCGGCGGCGCGCTTGTCGGCCGGCTCGGACTTGTCGGACTTCACGAGGATGTGGCTGGCGCGTCGCTCCTCGGGCGCCACGAACCGTGCCATGTTGTCGTCGTAGAACTTGCGCAGATCCTCGTCGCTCGGCTTGATGCCCGCCTTCACCGCTTCGAGGTCGAGCACCAGGTACTCGATGTCGGCGCGCTCGGGCGCGTTAAAGCTCGCCGCGTTCGCCGGGTCCTGGTAGTAGGCCTCGATCTGCGCGTCGGTCGGCGCGACCTTGCTCGCATAGTTCTTCGATTCGAAGCGCGCGATGCGCACCTCGCGCTGCTGGAACAACGCGTCGAGCGCGGCGTCGGTGGCCGCGGCCGGTGCGAGCGCGGTCCCGCCGATGCCCATCAGCACCTGGCGCATCGCCAAATCCTGGCGCAGCTGCTGTTCGAACTGCTGCGGGTTCATGCCTTGCGCGATCAGCAGGTCGCGATTGAGGCTGCCGTCGGGATTGCGCAGGAAGGCCAGCTGCGGATCGTTCGCGAACACGCGCTGCAGCCGTTCGTCGCTGACGTTGAAGCGCAGCTTGTCGGCGGCCGCGAGCAGCACGCGGTCGCGGATCAGCGCGTCGAGGGTCTGCTGACGGGCCGCGGGCGTGTCAAGCAGCGCCGCATCGGCGCCTGGCGATTGCGCGCGGGCTCGCTCGAGCTGCGTGCGTTGAGCGTTGTCCCACTCGGCCTGCGTGATCGGCCGGCCGGCGACCGTCGCGACCTTCGGATCGCTCTGGCCGAAGCCGCGGTAGCCCTCGACACCGACGAACACGAAGGCAGGAAATACCAGCAGCACCAGCACGAACTGCAGCAGACGGGTGTGCGAGCGGACGAATTCGAACATGGGATCCTCGGGGCCGCGCGTCTTCGCGCGTCGTCAGAAAAAGCGAAGGCGAACCGTGGTTCGCCTCTGTGTTTTGGTGGGTGCTGAGGGGTTCGAACCCCCGACCTACGCCTTGTAAGGGCGCCGCTCTACCGACTGAGCTAAGCACCCTGTCGATTCGACCTACTTGCCGCCGTTGAGCGCGTCCTTCAGGGCCTTGCCCGGACGGAACTTCGGCACTTTCGCAGCCTTGATCTTGATTGCTTCGTTCGTGCGCGGATTGCGGCCGGTGCGCGCGGCGCGCTTGTTGACCGCGAAGGTGCCGAAGCCCACGAGCGTGAGGCTGTCGCCCTTCTTCAGCGTCTTGGTCACACCACCGATCAGCGCTTCGAGTGCCCGACCGGCCGCGGCCTTGGAGATGTCGGCCTGCGCGGCGATGTGATCGATCAGTTCTGTCTTGTTCACGAAGGGCCCCTCTGTGTTGTTTCCGTGATGGTCGGGATGGTGGCTCGGCGTGCGACGCCGCTGCATCGGCGTGCTTGACGCGGGCTTTGCAGAAGGCTCTAGATCACGCCGCAAGAGCCGCGCCACGCGCCGAACGATTACAGCGGTGGGCCCTGCGGGTGTCAAGCAACGAGCGCGGATTCTAGGCACATTCCCCAGGGCGACCGACCGCTGGCGAAGCCCTGCATTCAAGGCGTGGCGCGGCTTGGCGGCCGCACGATCAACGCGACGCCCGCCGCCGTCAACGCGAGTCCGAGCAGCACGTTCACGCCCAGCGATTCGCGGAACAGCAACCAGCCCATCACCGCGGTGCAGGGCGGCACGAGGTAGAGCAGGCTCGTGACCTGCGTGGCGGCGCCGCGCTGGATCAGCAGGTAGAGCAGCGAGCTGCCGCCCAGCGTCAGCACGAGCACCGACCAGGCCATCGCGACGAACAGCTCGCCGGTCCACTCGACCGCGCCGCTTTCAACGAGCGCGAGCGGCGCCGTCACCGCGAACGCCGCGGCGAGCTGCACGAAGCTCGCCGTGCGCACGTCGCACGGCGCCACGTGCCGCTTCTGGTAAAGGGTGCCGATCGTGATGCTCCCCAGCGCGAACAACGCCATGCCGACATTGAAGACACTCAACTCGCCACCTTGCAGACGGTCGGAGACGACGATCGCGAGCCCGCCGAAACCGAGTAGGAGGCCGAGCCACTGCCAGCGCCCGACGCGCTCGCCGGCGCGTGCGGCGGCGTCGATCCAGATGGCGGTCAGCACCGGCTGCAGGCCGACGATCAGCGCCACCGTGCCGGCGCCGATGCCGGCTTTCACGGCCGACCACACACCGCCGAGGTAACCGGCCTGCATCAGCAGCCCCGTCACCGCGAGATGCAGCCACTGCATCCGCCCGCGCGGCCAAGGCGCGCGCACCAGCGCGATCCACACGCCGAAGCACAGGACCGAAAGCGCGAACCGCACCGCAAGAAAGCCGATCGGCGGCGCATGCGGCATGCCCAGCCGGGCCACCACGAAGCCGGTGCTCCAGATCAGCACGAACAACGCGGGCATCGCCGCGAGCCAGCGCGTGGTGGGGCCGCTCATCGCGCGCCACTCATCGCGCTTTCGCGCGTATCTCCGGCAGCGCCTTCTGCAGGTAATAGACCATCGACCAGATCGTCAGGATCGCCGAGGCGACGATCAGCACCGTGCCCCAGCGGCGCGTGTCGATCAGCTCGAACAGCGTGCCGTCGTACAGCAGGAAGGGGATCGCGACCATCTGCACGGTTGTCTTCATCTTGCCGACCAGGTGCACCGCGACACTGCGCGACGCGCCGATCTGCGCCATCCATTCGCGCAGCGCCGAGATCGCGATCTCGCGGCCGATGATCACCAGCGCGATCAGCGCATGCACGCGGCCCAGGTGCACCAGCACCAGCAAGGCCGCGCAGACGAGAAACTTGTCGGCGACCGGATCGAGGAAGGCGCCAAAGGACGAGGTCTGGTTGAGCCGGCGCGCGAGCCAGCCGTCGGCCCAGTCGGTCAGCGCGAAGACGATGAACAGCGCCGTCGCGACGAGGTTCTGGTGCGCAGGCTGGATGTCGAGATAGAACAGCCCGACGATCAGCGGGATCGCGACGATGCGCGCCCAGGTGAGAAGCGTCGGCAGGTTGAAGAACATCCGGCCGATTGTGCCCAAGGCATGTTCTCGCCCCCTGGGCCGCGCGCGGGCGCGCCGGATTCAGGAGTCGAGCGTGCGCGGCTTGAAGCGCCGGTCGTCGCGGAACAGGAAGGTCTCGGTGAACTTCCACGGGCGCGGCAGGCGCGAAACGTCGCCGAAGGGCGCGGCGCGGCGCACCGCATCGATGGCCAGCTGCGTCGTGTCGAAGGCTTGGCTCGGCTTGCGCATCACGTCGATGTTGCGGATGCTGCCGTCGCTGTTGAGCTCGATCTCCAGCACGGGGATCGCCAGCAGCGGCTGCGGCGGCACGCCGCTGTAGGTCATGTCGGGGTTCGCGGCCATCAGCCGCTGGGCGGCTTGCAGACGCAGATGCGCCAGCGAGCGCGGTGTCTGCGGCGTGGGCAGCCGGCCCATCGGCGGCGCAACCTGCGCAGGACGGTTGACGGTGACCGGCGGAGTCGTCGTCGGAGGCGGTGGCTTCGCGGTTTCGCAGGCGGTGAGCAACAACAGCGTTGCCGCGACGCTGCTGCGAAGACCACGCGATGCGAACGAGTCACCGGCTCGGGCCAGCAGCGGCCGCGGATCCGGCTCTGCCGTTCCGCCAGCGCCGCCCTGGCGGGGAGCGGCGAAGCCGCAACGTCGGGGGTCAATGAAGCGCACGGTAGATCTCCTCGGCAAGTTCACGCGAGATGCCTTCGACGGTGCTCAGGTCGTCGATGCTCGCATCGGCCACGCCACGCGCGCCGCCGAAGCGCTGCAGCAGTTTGGCGCGCTTCTTCGGGCCGATCCCGGCGATCTCCTCGAGCCGGCTGCCGCCGACGCGAACGCTTGCACGTTTCGCGCGCATGCCGGTGATCGCGAAGCGGTGCGCTTCGTCGCGGATCTGCGCGACGAGCATCAACGCTGCCGAGTCGCGCCCGAGCGCCACCTTCGGCCGGCCGTCGGCGAACACCAGCTCCTCGAGGCCGACCTTGCGGCCCTCGCCCTTCTCGACGCCGACGATCGCCGTGGGATCGAGGCCGAGTTCCTCGAACACCTCTCGCGCGACGCCGACCTGGCCCTTGCCGCCGTCGATCAGCACCACGTCGGGCAGCCGCAGCGCGCCTCGTGCGAGTGGCTCGGCGCCGGCCTCGGCCAGCTTCGCGTAACGGCGGCTCAGCACTTGGCGCATCGCCGCGTAGTCGTCGCCCGGCGTGATGCCGGCGATGTTGTAGCGGCGGTACTGCGCGCTCTGCATCTTGTGCGCCTCGAAAACCACGCAGGAGGCCTGCGTCGCCTCGCCGGCGGTGTGGCTGATGTCGAAGCATTCGACGCGCAGCGCCTCGAGGCTGGTCGGCGCCAGATCCAGCGCTTCGCACAGCGCGCGCGTGCGCGCCTGCTGCGAGCCTTCCTCGCCGAGCAGTTGCGCAAGCTTGATGCGCGCGTTCTTCCGCGCCATCTCGAGCCACACGCGGCGCTGCTCGCGCGGCTGATGCTGCGCGGTGACGCGCACGCCGCTGGCCGTCGAAAGCGCATCGACCAGCGCGCGGTCGATCGGGTGGCTCGTGATCAGCAGCGGCGGCACCGCGCCGTCGAGGTAGTGCTGCGCGATGAAGGCTTCGAGCACGCGGGCTTCCAGCGCGCGTTCGTCGCCAGTTGCGGACGGCGGGCGCTCGTCGGGCGGCGCCGCGGGCGCCGGTTCGTCGCGGGCTTCGGCGTCGGGCGTCGCGGGCGCCTCCACCGCGGCATCTTCGTCGTCAACGAAGGCGCGCGCTTCCTCCACGTGCGTCGGGAAGTAAGGGCGGTCGCCCAGGTGCCGGCCGCCGCGAACCATCGCGAGGTTGACGCAGGCACGGCCGCCCTGCACCACGGCGGCGAGGATGTCGGCGTCCTTGTCGAAGGCGCCCGCCGCGTTGCTTTCGATCGACTGCTGGTGCAGCACGCGCGACAGGGCGCCGAGCTGGTTGCGCACCTCGGCCGCCTTCTCGAACGCGAGCGCCTCGGCGTGCACCAGCATCCGTGCCTGCAGGTCGTCGATGACCTCCTGCGGGTCGCCGTCGAGGAAGCGCTCGGCGTCCGCCACGTCGAGCGCGTAGTCGTCGGCCGTGATCGCCTGCACGCAAGGCGCCGAGCAGCGCTTGATCTGGTAGAGCAGGCACGGCCGGGTGCGATGGTTGAACACCGTGTCCTCGCAGGTGCGCAGCTTGAACACCTTCTGCAACAGCTGGATCGTCTCCTTCACCGCCCAGGCGCTCGGGTAGGGGCCGAAGTAGCGGTGCCGCTTGTCCACCGAGCCGCGGTAGTAGGCGACGCGCGGGAATTCGTGCGAGGCGATCTTCAGGTAGGGGTAGCTCTTGTCGTCGCGGAACAGGATGTTGAAGCGCGGGTTGAGCGTCTTGATCAGGTTGTTCTCGAGCAGCAGCGCCTCGGCTTCGCTGCGCACCACCGTCGTTTCCAGCCGCGCGATGCGCGTGATCATGTGGCCGATGCGGGTGCCGCCGTGGTTCTTCTGGAAGTAGCTCGAGACCCGCTTCTTCAGGCTGCCGGCCTTGCCGACGTAGAGCAGCTGGTCGTGGGCGTCGAAGTAGCGGTAGACGCCGGGCAGGCTGGGCAGCGCGGCGACGTCGTCGAGCAGCTTGCGCCGCGCGCTGTCGAGCGGTGCGTCCGCGGCGGCGGCGCTGGGTAGGTCGGGGCTGTCGCTCATCGCGCGAATTCTGCCGGCGGGCCTTCGACAATCGCGCGGTGATGGACGCTCCTCGAGCCCTTCCCCGACTGCGCTGGGACCTGTTCTGCCGCGTGGTCGACAACCATGGCGACCTCGGCGTGGCCTGGCGGCTCGCGCGCCGGCTCGACGCGCTCGGGCAGCGAGTGCGCCTGTGGATCGACGACGCGCGCGCCTTGCGCTGGATGGCAGGCGAAGGCGAACCGCGCCGCATCGACGTGCGTCCCTGGGCGGCGCCGCCGGCCGAGCTTGCCGACGTGATCGTCGAAACCTTCGGCGCCGATCTGCCCGACGGCTGGCTGCAGCGCATGGCGACCGCCACGAAGCGGCCGGTGTGGATCGACGTCGAGTACCTGAGCGCGGAGCGCTACGTCGAACGCAGCCACGGCCTGCCGTCGCCGCAATCGCAGGGGCCGGGCGCGGGGCTGACGCGCTGGTTCTTCTATCCGGGCTTCACGCCTCGCACCGGTGGCCTGCTGCTCGGTCGTGCCGATGCCCAGGCCGGCCACGCCGCGCTTGGCCGGCTCGGACTCGGCCCGTTCGACGGTTTCGAGGTGAGCCTCTTCGGCTACGCGCAGCCGCAGCTCGAAGCCGCGATCGCCGCATGGCGCCGCTCGCCGACCCGCGTGCTCGCCTGTCCGGGGCCGGCAGCCGACCAACTGGCCGCGCGGCTCGGCGTCGGGCCCACGCCGGGCTCGCATGCACGCCTCGATCGGCTCGTCGTCCACTGGCTGCCGTGGTTGCCGCAGCCCGACTACGACGCGCTGCTCGCCGCCTGCGACCTCAACCTCGTGCGCGGAGAAGATTCGTTCGTGCAGGCCCTCGCCTGCGGCCGGCCGTTCATCTGGCAGCTCTACCGCCAGGACGATGGCGCGCAGGCGGCCAAGCTCGAGGCCTTCCTCCAGCTCTATCTGGCCGACGTGTCGGGGCCGCTCCCCGCCTCGCTGCGTGCGTGCTTTCGCGCATGGAACGGCGAGGCCGCCGAGTTCGCGCCGCCCGAGGCCTCGGGCACGTCGCCGTGGCGACAACATGCGGCGGCGTTCGCCCGATCGCTGCACGATGCGCAGGCACAGCGCGGCGATCTCGGCCTGCAGCTTCTCCGTTTCGCCCTCTCGCGCCACTGAGCGCCGCTAAAATCGCGGGCTTTGCGCGAGGCCGTGGTGGCTTGCGCACGCGGGCGGCAACCTCGACGCGAAGCCCGCTTCAACACGACAGGACGCTCCAATGAAACTCGCCCAGGAAATCCGCGCCGGTAACGTGATCATGCAAGGCAAGGACCCGATGGTCGTGCTGAAGACGGAGTACAGCCGTGGCGGCCGCAACTCCGCGACGGTGCGCATGAAGATGAAGAACCTGCTCAACGGCGCCGGCGCCGAAGTGGTCTTCAAGGCCGACGACAAGATGGACCAGATCGTGCTCGAGAAGAAGGAGTGCACCTACTCCTACTTCGCCGATCCGATGTACGCCTTCATGGACGCCGAGTACAACCAGTTCGAGATCGAAGCCGAGAACATGGGCGACGCGATCCAGTACCTGGAAGACGGCATGCCGGTCGAGGTGGTGTTCTACGAAGGCAAGGCGATCTCGGTCGAGCTGCCGACCTCACTGGTGCGCGAGATCAGCTACACCGAGCCGGCCGTCAAGGGCGACACCTCGGGCAAGGTGCTCAAGCCGGCGAAGCTCGCCACGGGCTTCGAGATTTCGGTGCCGCTGTTCGTCGCCACCGGCGACAAGGTCGAGATCGACACCCGCACGCACGAATACCGCAAGCGCGTCTGATCCGCTTCGGCGCGCATCGAAAGGGGGCGGCTTCGGCTGCCCTTTCTTTCGTGCGCGGCCGGCGTCGGTCGAAGCGAATGTCCCCGCGACCGGCGCCGCGCCACACTGCACGGCGATGCACGAGCCCGCGCCTGCCGAGAACGATGGCTTCGACTTCGAAGCCGCGGTCGTCGCGCCGTTTCGCATGCGGCCAGGGCTGCGCCGGCTCGCGCCGCTGCGGCGCGTCCTGCACGAACTCGACCCGCGAGGCGCCGTCTTCGCCGAGAAGCTGGGCGTGCTCGCCGAGCACGCCGACGCGGCGCTGGTGGGCCTGGAAGGCAGCGCGGCCTGGCCGGCGCTGCGCGACTTCGTCGCGCAGGCCGCCGACGCGGGCGCGCCGGGGTTGCAGCTCGACGGCGAGCGCGTCCGGGCCGCATCGATCGGCTGGGGCGTCGATGCGGCGGGTGCGCTCGAAGCGGGCGTGAAACCGCATGCCGCCGCAGGCCGCTGCCTGGCGGCCCTGCCGCCGGCACGGCGCCTTGCGGGCCTGCTTGCGCTGACGCTGCACGAGGATCTTGCGCTCGTCGAAGGCCGCGGCGCGACGATGTCCTGGATGGCGGTGTGCCTGCCGTCGCACTGGTCGCCCGCCGAGAAGGTCGGCCGCCCTTTCGCGGCGGTGCATCACCCGGTGCCCGACAACGCGACCTTGATCGCCGCCGCCGAGCACCTGTGCCGGCTGGTCTGCGAGCCGCAGCGCTGGGAGCGCTTCGTCTGGAATCTCACGCCGCACGCTGGCTTCGACCAACATCCGCAGCGACACCCGCGCATGCCGTGGCCGCGCGATGCGGCCGGCGTCGTCGCCCAGGCGCATTGGCGCACCGAGCACCAGAGCTTCGTCCCGCTGCCCGCTCTGAAGCAGGCGATGTTCACCATCCACGTCGAGGTCGTGCCTCTTGCGCGCGCGATCACGACGCCGGCACGCGCCGCACGGCTGCATGCCGCGCTCGCCTCGATGAGCGATCCGGTGCTCGCCTACCGCGGGCTGGTCGATGCGCGCGCTGCGCTGCTCGACTGGCTTGCCGCGCGGGCCGCGCGATGAAGACGGCGCCGATCACGCCGGCGTCGATCGACTTCGGCCACGACGGCCTGCCGCGCGCACGCGCCTTCGGCGACGTCTACCACGCCGCCGGCGGCGCGCTCGCGCAGGCCCGCCACGTCTTCCTCGGCGGCAACGGCCTGCCGCAGCGCTGGGCGCGGCGCGAGCGCTTCGTGATCGTCGAGACCGGCTTCGGGCTGGGCAACAACTTCCTCGCGACGTGGCGAGCCTGGCGCGACGATGCCGAGCGCTGCGAGCGGCTGTGGTTCGTCGCGATGGAGAAGCACCCGCCGCGGCGCGACGACCTGGCGATGGCGGCGCGCGACGACGCGGTGCGCGAGCTCGCGGCCGAGCTGCTCGCGCAATGGCCCCCGCCGACGCCGAACCTGCACCGCCTCGACTTCGACGCCGGCCGCGTGCGCCTGCTGCTCGGCTTCGGCGACGCGGCGGCGCTGCTGGCCGAGTTGGTCGCCGAGGCCGACGCCTTCTTCCTCGACGGCTTCGCGCCGCCGCTGAATCCGCAGATGTGGAGCGCGAGCGTGTTCAAGTCGCTCGGGCGGCTCGCGGCGCCGGGCGCCACCGCGGCGACCTGGTCGGCCGCGCGCGAGGTGCGCGACGGCCTTGGCTCGGCCGGCTTCGTCGTCACGCGCGCTCCAGGCTTCGCCGGCAAGCGCGACATGACGGTCGCGCGCTTCGCGCCGCGGCACCGTGCGCCGGTGCCGGCCGGTGGCCTGCACCGGCACGACGGCGAGCGCGCGGCCGTTGTCGTCGGTGCCGGGCTCGCCGGCGGCGCGGCCGCGTGGGCGCTGGCCCGCGAGGGCTGGCGCGTGACGGTGGTCGATCGCGCGCCGGCCGCCGCGCAGGGTGCCTCGGGCAACCCGGTCGGGCTCTTCCATGGCGTGGTGCACGCCGACGACGGGCCGCATGCCCGCGCACATCGCGCTGCGGCCTTGCGCGCGGCCACGCTGCTCGGGCCCTGGATCGCCGCGGGCCGCTTGCGTGGCGGCGTCAACGGCTTGCTGCGGCTCGATCGCCGCGACGCACCGGACGCTCGCGCGCTCGCCTTCGCGGCCGGCCACGCCGGCTGGCTCGAGCGCGAAGCGGCGCGCGCACGCTGCGGCGGCTTGGCGCTCGAGCAGGCGGCGTGGTGGTTCGAGCACGGCGGCTGGGTCGTGCCGGGCGAGCTGGTGAAAGCGCTGCTCGAGGAGAGCGGCGCCCGCTTCGTCGGCGGCTTCGACGCGCGGCGCATCGAGCGGATCGACGGCCTTTGGCACGTGATCGACGCGCAGGCGCGCATCGAACACGCGCCAGTGCTCGTGCTCGCGACGGCCGAGCGACTGCCGGCGCTGCTCGATGCCGCGACGGCTTCGATGCTCGGGCCGATCGCCGCGGTGCGCGGCCAGCTGAGCGCGATCGACGCGCGCCGCGTCGCCTCGCCGGTGCCGCTCAGCGGCGACGGCTACCTCGCGCCGCCGCTCGACGGCCGCTCGTGGTTCGGTGCGAGCAGCCGGCCGGACGACGACAACGCCTCGCCGTGCGACGCCGATCACCGCGAGAACCGCCTGCGGCTCGCGCGGCTGGTCGGCGATCCGTCGCTGGCGGCCGCGGGCGACGACGAGATCGCTGCGACGCCGGGCCGCGTCGCCTGGCGGGCGATGGCGACCGACCGGCTGCCGCTGGTCGGCGCGCTTGCCGACGCCGAGGCCTGCGGCCTGGCCGAAGCCGGCGGTGCGCGCCTCGACGCGCTGCGCTTCGTGCCGCGTGTGCGCGACGCGGCCGGCGGCCTGCACGTGATCGGCGCGTTCGGCTCGCGCGGCATCGGCTGGTCGATGTTGTGCGGCGAGCTGCTCGCGCACTGGGTCGCCGGCACGCCCTGCCCCGTCGAGGCCGACCTGCGCGACGCGCTCGATCCGGCACGCGCCTGGCTCCGCGCGCGGCGTCAGGCTTCGCGCATCGATTCGTAGAGGCAGACGGCCGCCGCCGCGGCGACGTTCAGCGACTCCTCGCCGCCCGGCTGCGGGATGCGGCGCAGCTCACTGCAGCGCGCCGCGATCGCCGCGGCCACGCCCTGCCCCTCATGGCCGAAGACCCAGGCGCACGGTTTGGGCAAGGCACCGTCGAGCAGGCTGCGCGGCGCATGCGAGCTGGTCGCCACCAGCGGCAGGCCGATCGCGTCGAGCGCCGCGGGCTCCACGCCTTCGACCAGCCGCAGCGAAAAATGCGCCCCCATGCCGGCGCGCAGCACTTTCGGTGAGGCCAAGGCGGCCGTGCCCTTCAGCGCGACGACCTGCCGCACGCCGAAAGCCGCCGCGCTGCGCAGGATGCTGCCGACGTTGCCGGCATCTTGGAGACGATCGAGCACGACGGTCGGCACGCCGGGTTCGATCGCCTCGGTGAAGAGTGCGCCGGGGTCGATCAGGAATCCGATGGAGGCCGGCGATTCGAGCGCGCTGAGCTTCGCGAATTGCGCATCGGGCACGACGGCGATCGTCTCCGCGACACGCGCCAGTGCCTGCAGTTCCGCGCGCGCCCAGCCGCTTTCGCTGAGCACCGCCTGCCGCACCGGCGGCCCGCGCTCGCTGCAGGCGGCGCACAGGTGCTCGCCTTCGAGCCAGACACCGCCGTGCCTGCGGTAGCCGCCGGGATCGTGCGCGAGCTTGCGCAGGCGCACCAGCAACGGGTTGTCGCGGGCGCCGAGGTGCCGGTGCGGCGCCGTGCTCATCGAGCGGCCGGCTGCGCAGCCGCGTCGGCAACAAGCGGGGTCGCCATCGTGATCGAAGGCGTCGCCGCGCCTTGCTCGACCACCACCGCGCGCGCCAGCGCCGCGCGCACCGGCGCGAAGCTGCGCCGGTGCACGATGCAGGCGCCGAGCCGCTGCAGTGCGTCGAGGTGCTCCGGCGTCGGATAGCCCTTGTGCACGGCGAAGCCGTAGCCCGGATGCTGGCTGCACAGCGATTCGCAGAGCCGGTCGCGATGCACCTTGGCGAGGATCGACGCGGCCGAGATCGCCGGCACGATCGCGTCGCCGCCGATCACCGCCTCGGCCTCGACACGCAGCTCGGGCAGCCGGTTGCCATCGACCAGCACGCGCTTCGGCACGAGCCGCAGCCCTTCGACCGCACGGCGCATCGCGAGCATCGTCGCGTGCAGGATGTTCAGGCGGTCGATCTCCTCGACGCTCGCTTCGGCGATCGAGCAGCACAGCGCGCGGTCGAGGATCTGCTCGTAGAGCTTCTCGCGTGTGCGCGCGCCGAGCTGCTTCGAATCGGCGAGGCCGCGGATGCGGCGGCGCGGATCGAGGATCACCGCGGCGGCGACGACCGGGCCGGCCAGCGGGCCCCGGCCGGCCTCGTCGACCCCCGCGACCAGCGCCGGCTCGGGCGCGCGCCAGTCGAGGCCGAGCTGCTCGCCCGAAGGACGCCGCCGGCTAGGCATCGATCACCTCGGCGATCGCGTCGGTCGCGGCGCGCGCCGTGTCGCGGCGCAGCGCGAGGTGCAGCTCGGCGAAGCGCTCGGCGAGGCTTTCTCGGCCGGGCGCATCGTCGAGCCAGCGCAGCGTCGCGGCGGCCAGCGCCTCGGGCGTCATCGCGTCCTGGATGAGTTCGGGCACCACGAAGCGCTCGTGCAGGATGTTCGGCAGGCCGACCCAGGGCTGGTAGCGCATGCGGCTCATGATCTGCCAGTTGAGCCAGGCGACGCGGTAGCCGATCACCATCGGCCGCTTGAACAGCGCGGCTTCGAGCGTCGCGGTGCCGCTGGCGACGATCGCGGCGTCGCAGGCGGCGAGCACTTCGTGGGAGCGGCCGTCGAGCGTCTCGACCGCGTCGCGCGCGCCCGCGGCATCGATGCAGGCTTCGACCGCCTCACGCAGACCGGGGGCGATTGGCAACAGGCAGCGCAGGGCCGGCCGGGCCGCGCGCAACCGGACGGCGGCGCGCAGGAAGTCCGGCGCGATGTTGCGGATCTCGCCGCCGCGCGAGCCGGGCAGCACCGCGACGACCTCGTCGCCCGGGCTCAGGCCCAGTGCGGCTCGCGCAGCGGCGCGTGGCACCTCGAGCGGGATCGCATCGGCCAGCGGGTGGCCGACGTAGCTGGCCGCGACACCCGCTTTCGAAAGCAACGCCGGCTCGAACGGAAACACGCACAGCACGTGGTCGGCCGAGGCCGCGAGCTTGTGGACGCGGCCGCCCCGCCAGGCCCAGATCGACGGGCAGACGAAGTGGATCGTCTTCATGCCGGCCGTCTTCAGCCGCGCTTCGAGGCCGAGGTTGAAATCGGGCGCGTCGATCCCGACGAAGGCCGCGGGCCGCTCGTCGAGCAGCCGGTCGCCGAGCTCGCGGCGCAGCTTGACGAGCGAGCGATAGACGCGGATCACGTCGGCGAAGCCGTGCACCGCGAGGCGGTCGGCCGGCCACCACGCGTCGAAGCCCTCGGCCTGCAGACGCGGGCCACCGATGCCGGCGGCATGAAGCGCCGGCCAGCGCTGCTTCAGGCCGCCCATCAGCAACGCGGCGAGCAGGTCGCCCGAGGCCTCGCCGGCGACCATGCCGAGGCGCATCGCGCGATGCCTCAGCGGACGATGCCGCGCCGGGACGCGCCGAGGAAGGCGAGCACGGCTTCGACGTCGCCGTCGCCGCCCTCGACCGCGCCCTTCAGCGCGGCGATCTCGAGCTTCGACTGCTCCAGGGTCAGGCCGTTGCGGTACAGCAGGCGGTGCATCTGCTTGACCTGCGCGATGCGCGCCGCATCGAAGCCGCGGCGGCGCAGGCCTTCGACGTTGAAGCCGTGCACCTTGGCCGGATTGCCGTCGACCATCATGAAAGGCGGCACGTCCTGCGACAGCGCGGTCTGGAAGCCGGCCATCGCATGCGCACCGATCTTCACGAACTGGTGCACGCCGGTCAGGCCACCGACGATCACCCAGTCGCCCACATGCACATGGCCGGCGAGCGTCGCGAGGTTCGCGAGGATGCAGTGGCTGCCGAGCTGCACGTCGTGCGCGATGTGCACATAGGCCATCACCCAGTTGTCGTTGCCGATCCGGGTGGTGCCCGCGTCCTGCACGGTGCCGCAGTTGAAGGTGCAGAACTCGCGGATGGTGTTGCCGTCGCCGATCTCGAGCGCGGTCGGCTCGCCGGCGTACTTCTTGTCCTGCGGCGCGCCGCCCAGGGCGTTGTGGTGGCCGATGCGGTTGTTCGCGCCGATCGTGGTGCGGCCTTCGATCACGCAGTGCGCGCCGATCGTGGTGCCGGCGCCAATGCGGACATCGGCGCCGATCACGCTGTAGGGGCCGACGCTCACGTCGGCGGCGAGTTCGGCCTTGGGGTCGACCAGCGCGGTCGGGTGGATCAGGCTCATCGAAGACTCAGCCGACCTTGCGCATCGTGCACATCAGCTCGGCCTCGGCGGCGGTCTCGCCGGCGACGCTCGCACGCGCCCTGAACTTGTAGATGCCACCCTTCGAGCGATCGAAATCGACGTCGAGGATCAGCTGGTCACCCGGCTCCACCGGCCGCTTGAAGCGCGCGCCGTCGATGCCGACGAAATAGATCACTGAGTCCTTCTCCTGCTGCTGCTCGGCAAAGCTGAGCAAGGCCGCGGCCTGGGCCAGCGATTCGAGCATCAGTACGCCCGGCATCACCGGCCGGTGCGGAAAGTGGCCGACGAAGTACGGCTCGTTGATCGAAACGTTCTTCAGCGCGCGGATGCGCTTGCCGGCTTCGAGCTCGAGCACGCGATCGACCAGCAGGATCGGGTAGCGATGCGGGAGCTTTTCGAGGATCTTGTGGATGTCCATCTTCTTCGCAGGTGGCGGCCTTCAGGGCGATTCCGCGGCATCGCCGGCGTTGCCGAGCGAGCGTTCGAGTGCGCGCACGCGATCGCGCAGCGCGTATAGCTGCCGCAGCGTCGCGGCGTTCTTTTCGAACGCGCGATTCTCGTCGAGCGGAAAGTAGCCGCTGTAGACACCCGGCTTCGCGATCGAGCGCATCACGGTCGCCTTCGCGGCGATGTGCACGTCGTCGGCGATCGTCAGGTGGCCCGCGAAGCCGGCCTGGCCCGCAACGGTGCAGCGTGCGCCGATCTGCGTGCTGCCGGCGATGCCGACGCAGGCGGCGATCGCGGTGCCCCGCCCGATGCGCACGTTGTGAGCGATCTGGATCAGGTTGTCGAGCTTGACGCCGTCTTCGATCACCGTGTCGTCGAGCGCGCCGCGGTCGATGCAGGTGTTGGCGCCGATCTCGACGTCGTCGCCGATGCGCACTGCGCCGAGTTGTTCGATCTTCACGTAACCAGCCTGGGTCGGCGCGAAGCCGAAGCCGTCGGCGCCGATCACCGCACCGCTGTGGACGATGCCGCGCGCACCGATCGTGCAGCCGAAGGCAACGACCGCTCGTGCATGCAGCCGCGTACCCTCCCCGATGCGCGCACCGCGACCGACGACGCACTGCGCGCCGACGACGGCATCGGCTGCGATCTCCGCCTCGGCCTCCACGACGGCGAGCGGGCCGATGCTGGCCGTCGGATGCACCCGCGCGCTCGGGTCGACCCGCGCGCTCGGATCGACGCCCACCGGCGCCGCGGGCCGCGTGCGCCGCGCCCACCACTGCGTGAGCCGCGCGAAGTAGAGGTAGGGATCGTCGGCGACGATCGCCGCGCCGCGCGAGGCAGCCTCGTTGCGCAACGACGGCGCAACGACGACGCAGCCGGCCGCCGAGCCGGCCAGTTGCACTCGATAACGCGGGTTCGAAAGGAAGGTGATCGCGCTCGCGCCAGCGGCTTCCAGCGTAGCGATGCGGTCGATCGGGGTGTCGGCCGAGCCGACCAATTCGCCGCCGAGAGCGGCGACGATCTCGCGCAGCGTGACGGGAGCGGCGCCCATCACCGCATGCGCGGCCGCCGCGCTCACTTCGCCGAGTTCAGCGCCTTGATCACCTTCTCGGTGATGTCGACGCGCGGGCCGGCGAACACGGCTTCCTGCAGGATGACGTCGTACTTCTCGGTCTCGAAGATCTGCTTGATCACGCGGTTCGCACGATCGACGACGGCCGAGAGTTCTTCGTTCTTGCGCTGATTCAGGTCTTCCTGGAACTCACGGCGCTTGCGCTGGAACTCGCGGTCCTGCTCGACGAGTTCGCGCTGGCGGCGGTTGCGCTCGCTTTCGGCGAGCGTCGGCGCGTCCTTCTCCAGCTTGTCGGAGGCGGCCTTCAGCTTGGCGGCGACGTCGGCGATGTCCTTCTCCCGCTTCGAGAACTCGCTTTCAAGCTTCGCTTGCGCCGCTTTCGCCGGGGCCGCCTCGCGCAGGACGCGCTCGCTGTTGACGTAGCCGATCTTCAGTTCCTGCGCCAGCACGCTCGTCGGCGCCGCGCTCGAAAGAGCCGCCGCCGCGAGCAGCGCCATCCACTGCAAAGTCTTCATCAAAACGCGGTCCCGATCTGGAATTGGAACTTCTGGATTCTATCTTGGGGGAACTTGCGCAAAGGCTCGCCATAGCTGAGCTTCAGAGGGCCGACCGGCGACACCCAGCTCAAGCCGATGCCCGCTGACGCGCGCAGGCTGCTCAGCTCCAGCTTCTCGTCTTCGCCCCAGACGTTGCCGGCATCGACGTAGCCGAACAACCGCAGCGTGCGGTCGTTGCCCGAGCCCGGTACCGGCACGTAGAACTCGGAATTCAGGTTGAGCCGGCGATTGCCGCCGATGTAGGCGCCGGTCACGTCGATCGGCCCGAGCGAGCCTTGGTCGAAGCCGCGCACCGAGCCGAGGCCGCCGCCGTAGAAGTTCTTGAAGATCGGATACGGCCGGCCGCCATAGCCCTTGCCATAGCCGAACTCGGCGTTGAGCCCGAGCGTGAACCGCTTGCCGAACGGCACCCATTGCTGGAACTGGTAGTTGGTGCGCAAGTAACGCGTATCGAGCGCGACGCTCCATTCCGCGTTGATGCGCTGGTAGCGGCCCGAGGTCGGCACCAGCGCGCTGTCGCGGCCATCACGCTGCCAGCCGAGCGTCAGCGGCAGGCTGTCTGTCGTGTCGCCGAACTGCTCGCGGTAGAGGAAGTAGTTGTTCGGGATCGAGGAGCCGGCCTTGATCTTGGTGCGCTCCCAGCCGATGCCGAAGAACACCGTGTCGAACTCGCTGAAAGGCACGCCGAAACGGATCGCCGCGCCCGGCGTGATCAGCTGGTACTCCTCGCCCTGGCTGTTGATCGGCTTCGCGGTGCGGTAGTAGAGATCGACCGCGCGCGAAATGCCGTCGATCGTGAAGTAGGGGTCGACGGTGCTCAGCACCAGGTTGCGGTTGAAGCGGCTGGTGTTGACGTCGAGGCCAAGGTAGTTGCCGCTACCGAAGATGTTGTCCTGGCGGATGCCGAAGGTCAGCGATACCTTGTCGGCGCTGCTGAACCCCGCGCCGAGCTGCAGGTTGCCGGTCGGCTTCTCCTTGACCTCGGCGGTGATGTCCACCTGGTCGGGCGAGCCGGGCACCTCGGAGGTGTCGACCGCTACGTCCGAGAAGTAGCCCAGCCGGTCGACCCGGTCGCGCGACAGCTTGATGCGCCGGCCGTCGTACCAGGACGACTCGAACTGGCGGAACTCGCGGCGCACCACCTCGTCGCGCGTGCGCGTGTTGCCGGCGACGTTGACCCGGCGCACGTAGACGCGCCGGCTCGGGTCGGACACCAGCACGACCTCGACGCGGCCGGTCGATCGGTCGATGTCGGTGCGGGGCTCGATGCGGGCGAAGGCGTAGCCGAAGGCGCCGTAGAGCTCGTTGAAGCGGCGCGTCGTCTCGGCCACGTCCGCCGCGCGATAGGGCTCGCCCGGCTTGATGTTGACCAGCGCCTTGAAGTCGTCTTCCTTGCCGAGGTAGTCGCCTTCGAGGCGCACGCCGGTCACCGTGTAGGGCTGGCCTTCGGTGACATTGATCGTGATCGAGATGTTCTGCTTGTCGGGCGAGATAGCGACTTGCGTCGAATCGACGTTGAACTCGAGGTAGCCGCGATTCAAGTAGTAGCTGCGCAGCGTCTCGATGTCGGCATTGAGCTTGGTGCGCGAGTAGCGGTCGGACTTCGTGTACCAGGTCAGCCAGCCGCTGGTGGACAGCTCGAACTGGCCGAGCAGCGTGCCTTCGCTGAAGGCTTGGTTGCCGACGATGCGGATCTCGGAAATCTTGGCGACCTCGCCTTCGGTCACGGTGAAGGTGACGTTGACGCGATTGCGCTCGACCGGCGTGATCGTCGTCACCACCTCGGCGCCGTAGAGGCTGCGCGTCAGGTACTGGCGCTTGAGCTCCTGTTCGGCGCGGTCGGCGAGCGAGCGGTCGAAGGGCAGGCCTTCGCCGATGCCGACGTCCTTCAACGACTTGCTGAGCGCGTCCTTGTCGAACTCCTTCAAGCCCACGAAGCTGACTGACGAAATGATCGGCCGCTCCTCGACGATCACGACGATCACGTCGTTCTCGACCTCGAGCCGCACGTCCTTGAAAAGGCCGGTGGCGAACAGTGCGCGCAAGGCTGCCGCGCCCTTTTCGTCGTTGTAGGTGTCGCCGATGCGAAACGGCAGCGCGCCGAAGATCGTGCCGGCATCGGCGCGCTGCAGCCCCTCGACGCGGATGTCCTTCAAGGTGAAAGGCTCCACCGCCCACGACGGCGTCGCGCTCAAGGCCGCGACCAGCGCCGCGGACAGCATGCGCAGCCGCCAGCGCGGACGGGAAGACAAGACGGAAAGCGGGGACGGCGCGGCCGTCGAAGCGAGCGGTCGGGAAGAGAGCATTCAGTGCAGGCCGAACAGCCGGGCCACGTCGTTGTAGAGGGCGAGCGACATCATCATCAGCATGACCGCCAGGCCTCCGCGCTGCAGCCGATCCAGCCACACTTCAGAGACTGGCCGCCCTGTCACCGCTTCGAAAAGATGGTACATGAGGTGTCCGCCGTCGAGCATCGGCAACGGCAGCAGGTTCAGCACGCCGAGGCTGACGCTGACCAGCGCGAGGAAGCCGAGGTAGTAGGCCAGACCCATCTGTGCGGACTGGCCCGCGTAGTCGGCGATCGTCAGCGGCCCGCTCAGGTTTTTCAGCGAGGCTTCGCCGATCAGCATCTTGCCCAGCATGCGCAGGCTCAGCACCGAGACCTCCCAGGTGCGCTCGGCGCCGCGCAGCAGGCCTTCGAGCCCGCCGTACCGCACCGTCGCCATCGCCGGCGGCTGGCCGACGACCGCTTCGATGCGCGCGAACACGCGACCCTTGTCCTCGACGACCTTCGGCACGACTTCGATCTCGACCGGCTGCCCTTGCCGCTGCACGCGCCACTGCATCGCGCGGGGCTCGCGGTCGCGCAGCGAGGCGCGAATGACGTTCTGCAGACGATCGGCATCCTCGATGCTGACGCCGTCGACCGACAGCACGCGGTCGCCTTCGCGCAAGCCCGCACGATCGGCCGGCCCCCCGACGACCACACGCCCGAGCACCGCTTCGCGATACGGACCGCCGAGGCCGATCTGCCGCATCAGTTCGGCGTCGACATCGCGGACCTCGATGCGATCGAGCGGCAGGGCCGCGTCGCGCTGGCCGCCGTCGGCCTGGCGCAGCTGCAGCGTGATCGCCTCGCCGTTCAGCGCGGCCTCGGTGACACGCCAGCGCAAATCGTTCATCGAATGGACCGCATGCGCGTTGCCGTCGGCGTCGATCAGCGTTTCGACGACGTCACCGGCCTGGAGGCCGGCCTTCTCCGCGAGGCTTGCGGCCACCGGCGAGCCGATGCGCGCGAGCGGCTCCTCGACGCCCACCCAATAGCTTGCCGCGTACAACACGATCGCGAGCAGCAGGTTCGCCGCGGGCCCCGCCGCGACGATGGCGGAGCGCTGCCACAGCGGCCGCTGGTTGAACGCCCGGCCCTGGTCCGCGGCGCTGACCTCGCCCTCGCGCTCGTCGAGCATCTTCACGTAGCCGCCGAGCGGCAAGGCGGCGACGACGAATTCCGTCTCGCCGCGCTGCCGACGCCAGATCGCGCGGCCGAAGCCGATCGAAAAGCGCAGCACCTTGACCTTGCAGGCGACGGCGACGCGGTAGTGGCCGTACTCGTGCACCACGATCAGGATCGCCAGCGTCACGATGAAGGCAAGCACGGTGGTCATTTCGACATCTCCACATGACGCTCGGCGATGCGGCGCGCTTCGGCATCGAGCGCCAGCAGGCCTTCGAGGGACGCGGCCGACGCGGCCGCCGGCTGCACCCGTTCGATCGTGTGCGCGTTGATCGCATGGATCCGGTCGAAGCGGATGCGTTTCGCGAGGAACGCCGCGACCGCCACTTCGTTCGCGGCGTTCAGCACCGCGGTACTGCCGGCCGGGCCGGCGAGCGCCGCCCACGCGAGCGGCAAGCCGGGAAAGCGCAGCGGGTCGGCGAGCTCGAAGGTGAGTGCGGGGAGCTGCATGAAATCGAGTTGTCCGGCGCCCGAGGCGATGCGATCCGGCCACGCCAGGCCGTAGGCGATCGGCACGCGCATGTCCGGCGTCCCGAGCTGCGCCAGCACCGAGGCATCGCGGCACACGACCATCGAATGCACGATGCTCTGCGGATGGAGCACGACGCGAATCTGCTCGGGCGCCAGATCAAACAGCCAGCGCGCCTCGATCACCTCGAGCGCCTTGTTCATCATCGTCGCGGAGTCGACCGAGATCTTCCGGCCCATCACCCAGTTCGGATGCGCGCAGGCTTCGTCGGGCGTCACGTCGCGCAGGGTCGCGGGGTTGCGCTGACGAAACGGGCCTCCGGATGCGGTGAGCACGATGTGGTCGATGCGCTGCGGCCAGACACCGCGGTCTTCCGGCAGGCACTGGAAGATCGCCGAATGCTCGCTGTCGATCGGCAGCAGCGTAGCGCCGCCCTCCTTCACCGCTTGCATGAAAAGCGCGCCGCCCACGACGAGCGCCTCCTTGTTCGCGAGCAACAGCCGCTTGCCGGCGCGCGCGGCAGCGAGGCAAGGTGCGAGGCCTGCGGCGCCGACGATCGCCGCCATCACCGCATCGGCGTCCGGGTGCGCCGCGATCTCGACCAGCGCGCCTGGGCCTTCGAGCACGTCGACCTTGGTCGCGCCGAGCCGCTCGCGCAGCGCTTGTGCCGCAGTGGCATCGGGCACCACAGCGAAGCGCGGCGCAAACTGCCGGCACTGCGCGGCCAACTCGTCGATACGCCGTTGCGCGCTTAGCGCGAGAACCTCGAAACGCTCGGGATGGCGCGCGATCACGTCGAGCGTGTTGGCGCCGATCGAGCCGGTCGAGCCGAGGATCGCGACCCGCTGCCGAGTCACTTCAGGCTCCCGAGCGAACACAGCGCGAGCGCGGCCGGCAGCACCGGAAGCAGCGCATCGAAGCGGTCGAGCACGCCGCCATGGCCCGGCAGCAGGCCGCTCGAATCCTTGGCGCCGGCGCTGCGCTTGACGAGCGACTCGAACAGGTCGCCCATCACGCTCAGTGCGGTCAAGAACACCAGCGCGAGGGCGAGGCCGACCCAGCCGAGGGCGATGTGCAAGCGGCTGAACACGCTGCTCGCCGGCTCGCCGAGCCGAGGATCGATCGTGATCCACAGCAGCGCCAGCAGCAGCACGCCGAGCATGCCGCTGTAGACACCTTCCCAGCTCTTGCCAGGACTGATCGTCGGTGCGAGCTTGCGGCGGCCGAAAGCCCGGCCGCCGAAGTAGGCGGCGATATCGGCCGCCCAGACGATGCACAGCAGCGACAGCAGAAAGTTCACCCCTTGCACACGCGCGTGCGCGAGCGCCAGCCAGGCGACCCACAACATGCCCGCACCGAGCGCGAGCCGCAAGCCCTGGGGCCGCCGCGGCCAGCGGCCGACGCCGGCGGCGAGCGTCAGCGCACCGAGAACCGCCCACGCGATCAGCGCGCCCCACCACAGCAGCGGCGCGCCCTGCACCGCACCGGCGCCGGCGAACAGCGCCATGCCGGCCCCGACAAGGACCGCAAAGCCGATCGCCGGCGAGGACGCGAGCCCGTTGAGCCGCGCCCATTCCCAAGCCGCTGCGACGACCGCCACGCCCATCAGCGCGATGAACGGCCAAGCGGGCCGGACCCAGAGCGTCGGCAGCAGCAGCATCAGGAGGACCAGCGCGGTGAGGACCCGCTGCTTCAGCATCGCGGCTCGACGAAACGTCAGGCGGCCGGCTGCACGGCAGCGGCGGCCGTGACGACCGGCGCGACCTCGGTCTTGATCGCGCCGAAGCGGCGATCGCGCGCGGCGAAGGTGGCCAGGGCCGCGTCGAGTTCGACCTCGTCGAAGTCGGGCCAGAGGCAGTCGGTGAAGTGCAGCTCCGAATACGCCGCCTGCCAGAGCAGGAAGTTGGAGATGCGCACCTCGCCGCCGGTGCGGATGAAGAGGTCGGGATCGGGCGCGTGGCTCAGCGCGAGGAATTCGGCAAGGCGCTCCTCGGTCAGTTCGGCGGCCGGCACGCCGGCTTCGATGGCCGCGCGGCAGGCCTGCACCATGTCCCAGCGCCCGCCGTAGTTGAACGCGACCGACAGCGTGATGCGCCGATTCAGCACGGTGCGGCGCTCGGCCTCGTCCCAGGCCTCGCGCACCTTGTCGGAGACCGCTCCGCGGTCGCCGACGATGCGGATGCGCACGCCCTCGTTGGCGAGCTTGCCGAGGTACTTCGAAACGGCCACCAGCACCAAGCCCATCAGGCCGGAGACCTCTTCCTGCGGGCGCTTCCAGTTCTCGCTCGAGAAGGCGAACACGGTGAGGTAGTCGATGCCGCGGTCTGCGCAGGCGCGCACCGTGCGCACCAGCGCATCGACCCCTTGCTTGTGGCCGACGAAGCGCGGCATGAAGCGCTTGGACGCCCAGCGGCCATTGCCGTCCATGACGATCGCGACGTGGCGCGGCACGGCGCCGCGCGCCTTGTCCTTCGCCGCGCCGAAGCGCTCGGTGCTTGAGTGCATCACACGGCCAGGATGTCGGCCTCTTTGGCCTTCACCAGGCGGTCGATCTCGGCGATCGTGCCGTCGGTGAGCCGCTGCACTTCCTCGAGCGAACGCTTTTCGTCGTCTTCGCCGATCAGCTTGTCTTTCAGCAGCTTCTTGGCCTGGTCGTTGGCGTCGCGGCGCAGGTTGCGCACGGCGACTCGCGCGTCCTCGCCGGCCGCACGCACGACCTTGGTCAGGTCCTTGCGGCGCTCTTCGGTCAAGGGAGGCATCGGGACGCGCAGAAGATCGCCCTGGGCGGCCGGGTTGAGGCCGAGATCGCTCTCGCGGATCGCCTTCTCGATCTTCGGGCCCAGGCCCTTCTCCCAGGGCTGGACGCTGATCGTGCGCGCATCGAGCAGCGAGACGTTGGCGACTTGGCTGATCGGCACCATCGAGCCGTAGTACTCGACCTGGACCTGGTCGAGGATGCCCGGGTGGGCACGGCCGGTGCGGATCTTCTGCAACTCGGCCTTGAACGACTCGATCGATCGGGCGGACTTCTGCTCGAGCGTCTTGCGGATGTCGGCGATGGTCATGGCGATTTCGAACTTCCTCAGACGTGCACCAGCGTGCCCTCGTCCTCGCCCAGCACCACGCGGCGCAGCGCACCGGGCTTGAAGATCGAGAACACCTTGATCGGCAGCTTCTGGTCGCGGCACAGCGCGAACGCGGTCGCATCGAGCACCTGCAGGTTCTTGCTGATGGCTTCGTCGAAGCTCACCCGTGCATAACGGGTCGCGTTCGGGTCCTTCTTCGGATCGGCGGTGTAGACGCCATCGACCTTGGTAGCCTTCAGCACGATCTGCGCGCCCATCTCGGCGCCACGCAAGGCGGCGGCCGTGTCGGTGGTGAAGAAGGGGTTGCCCGTGCCGGCCGCGAAGATCACGACCTTGCCTTCTTCGAGGTACTGCAGCGCCTTCGGCCGCACGTAGGGCTCGACGACCTGCTCGATGCTGATGGCCGACATCACCCGCGCTGTCATGCCTTCCTGGCGCATCGTGTCGGCGAGCGCCAGCGAGTTCATCACCGTGGCAAGCATGCCCATGTAGTCGGCGGTCGCGCGGTCCATGCCGACCGAGCCGCCGGCGACGCCGCGAAAGATGTTGCCGCCGCCGATGACGACCGCCACCTCGCAGCCCATCTCCGTGACCTCGCGCACCTCCTGCACCATGCGAACGATCGTCGCGCGGTTGATGCCGTAGGCATCGTCGCCCATCAAGGCTTCGCCCGAAAGCTTCAGCAGGATCCGCTTGTAGGCCGGCATGCCGGAGGTCTCCGATTGGGGAACGGCCAAGTAAGGACCGTAGGGCAGTTTAAAGGGATCGCTTCGCGGGCGAGCTTGTCGCGAACGCCCGCGGATGGCCGCGCGCCGACACGCGACGCCGGCCGCCTGGCTTCAGCCGCCCTTCGCCGCGGCGACCTGCGCCGCGACCTCGGCCGCGAAGTCGTCGACCTTCTTCTCGATGCCTTCGCCGACCACGTAGAGGGTGAAGCCGAGCACCTTGGTGTTCGCGGCCTTCAGCATCTGCTCGACGCTTTGCTTGTCGTTCTTGACGAAGGCCTGATTGAACAGCGAGACCTCCTTCAGGTACTTCTGCACCGAGCCTTCGATCCGCTTGGCGACGATCTCGGCCGACTGCACCGGCTTGCCGGCGGCTTCGGCGGCCTTCGCATCCTCGGCAGCCTTGCCAGCGGCGACCGCGCGCTCCTTCTCGATCAACTCAGCAGGTACCTCGCTCGACTGCAGCGACACCGGCTTCATCGCCGCGACATGCATTGCGACGTCCTTGGCCGCGACCTCGTCGCCGTCGTACTCGACGATCACGCCGATGCGCGTGCCGTGCAGGTAGCTCGCCAGCTTCGAGGGGCCTTCGTAACGCTTGAAGCGGCGCACCGCGATGTTCTCGCCGATCTTGCCGATCAATCCCTTGCGCACGTCTTCGACCGTCGGGCCGAAGCCGTCCTGCACATACGGCAGGCCGGAAAGCGCGGCGGCATCGGCCGGCGCGCTCTTCGCCACCAGGTCGGCGCAGGCGCGCGCGAAGGCGAGGAAGCTGTCGTTCTTGGTGACGAAGTCGGTCTCGCAATTGACCTCGACGATCGCACCGACACCGCCTTGCACGACGGCGGTGATCGCGCCTTCGGCCGTGATACGGGCCGCGGCCTTGCCGGCCTTGCTGCCGAGCTTCACGCGGAGCAGTTCCTCGGCCTTGCCCATGTCGCCCTCGGCTTCGGTCAGGGCCTTCTTGCATTCCATCATCGGCGCGTCGGTCTTGGCGCGCAGTTCGGCGACCATGCTGGCGGTGATTGCAGGCATCGCTCAACTCCGTTCGGTGAGCCCCGCGCTGATCGGGCGCGGCGGCGGGTAAAAAAACGTTCGGGAAGTGCCGGCGAACAAAAGGGGCTGAAACAGCCCCTTGTGCGACGCCGGGCGCGCGCGTCAGGCGGCGTCGCTGACCTCGACGAATTCGTCTTCGCTGCGCGCGCCGGCGACGACTTCATTGACCGCATTGGCCTTGCCTTCGAGCACCGCGTCCGCGACCGCGCGCGCATACAGCGCGACGGCCTTGGCCGAATCGTCGTTGCCAGGGATCACATAGTCGATCCCGTCCGGCGAGTGGTTCGAATCGACGACGCCGATCACCGGGATGCCCAGCTTCTGCGCTTCAGCGATGGCGATCTTGTGGTAGCCGACGTCGATGACGAACATCGCGTCGGGCAGCGCGTTCAGGTCCTGGATGCCGCCGATGTCCTTCTCGAGCTTGGTCAGCTCGCGCTCGAACAGCAGCGCTTCCTTCTTGCTCATCGTCTCGAGACCGGCCTCCTTCTGCGCCTGCATCTCCTTGAGCTTCTTCAGCGACCCCTTGACCGTCTTGAAGTTGGTCATCATGCCGCCGAGCCAGCGCTGGTCGACGAACGGCATGCCCGCTCGCTTGGCTTCCTGAGCGACGACCTCGCGCGCCTGGCGCTTGGTGCCGACCATCAGGATCGTGCCGCGCTTCGCAGCGAGTTGGCGGGTGAACTTCATCGCCTCGGTGAAGAGCGGCAGCGTCTTCTCGAGATTGATGATGTGGATCTTGTTGCGGTGCCCGAAGATGAACGGGGCCATCTTGGGATTCCAGAAGCGCGTCTGATGTCCGAAATGGACGCCGGCTTCCAGCATGTCACGCATGGTGAAGGACATGAGAGCTCCAAAGGTTGGGACTAAAATCCGGCCTTGATCGTGAGTGCGAAATCGAACGTTCTCGCGTTCGAAACGCAACCGCACGACACCTTTTGGCGGCCGGGTTTGCTGGGTGTGTTTTCCGGAGATCGGCGAATGAACAAGGCGGCATGAAGAACCGCGGCGATCGGATCGGAAAACGGGCGGAGTCTAACACGCAGCGTCGGCGCGCCAGGCTCTCGAAGAGCCACTCCGTCATGGCCCAGCCCGCCTTTTGCGCCGGTTTCGTCGCATGAGGATCGCCGTCATCGGGGCGGGCATCGTCGGCGTCACCAGCGCCTACGAGCTGGCCGTCGACGGCCACGATGTCACCGTCTTTGAACGCCACAGCAGCCTCGCCGCTGAAGCCAGCTTCGCGACGCCGGGCATCGTCGCGCCGGCTTACGTGGCCCCATGGGCCGGGCCGGCGCCGAACGGCGGGTTGCTGCACGAGCTGTTCGGGCATGGCCGCGGCCTGCGCATGCCGGCTTGGCCCGACGCCGCCCGGTGGCGCTGGTTGTGGCGCTGGTCGCAGGCCGGCGATGCGGCTCGGGCGCAAAAGCTGCGCGCCGAGCTGCTCGAGCTGTCGAGCTACAGCCACCGCTGCCTGCTCGAGCGCGTCGAGCGCCTGGGCCTCGTTTTCGAGCGCGCGCACGGCGTGCTCGTGCTGCTGCACGACGCCGCCGGCCTCGAAGCAGCGCGCAGGCAGCTCGAGCTGCTGCGCGAGCTGGGCATCGGCTACAGCGAACTCGACGCGGCCGCCTGCCACGCGCTCGAGCCGGGTTTGAGCCGCACGATGCCGCTGGCCGGCGGCATCCGGCTGGCGCAGGGCGAGGCGGCGAACTGCCGGCAATTCGCACACGTGCTGCGCGACGCAGCCGAGCAGCTGGGCGTCGAGTTCCGCTTCGCGACCGCGGTGCGCGCGCTCGGCACCGCCAACGCGAAGCAAGGCACGCCCTTGAAGCTCGAGCAACTCGCGCTGACGACCGGCTTCGCCTCGAGCCACGCCCAGACGCCGGTCGGCCCGCAGGCCGTCGGCCAGTCCCCGACGATGACGCTGCGCCGCGGCCGCGCTGCAGCACGCTTCCTCGAGCCGATCTCGGAAGAGGCCTACGAAGCCATCGTGATCGCCGCCGGCGTCGACGCGGTGGAGCTGCTGCCGTCGCTGGGCATGAAGCTGCCGTTGCAGCCGGTCCACGGCTATTCGATGACGGCGCCGTTGCGCGCGCCCGACCGTGGGCCGCGCGCGGCGGTGATCGACGCACAGCACGGCGTCGCGATCTCGCGACTGGGCCAGCGGGTGCGCATCGCCGGGGGCGCCGAGCTGGGCGGCTCGTCGCTGCGCCAGCGCCGCGCGCCGGTCGACCTGCTGTTCAAGCTGCTGCACGACCGCTTCCCCGGCGCCGCGCACACCGCCAAGCCGCAGATCTGGAAGGGCGCGCGTCCGATGTTGCCCGACGGCCCGCCGGTGATCGGCCCGAGTCCGCGCCCAGGCGTCTGGCTCAACCTCGGCCACGGTGCCAGCGGCTGGTCGATGGCCTGCGGCAGCGCGCGCCTGCTGGCCGACCAGATCGCCGGCCGCGAGAGCGCGATCGGCGCCGCCCCGTACTCGGCCCGGCGCTACCTCGGCGGTGCGGCCTGCGGCTGAACTGCGATGCGGATGCCGGTGATCGTCGACGGGCCGTGCGCCACGCCGGGCGGCTCGGCATGGCCGCTGCACGACGCCGACGCAACCCGCCGCATCGAAGCCGCCGCCTCCGCCGCGCTGCCGCCTCATGCGCTGATGCAACGCGCCGGCTTGGCCGTGGCTCGGCTCGCGCTGGCGGTCGCACCGCATGCGGGGCGCATCCAGGTGCTCGCGGGCCCCGGCAACAACGGCGGCGACGGGCTGCTCGCCGCACGGCACTTGAAGTGCGCCGGCCGCGACGTCGAGGTCTGGCTCGCGCCGACGCACCGCGCACGGCCAACCGATGCCGCGATGGCGTTGCAGCAGGCGCGCGACGCCGGCGTCGCGATCGGTGACGCGCTGCCCGGCGCGCCGGCCGAGCTGTGCATGGACGCCTGCCTCGGCGTGGGCTTGCACCACGCGCCGCAAGGTGCGCTCGCCGAGGCGATCCGGCACGCGAACCGACACGATGCGCCGGTGCTCGCCGTCGATCTGCCGTCGGGCCTTGACGGCGACACGGGCCAGCCGCTCGACGCCGACGGGACGATCCGCGCCCGTTGGACGCTGGCGCTGTTGAGCCTCAAGCCCGGCCTCTTCACCGGCGCCGGGCGCGCCTTCGCCGGGCAGGCGTGGTTCGACGACCTCGGCATCGACGCCTGCGCACTGGCGCCCGGCTGCGCCGGGCTCGTCACCGAGACGCGGTCGCTATGGCCGCACCGCCTGGCGCACGATCACAAAGGCCGCTTCGGCGACGTTTGGATCGTCGGCGGCGCGCCGGGCATGCGCGGGGCGGCCTGGCTGGCCGCCCGGGCGGCGCTCGCCGCGGGCGCGGGTCGCGTGATGGTCGTGCCGCTCGGCGGCGCAGGCGACGACGGCTTCGACGTGCAGCACCCCGAGCTGATGCTGCGAACCGTCGAGACCCTGACAGCGACGCCTTCGCCGCTTGCATTGGCCACCGTGGTGTGCGGCTGCGGAGGCGGGACCGAGGTCCGCGCGGTGCTGCCTAGCCTGATCGCCCACGCCGGCCGCCTGGTGCTGGACGCGGATGCCTTGAACGCGATCGCCGCCGACCGCTCGATCGCCGACGGGCTGAGCCGTCGCGCGGCGCGCGGGCAAGCGACGGTGCTGACACCGCATCCCTTGGAGGCCGCGCGTCTGCTCGGCACCGATGCCGCAGCGGTGCAACGCGATCGCCTTGCGGCCGCGCGGCGCCTCGCCGATGGCGCGCCGGGCTGGGTCGTGCTCAAAGGCTCGGGCAGCGTGGTCGCGAGCCCGGCCGGTCAGGCGTGGATCAACGGCAGCGGCAACCCCGCGCTCGCGACCGCAGGCAGTGGCGACGTGCTTGCCGGCTGGCTCGGCGGGCTGTGGTCGCAGGGCCTCGACGCAGGCGACGCGGCGCGGCTCGCGACCCACACGCACGGCACGGCCGCGGACGGCTGGGCGGCCTCTCAGGCGATTGCCGGGCCGCTCGAAGCGAGCCGCCTGATCGAGCGGCTGCGCGCGCTGCGCGTGCGCGCGGTCAGCGCCTGAGCGCCCGCCTCAACGACGCGCCTTGCGCGGCGCGCGCGTCGAAGCGTCGCCCGGCTTCTTGCGCGCTGCGCGCGCCTCGCCTGACTTTGCCGCCTTGCCCGCAACACCGCCGGCCTTCTTGGTCGCCTGGCGCTCGTCGCGGTCCTCGGCCTTGACCGCAGCGAGCTCATCGAGCGCCGTGCGGGCCTTGTCCGCTGCACGCGCGCTGCGCGGTGCGCTGCCGGGCGCGTCATGCACGAGGCGAAAGTCGATCTTGCGGCCGTCGAGATCGACGCGGCTCACCTGCACCCGCAGCCGGCTGCCGGCTGCGTAGCGCAAGCCGGTTCGCTCGCCGCGCAGCTCCTGTCGCACCTCGTCGAAGCGGTAGTACTCGCCGCCGAGTTCCGAGATGTGCACGAGGCCTTCAACGTAGAGCTCGTCGAGCGTGACGAAGAGCCCAAAGCTCGTTGCGGCACTCACCGTGCCGCTGTAGATCTCGCCCAGGTGCTCGCGCATGAACTTGCACTTGAGCCAGGCTTCGACGTCGCGCGAGGCCTCGTCGGCGCGCCGTTCGTTCGCGCTGCAATGCGCGCCGGCAGCCTCCCAGGCCTGCATCGTGGCGCTGGCCTTCGCGACCTGCGCCGCCTTGGCCTGCGCCTTGGCGGCCTGCGTCGGCTTCAGCTTGCGCGTGTGCACCGCCGAGCTCGCGAGCGCGGCGACCTGCAACGCGTACTTGCGTTGCTCGAGCAGCGCCTTGATCACGCGATGCACCAGCAGATCCGGATAGCGCCGGATCGGGCTGGTGAAATGGGTGTACGCGGGATACGCAAGGCCGAAGTGGCCGCTGTTGATGGGCGTGTAGATCGCCTGCTGCATCGAGCGCAGCAGCATCGTGTGGATCTGCTGCGCGTCGGGGCGATCGACGGTCGCCCGCGCGATCGCCTGGAACTCGCCGGGCTTCGGGTCGTCGCCGATCGAAAGCCCCAGGCCGAGCGCCTTCAGGTAGGCCTGCAGGGTCGCGAGCTTCTCCGGCGTCGGCCCCTCGTGCACGCGGTACAGACTCGGATGCTTGTGGGCTTCGATGAAGTCGGCCGAGCAGACGTTCGCCGCGAGCATCGCCTCTTCGATCAGCTTGTGTGCGTCGTTGCGCGTGCGCGGCACGATCTTCTCGATGCGGCCGTTGTCGTCGCAGACGATCTGCGTCTCGGTCGTCTCGAAGTCGATCGCGCCGCGGCGTTGGCGCGCCTTCAGCAGCGCGCGATAGGCCTCGTGCAGATGCACCAGCTGCGGCACCAACTGCTTGCGGGCGCGGGCTTCGGCGCCCTTGGTGTTCGCCAGGATCGCGGCGACCTCGGTGTACGTGAAGCGCGCCTGCGAATGCATCACGGCCGGGTAGAACTGGTAGGCCTGGACCTCGCCTTCGGCATCGATCACCATGTCGCAGACCATGCAGAGCCGGTCCTCGTTCGGGTTCAGCGAGCACAGGCCGTTGGAAAGCTTCTCCGGCAGCATCGGCAGCACGCGGCGCGGGAAGTAGACGCTGGTCGCGCGTTCGTAGGCGTCGTCGTCGAGCGGCTCGCCCGGCTTCACGTAGTGGCTCACGTCGGCGATCGCGACGAGCAGCCGCCAGCCGTCCGCGCCCTTTCTGCCGCGGCCGATCGCGATCGGCTCGCAGTACACCGCATCGTCGAAGTCGCGCGCGTCCTCGCCGTCGATGGTGACGAGCGCGACGTCGGTCAGATCGACGCGGTGCTTCTTGTCGACCGGGCGGACCTTGTCGGGCAGCTTCGCGGTCTGCGCCAGCGTCTCGGCCGAGAAGCGGTGCGGCACCTCGTACTTGCGCACCGCGATCTCGATCTCCATGCCGGGATCGTCGATCTCGCCGAGCACCTCGGTCACGCGGCCGAGCGGCTGGCTGTGCATCGACGGCGGCTCGATCAATTCGACGGCGACCACCTGCCCCGCTGCCGCGTTCGCGATGCCGTTCTTCGGCACCATGATGTCCTGGCCGTAGCGCTTGTCCTCGGGCGCGACGAGCCAGATGCCGCTCTCGTGAAGGAGCCGGCCGATGATCGGCGCCTTCGCGCGGCCGAGGATCTCGAGCACGCGGCCTTCGGGCCGGCCCTTGCGGTCGTAGCGCACGACTCGCACGCGCACCCGGTCGCGATGCAGCACCGCATGCATCTCCTGGGGGCTGAGGTAGATGTCGCCTTCGCCGTCGTCGCGCTGCACGAAACCGTGGCCGTCGCGATGGCCTTGGACACTGCCTTCAACCTCGCTCATCAGTGCCGCGGCGAGCGGCGCGCGAGGGGAACGTTCGTTGTTCTTGATGCTAGACTCCTGCGCTCCTGAAGGCCCAGGTGGCGGAATTGGTAGACGCACTAGTTTCAGGTACTAGCGGGTAACTCCGTGGGGGTTCGAGTCCCTTCCTGGGCACCAGTCGATGAATGAAGAAGCCAGCGCGATCCGCTGGCTTTTTTCTTGCGCTCTTCGCTGCGAAGCGGCGCTTCAAGCGCCCCCCGAGAGCTTGCGCGCCAAGCCGTCGGGCCGCAACGCGTCGTACTCCTCGAAGGGCTGATGGATCCACGGGCTGGTCGGCAGATGTTCGACGGCGTAGTCGGGCTGGTAGCTCGACACGCCCTTGACCCAGATCACCGCGGAGCGCAGCTCGCCGATCGCCGGCATGCCGCGCAACCGATCGACCACCGCCTTCAGCGTGACGCCGGTATCCGCAAGGTCGTCGACCAGCAACACGCGACCCGCGAGCTCGCCTTTCGGCAAGGTGATGTACTGCGCCATGTCGAGCCGGCCCTGGATCGTGCCCTCGCCCGCGCGGTAGGAGCTGGTCGCAAGGATGCCGAGCGGCTTGTCGAAGATGCGCGAGAGCACATCGCCGGGCCGCATGCCGCCGCGCGCGAGGCAAAGGATCAGATCGAACTCCCAGCCCGAACGATGCACCTCCATCGCGAGCCGCTCGATCAGCAGGTGGTACTCGTCCCAGGCGACGTAGAGATGCTTGCCGTCGTCGGTCAACATGGCTTGGCTTCAGCTGCGATAAGGATGACGCAAAAGGATCGTGTGGGCGCGGTCCGGGCCGGTCGAGACCATGTCGATCGGCGCGCCGATCAGCGCCTGCACCCGCTCGAGGTAGCGGCGTGCGTTCGCGGGCAATTCGTCCCACTTCGTGCAGCCGACTGTGCTCTGCTTCCAGCCGGCGAAGCTTTCGTACACCGGCTTGCACTGCACGATCTCGTCGGCATCGAGCGGCAGCACATCAATGCGACGGCCATCGAGTTCGTAGCCGACGCCGAGCAGGATTTCCTCGAGCCCGTCGAGCACGTCGAGCTTCGTGATGCACAGACCCGACAAGCCGTTGATCAGGATCGACCGCTTCATCGCCGCGCCGTCGAGCCAGCCGCAGCGGCGCGGCCGACCGGTCACGGTGCCACGCTCCTGCCCCACCGTGGACAGGTGATGGCCGACCGAGCCGGGCTCGTCCATCGGCAGCTCGGTCGGGAACGGCCCCGAGCCGACGCGCGTGGTGTACGCCTTCGTGATGCCGAGGATGTAGTGCAGCTTGTCCGGCCCGACCCCCGAGCCCGCCGCCGCGTTGCCCGCGACGCAGTTGCTCGAGGTGACGTAGGGATAGGTGCCGTGGTCGATGTCGAGCAGCGTGCCCTGCGCGCCTTCGAACAGCACGTTGCCGCCGGCGAGATTCGTCTCGTGAACGCGGAGGCCGACGTCGGCAAGCATCGGCTTGAGCTTCTCGGCGACGCGCATCGCGTGCTCGAAGATCGGCTCGAAGGCCAGTGCCTCCGCATGCAGGTAACCCTGCAGGATGAAGTTGTGCAGTTCGAGAAGCTCGCGCAGCTTGCGCTCGAAGCGCTCGGGATGCTTCAGGTCCTGCACGCGCAATGCGCGGCGCGCGACCTTGTCCTCGTAGGCCGGACCGATACCCTTTCCCGTGGTGCCGATCTTGCCGGCGCCGCTGGTCTCTCGCTGCGCTTCGCGCGCCTTGTCCACCTCGACGTGGAACGGCAGGATCAGCGGGCACGATTCGCTGATGAACAGCCGCGAACGCACTTCGACGCCAGCGGCTTCGAGCCGTTCGATCTCGCCGAGCAGGTGCGTCGGGTCGACCACCACGCCGTTGCCGATGAAGCATGCGACGCCTTCGCGCATCACGCCCGAAGGAATCAGCTGCAGCGCGGTCTTCTTGCCGTTGATCACCAAGGTGTGGCCGGCGTTGTGGCCGCCCTGGAAGCGCACGACGGCGCTCGCGTGGTCGGTCAACCAATCGACGACCTTGCCCTTGCCCTCGTCGCCCCACTGGGTGCCGACCACGACGACGTTGCGTCCGGTCTTGTGCTGCTGTTGCGCCATCGCTGCTGTCATCTCGTTCCGATCATGGTGCGGCTCGGGCCGTCACCTCGCGCAACTGCCAGCGCCCGCCAAGCCATTCGATGCGGCGGTCGCAATCCACTTCGTCGCCCTCGTGCTCGTGGCCGGGCAGCAGGCACACGACCGTGTGGCCCGCGCCGCGCAACTCGCGCACCACCTCGCGCAACGCCGCGTCCTCGCTCCACGGCGCCTGCACCGCCTTGCGAGGCATGACGCCGGCGCCCATCGACGCGAGCGCCTTGAGGTCGCCGCTGAAGCCGGCCGCCGGCCGGGTGCGGCCGAAGACGGCGCCGATCTCGTCGTAACGCCCGCCGCGCAGCAACGCCTGCTCGCAGCCTTCGGCGTAGACGGCGAAACGCGCGCCGCTGTAGTACGTCTGGCCGCTGAAGTCCGAAAGATCGAAGCCGACGGTGACCTGCGGATGGGCGACGGTGGCGTGCGCGGCGAGGCGCTTCAAATCGTCGAGCGCCGCGCTCACCTGCGGCCGCGCGGGGAGCGCCGCTGCCGCGGCTTCGAGCACCTCGGCATCACCGTACAGCGCAAGCAGCGAGTGCAAGCCGCGCCGCACCTCGTCGGGGTAGCCGTGCGTCACGTCGGCGAGCGCCAGCGCATCCTTGGCCGACAAGGCGCGGTAGAGCTCGTCGAGCCTTCCGGCGTCGATTGACAGGCCGTGCAGCAGGCCACGGACGATGCGCGCATCGGCCATGTCCAGCACCAGGCCGCTCAGGCCGACGGCGCGCAGGCTGTCGAGTGCCAGATCCTGCACTTCAAGATCGGCCTCGAGGCCTGCATGGCCGTAGAGCTCGGCGCCGAACTGCAATGGCTCGCGGCTCGATTGCAGGCCCGATGGCCGGGCGTGCGCGACCGGGCCGCAGTAGCAAAGGCGGGTGACGCCGTCGCGGTTGAGCAGATGAGCGTCGATGCGCGCAACCTGCGGCGTGGTGTCGGCGCGCAACCCGAGCGAGCGACCGCTCAACTGGTCGACCAGCTTGAAGGTGCGCAGGTTGAGCTCGCGGCCGGTGCCCGAGAGCAGCGAATCGAGGTATTCCAGCAGCGGCGGCATCACCAGCTCATAGCCGTAACGTGCGGCTGTGTCCAGCACGCCTCGGCGCAGCTCCTCGATGCGCCTCGCCTGCGACGGCAGCACATCGGCCATGTGCTCGGGCAGCAGCCACGCTGAGGTCATGCGAAAAACCGGAAGAACGAAGCCGCGTAGTGTACGGGCCGGTCCCCGCCGGCCCGGGTCTTCATGCACCGAAGACGAGCAGCAGCAACAGGCCCAGCACCATGCTCGTGAGGCCGAGAAAGCGGAGCTGGCCGTCGCTTAGCCGGGTCGCCTGCTCGAACACCTTGCGCCAGCGCGTCGGGCTGAGGAAAGGCAGCAGCCCCTCGAAGACAAGCATCAGCGCGACCGCGCCCAGCAGCATGTCGCCCATCGCGCAGCCTTGGCGCCTAGCGCGGGCGGGCAGGCGTTGGCGTCTCGCCGCGTAAGGCGCGGAAGAACTCGCCGCTCGGATCGACGACCATCAGGTCGCTCTTGTTGCGAAAGCTCGCGCGGTAGGCCTCGAGGCTGCGGTAGAACTGGGCGAACTGCGGATCGCGCCCGAAAGCTTCGGCGAAAAGCGCCGAGGCTTTCGCGTCGCCCTCGCCCTTGATCTTCTGCGCGTCGCGGTACGCCTCGGCGACGATCACCTCGCGCTGCTTGTCGGCGTCGGCCCGGATCTTTTCGCCCTCGGCCTGGCCGGTGGAGCGCGTCTCGTTGGCCACCCGCTTGCGCTCGGACTCCATGCGCCGATAGACCGACTCGGTGATGTTCGCCGCGAAGTCGACCCGCTTGACCCGCACGTCCACCACCGTGATGCCGAAAGCCTTCGCGTCGTCGTCGAGCCGGCGGATCACGCCCTGCATCACCGTGTCGCGCTCGGTCGAAAGCACCTGCCGAACCGTGAGCTTGGTCACTTCCTCGTTGAGCGCCGCCTGCACGATCGGCGCCAGCCGCGCTTCGGCGTTGCGCGTGTTCGTGCCGTTGTTGCGGATGAACTGGCGCGGATCGGTGATGCGCCACTTCACCAGCCAGTCGATCACGAGGCTGGTCTTCTCGGCGGTGAAGACCGGGCGGGTCTCGGGACTGTCGAGGCTCTGGATGCGACGGTCGAGCCAGACGATGTTCTGGAACGGCGGCGGCAGCTTGAACTTCAGGCCGGGCTGCTGGATGACTTCCTTGATCTCGCCGAGCGCGTAGACCACGGCGAACTGGCGTTGATCGACGACGAAGACGGTCGTGGAGGCCGCCATCAACGCGAGCAGCACACCCGCGACGACGATACCGATGCGATTCATACGTTGCTCTTCCTGCGGTCGATCGGGTCAGCGGCTTTCGCGCTCGCGGGTGCGCTGGTTCTCGCGCGATCGGGGGTCGATCGCCGGCGTCGGTGCGTTCGTCTCCGGCGCGGCGGCCGGCGCCATCGAAGCGGACGGCGAGCCTTGCGCCTGCCCGGCCGCCTGCATCAGCTTGTCGAGCGGCAGGTAGAGCAGGTTCGAGCCGGTGCGCGATTCGACCAATACCTTGCTCACGTTGCCGTAGACCTCGCGCATCGTGTCGGTGTAGAGCCGGTCACGCGTGACGGCCGGCGCCTTCTGGTATTCGGCCAGCACCTGCTTGAAGCGCGAGCCGTCGCCCTCCGCCTGGGCAATCACGCGGCCGCGGTAGCCCTCGGCCTCCTCGCGCAGCCGCGAAGCGGTGCCCTGCGCCTTCGGGATGACGTCGTTGGCGTAGGCCTCGCCCTCGTTCTTGAAGCGCGTGCGGTCGGCCACAGCCTTGACCGCATCGTCGAACGCGGCCTGCACCTGCTCCGGCGGCGCGACGCTCTGCACGTTGACGTTGGTGACGAGGATGCCGGTCTTGAGCCGGTCGAGTTGCGCCTGGATCGACTTGACCAGGTCGCTTGCGATCGCGTCACGTTGCTCGTAGAGCACCGAGTCCATGTTGCTGCGGCCGACGATCTCGCGCACCGCCGATTCGGCCGCGAGCACGACCGCATCCTCGGCGTTTTGGTTCTCGAACAGGAAATCCCGCGCGTCCTTCAGCCGGTACTGAACGGTGAAGCGGATGTCCACGATGTTCTCGTCTTGCGTGAGCATCGACGAGTCGCGCAGGCCGGTGGCCTGCACCGTGCCGCTGCGACCGATCTCCTTCGAGCGCAACTGGGTGAAGCTGACGACCTCGTGCGACTGGAATGGATACGGCCCGCGCCACTGGAAGCCCGCCTCGACCGTGTGGCTGTAGCGGCCGAAGGACATCACCACGCCCTGCTGGCCTTCCTGCACGATGAAGAAGCCGGTGCCGAGCCAGATCAGCACGGCGACGCCGGCGATCAGCAGCGCGCCGATCCCGGCGCCGCGCATGTCCGGTGGCGTCGAGCCGCCACCGCCGCCCGAGGGCTCGGGCCGCGCACCGCCGCGCCCGCCGAACAGGCCGCTGAGCTTGCGGTTGAAGTCGCGCCAGAGCTCGTCGAGATCAGGTGGCCCGTCGTTGCGGCCGCCGGCCATCAGCACCGAGGGGCGCGCCCGCCAGGCGAGCCGCCGCGCAAGGCCGGCAAACAAGGCCGCGAGCGCGCCGGCGATGGAGTTCGGCAGGCGGTCGCCGGCCAGGGTCGATGGGTTCATGCGATGCGAGCGAGCGGAGGAGTGGGCGTGTCGGCGAGCGGATCGGATTCTGGCGCGGCTTCATGCGCCGGCGCTTCGGGCGGTGCGCCGGAGGTGCCGGCGACCGCCGCGGCGAGCACCAAGCGCAACTCGGGCAGGCCGTCGCCGCGCACCGCGCTGACGAAGACGCGTGTGCTGCGCCGGCCGCCGTCGACTTCGATCGCGTCGATCAACCGGCGCGGCTCGGAAGCGGCTTCGAGCCGGTCGAGCTTGTTGTAGACCAGCACGCGCGGGATCGCGGCCGCGCCGATGTCGTCGAGCACGCGGTCGACCTCGGCCATCTGCTCGGCAAGGTTCGGGCTTGCCGCGTCCACCACGTGCAGAAGCAGGTCGGCCTGCGCCGCTTCGCGCAAGGTCGCCTCGAAGGCTTCAACGAGGCTGTGCGGCAGGTCGCGGATGAAGCCGACAGTGTCGGACAGGCTCACCGACCGGCCGGCATCGGCAAGGAAGAGCTGCCGCGTCGTCGTATCCAGCGTCGCGAACAGCTGATCCGCAGCGTAGCTGCGCGCCTTGACCAAGGCGTTGAACAGCGTCGACTTGCCGGCGTTTGTGTAGCCGACCAGCGAGACGTTGAAGGTGCCGGCCCGCTCGCGCGAGCGCCGCTGCGTACCGCGCTGGCGCTTGACCTTGTCGAGCCGCGACTTCAGTGCCTTGATGCGCTCGCCGATCATCCGGCGGTCGAGTTCGATCTGTCGTTCGCCCGGGCCGCCGCGATGGCCGACACCGCCGCGCTGGCGTTCGAGGTGGGTCCAGCGCCGCACCAACCGGTTGCTCAGGTACTGGAGCTGCGCCAGTTCGACCTGCAGCTTGCCTTCGTGGCTGCGCGCGCGTGCCGCGAAGATCTCGAGGATCAACCCGACACGGTCGAGCACCTCGACGCCGAGGTGCCGCTCGAGGTTGCGCTGCTGGGTGGGCGAGAGAGCCTGATCGAAGATGACCGCGCCGGCTTCGGATGCCGCGACCAGCGCCTTCAGCTCGTCGGCCTTGCCGCTGCCGACGAAAAGCGCCGCGTCGATCGCCTTGCGCCGAGCGACGACGCGCGCCACCGGCGCGTCGCCTGCCGACTCGGCGAGCAAGGCGAGTTCGTCGAGGGTGTCGTCGAAGCCGGCGTGGCCGCCGACATCCACGCCGACCAGCACGACCCGGGCGGCGCTGGCCGATGCGCTCGCGGCTTCAGACTGCATGTTCACGCCGCGCCTCGCGCCAAAGATGCGCCGGCCTCGTCGGCCGCGAGCGCCGCATGCCGCCGTTCAGTTGCTCGCCTCGCCGGCGTCGCCCGCCTGGAAGTTGACCGCGCGACCTGGCACGACGGTGGAAATCGCGTGCTTGTAGACCATCTGGGTCACCGTGTTGCGCAACAGCACCACGTACTGATCGAAGGACTCGATGTGGCCCTGCAGCTTGATGCCGTTGACCAGATAGATCGAGACCGGCACGTGTTCCTTGCGCAGCAGGTTGAGGAAGGGGTCTTGTAGAAGCTGCCCTTTGTTGCTCACGATGGCATCCGTCTTGTGGTTCGTTGGAAGGGGAAGGTATCACAGGCCACCTTCCGAGAAGCGGTGCCGGGAGGCGCCGAGCCTCTACGAGTCGGTGCGCGCGAACGGGTTCCGTCCGGTCTTCATCTCGATGCGCATCGGCGTGCCGGCCAACTGGAAGTGGCTGCGGAACCGCCCTTCCAGAAAGCGTTTGTAGGCATCGCTCACGTGGTCGAGCGAGCTGCCGTGGATCACGATCACCGGCGGGTTCTGCCCCCCCTGGTGCGCGTAGCGCAGCTTGGGACGGAAGGCGCCGGCGCGCGGCGGCTGCTGGAATTCGACCGCCTCGTGCAGCACGCGCGTGAGCTGCGGCGTCGGAAGCTTGCGCATCGCCGAAGCCCAGGCCTCGGCGACCGACTTCCATACCGGGCCCAGACCCTGCCGCTTGATCGCGGAGATCGGCAGCACCGGCGCGAAGCGCAGGAAGGGCAGGCGCTGTTCGATCGAACGCTGCACCAGGCCGCGCTGGTAGCTGTCGATCGCGTCCCACTTGTTGATCGCCACCACTACCGCGCGGCCGGCGTCAAGGATGTAGCCGGCGATGTGCGCGTCCTGGTCGCTGACCCCTTGCGTCGCGTCCAGCAGCAGCAGCACGACGTTCGCGTCGCTGATCGCCTGCAGCGTCTTGACCACCGAAAACTTCTCGATCGCCTCGAACACCTTGCCCTTGCGGCGCAGGCCGGCGGTGTCGATCAGCTCGAACTTCTGGCCAGCCCGCTCGAACGGCACGCGGATCGTGTCGCGAGTTGTGCCGGGGAGGTCGAACGCCACCAGCCGTTCCTCGCCGAGCCAGGTGTTGATCAGCGTGGACTTGCCGACGTTGGGCCGGCCGGCCACCGCGAGGCGGATTGGCCGGTCGGCTTCAGCGTCGTCCTCCTCGGTGTCGTCTTGCGGCGGCAGGTGCTCGAAGGCCACTTCGATCAAGCTGCGTACGCCCTGGCCGTGGGCGGCCGAAACCGCCAGCGGCGTGCCCAGCCCGAGCTCGAAGAACTCGGCCAGCTGGATGCCTTCGAGCATGCCCTCGGCCTTGTTCGCCGCCAGCACCAGCTTCTTGCCGGCAGTGCGCAGGTAGCGGGCGATGTCGTGGTCCTGGGCCGAAAGCCCGGCGCGCACGTCGACGACGAAGACGACCACGTCGGCCTCGGCCACCGCTTGCCGGGCCTGCTTGGCCATCTCCTTGAAGATGCCGGTCTCCGCGGTCGGCTCGAAGCCGCCGGTGTCGATGACGATGAACTCGAGCTTGCCCTGCTTGCCTTCGCCGTAGTGGCGGTCGCGGGTCAGGCCGGCGTAATCGGCGACGATCGCGTCACGGCTCTTCGTCAGCCGGTTGAACAGCGTTGACTTGCCGACGTTCGGCCGGCCGACCAGCGCGAGCACGGGTTTCATCGCGGCACCCGCGCGGCAGCGGTCAGGAAAGCCGGAACGCGAACACCCCGCCGCGCCGGGTCACGACGACGATGGTGTTGCCCACGCGCACCGGCGGCGCGGTCACCGCGCTGCCGTCGGTCGGCAGGCGCAGCAGCGTGGTGCCGTTCTCGCGGTCGAGGAAGTGGACTTGGCCTTCCAGGTCGCCGAACACCACCACCTTCGCGGCGACCAGCGGGCTGCTCAGTTCGCGATAGAGCAAGGCGTCCGACGCCCAGACCACGTCGCCGGTCGAGCGCTTCCAGGCGCTGATGCGGTCGGTCGCGTCGGCCGCGAAAACCATGTCCTCGTCGGCAGCGACGCCGCGCGTGCCGCCGACGGTGCGCGACCAGGCAAGGCTGCCGTTGCCCGCGTCGACGCAGCCGACCGCCGCCTGGAAGCCGCGCGCGCAGACTGTCGTGCCCACGCGCGCGGCCGGCCCGACCAGATCGGCCAGCCGCTCGACCTCGTTGGTGCCGCGGGGCGACGCGACCGTCGTCTCCCACCGCAAGCTGCCGCGCAGCGGATCGAAGCCGGCCAGCCGCGGGCCTTGGCCTGCGATCAGCGTGTCGTTCCACGGCAGCAGCACCCCAGGCTGCAACAGCGTCAGCGGATCGCCGGCGCGCTGCTGGCCCCAGAGCTTGCGGCCGTCCTGCGCATCGAAGGCCTGCAGGCTGCGGTCGATGCCGAGCACGAAGACGCGCTCGCCGGCGACCAGCGGCGCAGTGACGACGCGCGTCGACAGCCGCGTGCGCCAGGCCGGCTTGCCGCGCTCGAGCACGACCAGTTCGTTGGCGGTGGTCACCACCGCGGCCCAGCGGCCGTCGCTGCCGACGCCGGCCGCGAGCTTGCCGTCGGTCTCGCCGCGCCACAGTTCCTTGCCGCTGTCGGGAGCGAGTGCCTCGATGCGGCCGCTGCTGCTCGCGAACACCAGCGCTTGCGGCGTCGCCGCAACGCGCAGCGCCGGGCCGCCTTCGCCGACGCTGGCGCGCCAGGCCTGCGTCGCGGCGATCCCGGCGGTGTAGGCGACCAGCGGCGTGGGCTTGGGCTTCTCGTTGCTCGAGCAGGCGACGAGCGCGAGCGCCGCGGCCGCAGCGCAAAGCAGCCGCTTCATCGGCTGGCCCCCGCAGCAGGCGCCGAAGCGGCCGGCGCCGACGGCGCGGCGCCGAGCGCGGTGAGCTTCGCATCGACCAGCCGCCGGTAGTCAAGCGCCGGGTCGATCTGCGTCCAGGCCTTGCGGTAGGCGGCGATCGCTTCGTCCTTCTTGCCCTGGGCCGCGAGGATGTCGCCGCGGCGATCCTCGGCCAGCGCGGCGAAGGCCGGCGGCGCGTCGGCCGGCAGCGCCTTCAGGGCCTCGTCGTACTTCTTCTGGTCGAGCAGCACGCCGGCCAGACGCAGCTTCGCGACGATCGGATAGGCCTGCTCGCCGCCCTGCCGAGCGACCCATTCGAGGCTCGTGCGCGCCGCATCGGGCTGGCCCTTGTCGAACTGCAGCTTCGCGAGCAGCAGCGCGGCCTGCGAGGCGAAGGTGGTGGAGGCGTAGCGCTCCTTCATGTCGCCGAAGCCGCGGCTCGCGCGGTCGAGGTCGCCGGCCTGCGCGGCGCGATCGATCTCGTCGAACAGCAGCGCCGCCTTGGCCGAGCGATCGCGCTCATACCACTGCCAGCCGTTGTAGGCGGCGAAGATGCCGAGCACCGCAATCAGCGCCCAGGTGATCAGGCCGCCGTAGCGCTTCCAGAAGTGCTTGAGGGCGTCGAGCTGTTCCTGCTCTTCCAGATCGAGATGCGTGGCCATGCGGGGAAATCGTCGTGATGCAACAAGGGGTCCCCGGAGGGCGCGGGATTATGAACGCAGCAGTTCGCCGCCCCAGACCCCGGCCTCCACGATGGGGCGGAGTTCCTGCGGCACCGGCTGGCCCTCGGTGCGCAGCGGCTTGACCGCGACCATGCCCTGCGCGAGCTCGTCGGCGCCGAACACCAGCGCATAGCGCGCGCCGCTCGCATCGGCCTTCTTGAACTGCGACTTCATGCTGCCCTGCCCGTCCCTGCCGGCGGCATGCATCTGCACCGAGACACCGAGCGCGCGCAGCGCCTCGAGCACCGGCAGCGCCTGCGGCAGCGCGGCGGCATCGGGCAGCACCGCGTAGGCGTCGGGCACGGGCGGCGGCACGACGACGCCCGCTACTTCCAGCAGCAGCAGCAGCCGCTCGACGCCCAGCCCCCAGCCGACACCGGGCGCCGGCTTGCCGCCGAGCTGTTCGACGAGCCCGTCGTAGCGCCCGCCGCCGCCCACCGTGAGCGGCGCGCCGAATCTGTCGCTGACCCACTCGAAGACCGTGTGGTTGTAGTAGTCGAGGCCACGCACCAGCCGCGGATTGACGCGGTAGGGCAGCCCCGCGGCGTCGAGCATCGAGCGCACTGCGTCGAAGTGCGCGAGCGACTCGGCGCCGAGGCAGTCCGCGAGCTTCGGCGCCGCCTCGATCACCGGCTGCATCGCCGCGTTCTTGCTGTCGAGGATGCGCAGCGGGTTGCTGTGCAGCCGGCGCTTCGCGTCGGCGTCTAGCAGGTCGGCGTGGCGCTCGAAGTGCTCGATCAGCGCGGCGCGATGCAGCTGCCGCTCGGCCGGCTGGCCAAGGCTGTTGAGTTCGAGCCAGAGGTCGCGGCCTTCGACCAGGCCCAGTTCGCGCCACAGCATGCGGCACATGAGGATCACCTCGGCATCGACGTCCGGTCCGGCGAAGCCGAGCGCCTCGACGCCGACCTGATGGAACTGGCGGTAGCGACCCTTCTGCGGACGCTCGTGGCGGAACATCGCGCCGAGGTAGTACAGGCGCTTGCCGCCGTCGTACAGCAGCGAATGCTCGACCGCGGCGCGCACCACGCCGGCGGTGCCCTCTGGGCGCAGCGTGAGCCGGTCGCCGTTCATGCTGTCCTCGAAGGAATACATCTCCTTCTCGACGATGTCGGTGACCTCGCCGATGCCGCGCACGAACAGCGCGGTGGGCTCGACGATCGGCGTGCGGATCGCGGCATAGCGGTAGCGCTGCATCACGCGGCGCGCGCAGTCCTCGAACCACTCCCAGCGCGCCGAATCGGGCGGCAGGATGTCGTTCATGCCCTTGACGGCCTGGAGCGGCGATCGATCGGGAGCTTGGCTCATGGTCCGAAGAGGTTGCGCACGCGGCGCAGTCTCCGCGCCGCCCGCTGGGATTCAGGCGTGCACGCCGCCGTAGCGCTTCTCGATGTAGTTCTCGACGATCGTCTGGAACTCGCGCGCGATGCCCTCACCACGCAACGTCAGGGCCTTCTCGCCGTCGATGAACACCGGCGCGGCCGGCGCCTCGCCGGTGCCGGGCAGGCTGATGCCGATGTCGGCGTGCTTGCTCTCCCCGGGACCGTTGACGATGCAGCCCATCACCGCCAGCTTCATGGACTCGACGCCCGGGTACTTCGCCTTCCACACCGGCATCTGCGCGCGCAGGAAGTCGTCGATCTGCTTGGCGAGTTCCTGGAACGTGGTGCTGGTGGTTCGGCCGCAGCCGGGGCAGGCGGTGACGCTCGGATTGAACGCGCGCAACCCGAGCGACTGCAGGATCTCCATCGCGACGACGACCTCCTGCGTGCGCGCCTCGCCCGGCTGCGGCGTCAGGCTCACGCGGATGGTGTCGCCGATGCCTTCCTGAAGCAGCAGCGACAAGGCCGCGGTCGATGCGACCGTACCCTTGGTGCCCATGCCGGCTTCGGTCAGGCCGAGGTGCAGCGGGTGGTCGCAGCGCGCGGCGAGTGCCCGGTAGACGCTCACCAGATCCTGCACGCCGCTGACCTTGCAGCTGATGAGGATCTGCGCCGGATCCATGCCCAGCTCCTGCGCGTACCGGGCCGACTGCAACGCCGAGGCGATCAGCGCCTGGTACATCACCTGCTGCGCATCCCAGGGCTCGGCACGCTGCGCGTTCTCGTCCATCAACGCCGCGAGCAATTCCTGGTCGAGGCTGCCCCAGTTGACGCCGATGCGTACCGGCTTCGCGTACTTGATCGCCGTCTCGACCATCATCGAGAACTGGCGATCTCGCTTGTCGCCCTTGCCGACGTTGCCGGGGTTGATGCGGTACTTGCTCAGCGCCTCGGCGCAGGCCGGGTGCTCGGTGAGCAGCCGGTGGCCGTTGTAGTGGAAGTCGCCGATCAGCGGCACCGCGATGCCCATGCGGTCGAGCTGATCGCGGATGTGCGGCACGGCCGCGGCGGCCTCCGGCGTGTTCACCGTGATGCGCACCAGCTCGCTGCCGGCCAGCGCCAGTTCCTTGCACTGGATCGCGGTCCCGATGACGTCGACCGTGTCGGTGTTGGTCATGGACTGCACGCGCACCGGCGCGTCGCCGCCGATCGTGACGACGTTCGAGCCCCAGGCCACGCGCGCCTGCCTAGAGCGGCGCGCCGCCGGCTTGGCGGCGGCGATCGGCTGGGTGTCGAGATGCATGCGGGTGTCGGGCGCGTTCACTTCAATTCCAATCTCGCCACGTTGTCGCGCGATGCGCCCAGCGCGACCGGCTGGCCCTTGAAGGTGACCTGCGTCGCCTCGGCATTGCCGACCACCACGCGCAGCGGCAAGGCGCCGTCCAGGCCGGCCGCCTCGCCGGCCGCGAGGCTGCGCGACAGCAGCACCCGCCCCGCCGCATCGCGCACCTCGACCCAGGACTCGGCGGCGGCACGCAGCATCAACACGCCGCCGACCACCGGTGCCGCATCGGCGGGCGCTGCCGGCGCGGAAAACACCGTATCGACGACCACCGGCACCGAGGCCGCCGGTTCGGGCAACACGGCGGTGACCGTGGTCGTGACCACGCCGGCCGCCGCCGGCTCCTCGCCCGGCGGCGTGACGCCGGTCGTCGGCGCGGCGGCCTGCGTCGCCGAAGGCTGCGGCGCGCGCTTCGACCAGAAGCCCATCGGCAGCCAGTAGACGGTGGCCGCGCCGAGCGCCAGCACCAAGCCGGCGATCAATGGCAGGTTGACCAGTCGGCGCAAGTCGAGCCCGTCGAGCCCGCCGACGCGCGCCTTGAACGGCGCATTGAGTCCGAGCGAAAACTGCGCCAGCTCGTCGGCCTTCGGTCGCGGCAGCCTTGCAAGAACCGGCTCCGCGTCCATCTTCAGCGCCCGGCAGACGCTGAACGCTAGTGCGCGGGTGAAGGTCGGGCTGGGCAGCTCGTCGTAGCGGTTGGCCTCGAGCAGCTCCAGCTTGAGCCTCGGCACCTTCAGCGACGCGGCCAGGTCGTCGAGCCGCAGCTTGCGTTCCTCGCGCGCCGCGCGCAGCAGATCGCCGCCGGTCGCGGCGGCGACCTCGGGCGCTCCGGCCTCGTCACTCATCGAAGGCCCCACGCTCGAAGGCGAGCGCCTCGCGCGATTGCGGATAGCTCGCGCGCAGCTGGTTGCCGAAATCGCGCATGCCCTGCGGGTTGCCGAGCCGGCGCTCGACCCGCGCGGCCAGCCACAGCGATTCAGGATTGCGCAGCTCGGCGTTGCCGTTCACCCGGCGCACGTAGAAGCGCGCCCGCTCGTAGTCGCCCTTGCGGTAGAGCACGTCGGCCAGGTTCATCGCGGTCGCCGGGTTGCCGGCATCGAGTTCGTAGGCGCGCTTGAGCGTCGCCTCGGCCTTGTCGAGCTGGCCGGCGCGCGCTTCGCAGACACCCTGCGCGAGCATCGTCCGGTTCGCGTTGCGGTACTGCGGCGCTGCAACGGCGCGCTGGAACATCGCCTCCGCCTCGCCGTAGCGCCCGCGCTGGCACAGGTACCAACCGAAGTTGTGCATGGTGTCGGCGTCGTTCGGCGCGAGTTCGAGCGCGCGCTTGAAGCTCTGCGTCGCGAGCGCCTCGTCGCCGAGCGCGGCAAGGATCAGCCCGCGCAGGTTCAGCGCCTGCGGCAGGTCAGGGTTGGCATCGAGCGCGCGCTTGACCTCGTTGAGCGCGACGTCGTAGCGGCCGTCGGCGTAGTAGGCGGCGGCGAGGTCGAGCCGCAGGCCGGCGCGCCGGTCGGAATCGGCCGTCTCGGCCTGCGCCGCCGACGGCGGCGCGGCCGTGCGCTGCGGCGGCGTGTAGTCGTTGCGCGGCGGCGTGCTGCCGCAGGCCGCCAACAGCAGGGCGGCCACGCCGGCAAGCGCGGCAAAGGTGGAGCGGATCGCTTCGGTCGGTGTCATCGGGGCAGCGCCTCGCCGGAAGATCGATGGCGCAGCGGCAGCGCGATCGGCCGCAGCCGCGTCGCGACGCGCGTGCGGTCCTGCACCTCGCCGGCGAGCTGGCCGCACGCGGCGTCGATGTCGTCGCCGCGCGTCTTGCGCACCGTCGTCACCAGGCCGCCGGCGATCAGGCGCTCGGCGAAGGCCTGCACACGCGCATTCGGCGAGCGCTCGAGGCCTGACGCAGGGAAGGGATTGAACGGGATCAGGTTGATCTTGCAAGGCACTTCACCGGCCGGGCCGCGCGCACCGACCAGCGCGAGCAGCTCGTCGGCCTCGCGCTCGCCGTCGTTGACGCCGTCGAGCATGCAGTACTCGAAGGTGACGAAGTCGCGCGGCGCGCGTTCGAGGTAGCGCTTGCAGGCCGCCATCAAGTCGGCCAGCGGATGCTTGCGGTTCAGCGGCACGAGTTCGCTGCGCAGCGCGTCGTTGGCGGCGTGCAGCGAGACCGCGAGCGCGACCGGCACCTCGTCGCGCAGCCGGTCGATCATCGGCACGACACCGGAGGTCGACACGGTGAGCCGCCGGCGCGAAAGGCCGTAGCCGTGGTCGTCGAGCATCACGCGCAGCGCCGGCAGCAGCGCATGGATGTTCTGCAGCGGCTCGCCCATGCCCATCATCACGACGTTGCTGACGACGCGGCCCGACGCATCGGCGCGCGCGCCCTCGGCGCGCAGCCGGTGCTCTGCGAAGCGAAGCTGCGCGACGATCTCGCCGGTGCCGAGGTTGCGGCTGAAGCCCTGGTGGCCGGTCGAGCAGAAGCGGCAGCCGACCGCGCAGCCGGCCTGCGACGAGATGCACAGCGTGCCGCGGTCGTCTTCAGGAATGAAGACGGTCTCGACCGCATCGCCGGCGCCGACGTCGAACAGCCACTTGATCGTGCCGTCGCTCGCGCGCTGCTCGGAGACCACCGGCAGCGAGCGGACCTCGGCGTGGTCGACGAGCTTGGCGCGCAGCGACTTCGCCAGGTCCGACATCCGTTCGAAATCGCTCTCGCCGCGCTGGTGAAGCCAGCGGAACAGCTGCACCGCGCGGAAACGCTTCTCGCCGAGCGACTCGCACCACGCGGCGAGGCCCTCGAGATCGAAGTCGAGCAGCGGGGTGCGGTCCATCGTGCCTTGCGGCGCCCCGCGTCTCAGCGGCTGTGCAGATTCATCTGCGGAAAGAAGAACGCGATCTCCACCGCGGCGGTCTCTGCGGCGTCGGAGCCGTGCACCGCGTTCGCGTCGATGCTGTCGGCGAAGTCGGCGCGGATCGTGCCCGGCGCCGCCTTCTTCGGATCGGTCGCACCCATCAGCTCGCGATGGCGGGCGATCGCGTTTTCGCCTTCGAGCGCCTGCACCATCACCGGCCCGGAGATCATGAACTTGACCAGATCCTCGAAGAATGGCCGGCCCTTGTGCACGCCGTAGAACTGCTCCGCCTCGCCGCGCGAGAGATGCAGCATCCGCGCCGCGACGACCTTCAGGCCGGCGCTTTCGAAGCGCGCGTAGATCTGGCCGATGACGTTCTTCGCGACAGCGTCGGGCTTGATGATGGAAAGGGTCCGTTCGAGGGCCATGCGTGTGCTCCGGGGATCAGGAAAAAGGCGGTCAAAAACAGCACGGGATTGTAGGCGTGGCCTTGCGGCGCGAGGTCCCGGCAGCGACTCAGCGGCGCCCGCGCCCGCCGCCCGGGCGGCCCCCACCGCCCCCACCGCCACCGCCGCCACCGCCGCGCTTGCCGCCGCCGCGGTTGAAGAAGGCGTCGGCGCCGATGTAGCCGACCGCCGTCTGCATCGGATCGGGCTGCTTCGGACCGCCCTTCTTCGCGCCGCCGGGGCCGGGCTCCTCGGTCGGACGGCCGAAGCCGGCGTTGATGCGCTGCGAGCCCTTGACGAAGCGGCGGTCGAAGGTCTGCTCGAGCGGATTCGGGATCGTGCCCGGCGGACCTTCGAAGTCCGGCTCGCGCGTGGTGCCGCCGAAGCCCTGGTTCGGCCCGCGGCGGGGACCCTTGGCGAAGCGGCGGTCGAAGGTCTGCTCGAGCGGATTCGGGATGCGGCCGAAGTCCTCCTGGAAACCGGTGTCGCCCTCGGGCTCGCGCGGCGCGTCGGCGCCCTGCGGGCCGGGACGCGGGCCGCGCTCGGGCGGGAAGTTGGCGCCGTTCGACCCGCGGGCGCCGAGGTTCTTGCCGCCGCGCCCGCGCTTGTTCGCGCCCGGGCCGCGGTCGTTGCGCGGGCCCTGCTCGGCCTGCGGCCGCTGGCCCGGCTGCGGCTGGCCGCGGCCGACGGCGAGCCGGATCGCGCGCACGTCGCTTTCGTCGAGCTCGACCCACACGCCGCGCTTCAGGCCGCGGGGCAGCACCACCGCGCCGTAGCGGATGCGGATCAGCCGGCTCACCGCGAGGCCGACCGCTTCGAAGAGCTTGCGCACCTCGCGGTTGCGACCTTCGGTGATGACGACGCGATACCAGCGGTTGGCGCCCTCGCCGCCGCCGTCCTCGATGCTCTTGAATGCGGCCGCTTGTCCGTCGATCTCGACGCCCTCGAGCAGCCGCTGGCGCTGCGCGTCGTCGAGGCTACCGAGCACCCGCGCGGCGTATTCGCGCTCGACGCCGAAGCGCGGATGCATCAGCTGATTCGCGAGCTCGCCGACGTTGGTGAACAGCAGCAGGCCTTCGGTGTTGATGTCGAGCCGGCCGACCGACTGCCACTTGCCGTGCGGCATCCGCGGCAGCCGACGGAACACCGTGGGCCGCCCTTCCGGATCGTTGAAGCTGCACACCTCGCCGGCCGGCTTGTGGTAGGCCAGCACACGCGCGATCCCCGGCAGGAAGCGCAGCTTGACGGGCTTGCCGTCGACCGCGACGCGATCGCCCTGCACGACGCGCATGCCGACGTGCGCCACCTCGTCGTTCACCGTGACCTTGCCGTCCTGGATCATCTGTTCCATGTCGCGGCGCGAGCCGATGCCCGACTGCGCGAGCAGCTTGTGCAGCTTGGGCGCCTCGGGCTCGGGGCGCAGCACGCGCTTGGCCGATTGCTCCAGGCTCGCTTCATCGTCGGGTTCGGGCGCCTCGGCGTCGTAGGCGCCGGAGATCACTTCGCCGAAGCGTTCGGCCAGCGCGGCCGGGTCGGCCGCTGCGGGCGCCATGCCCGGCGGCCGAGGCGGCGGCTCCACGCCTTCGGCGCGCGGCTCGTCGCCCTCGCTGCCGGCCAACCCTTTGCCGCGGCTGCGCCGGCGCGGGCGGCTGCGCCGCGATTCGACGCCGTCGCCCTCGGCAGCCGCGCCATCGCCTTCGATATCCGCCGTCCGCGCCTCGATCGCGTCGGCCGAAGCGTCGCCCGCCTCGTCGGTGGCCGCCGGTGCCGGCCGGGGCGAGGCGTCGGGCGCCTGGGTATCGCTGGGGGCGGTCGTCTCGGGCGAGGCTTGTTCAGGGTTCATCAGGGGGCTTCCATGCCGGCTGCGGCGGGGTACATCGGAGATTCGGTTTCGCTTGGGGCGTCGGCTGCAACATCCGCCGGGCCGTCCGGCACGGTGACGGGCTCGGCCGGCGTCTGCCCGTCGAGCAACGAGCCCTGTTGCGGCGCCAGCACGTCGAACATGTGCTGCGCGCCGCTGCCGTCAAGCAGGGGCAGCTGTTCGAGGCTCGCGAGGCCGAGGTCGTCGAGGAACTGCCGCGTCGTCGCGTACAGCATCGGCCGGCCCGGCGTTTCTCGGTGACCGATGGTCTCGACCCAGCCGCGGTCCTCGAGCTGCTTGAGGATCTGGCTGCTGACGGTGACGCCGCGGATTTCCTCGATGTCGCCGCGAGTGACCGGCTGCCGGTAGGCGACGATCGCCAGCGTCTCCAGCGTCGCGCGGCTGTAGCGCGGCGGCTTCTCGGGGTGCAGGCGATCGAGGTGCTCGCGCATCTCGGGGCGGCTCTGGAACCGCCAGCCGGTCGCGACTGCGGCCAGTTCGACGCCGCGGCCTTGCCAGTCTTTCGAGAGCTCGTCGAGCAGCATGCGCACGCTGTCGGCGGCCAGTTCGTCGTTGAAGAGCGTGCGCAGCTCGCGCACCGACAGCGGCTGGGCCGCGCAGATGAGCGCCGTCTCGAGGACGCGCTTCGCATCCTGTGTGTTCATCGACTCGATTTCAGCGGGCCGGCATCGGAGGCCAGCAACGGAGACCACAGGGCCAGGGGACAAGCAGCGCTGCTCGGTGGCACCGTGCGCGGCGGAAGGCGTGGCCTTCTTGTCCGGCAGCGCCTGCGCGATCCATGCGCGCTTTCCAGGGGGCCGCGCTTCCGACCGGAAGCTGCGGCGTACGAAGGATTCTAGCGGAGGCTTACGCGTCAAGACCTGCGATGGACGAGCAGGCCGCGCGGAGATCGCCCGGGAGCGACGCCTCGAAGGCCAGCGCGCGGGCTTCGACGGGATGCGCGAAGGCGAGCCGCCGTGCGTGCAGCGCCTGCCGCTCGAGCCCGAGCGCCGACCGGCCGCCGTAGAGCCGGTCGGCCACCAGCGGATGGCCACGGTGCGCAAGATGCACGCGGATCTGATGCGTCCGCCCGGTGTGCAGTCGGCATTCGAGGGCCGCGATGCCGTCGACTTCGCCCAGCACCTGCACGTCGGTGCGCGCCTCGCGCCCGTTCGCGGCGACGGCCATCTTGACCCGCGAGACGGGATCGCGGCCGATCGGTGCATCGACGCTGAAGGCCTCGGGCCGCGGCCGGCCGTGCACCAGCGCGAGGTAGTGGCGCGCCACCTCGCGCGCGGCGATCGCACGGGCCAGCGCGGTCACCGCGGCCAGTGTCTTGCCGATGACCATCAGGCCGCTCGTGTCCTTGTCGAGCCGGTGCACGATGCCGGCGCGCGGCAAGGCCACGGCGTCGGCGTGGTGCGCGAGCAGCCCGTGCATCAGCGTGCCGCTCCAGTGGCCGGGCGCGGGGTGGACGACCAGGCCGGCCGGCTTGTCGAGCACCAGCAGGTGCTCGTCCTCGAACACGATCGCCAGCGCCATCGGCTCGGGCCGGACATCGGCCAGACGCTCGGGCAGCACCAACTCGATCCCGACGGCCTCGCCGGCCTTCAGCCGCCGCGACGCGCTGCGCTGTTCGACGCCGTCGATGCCGACCCGGCCGGCCTCGATCAAGGTCTGCAGATGGCTGCGCGAGAACGCGGGGATGTGCGCGGCGAGCCAGCGATCGAGTCGCTGGCCGTGGCCGTCGATCCCGACATTCAATGCCTTCCGCTCGCTCGCGGAAGGGGCAGCGACGACGTCGTCCTCCTCCTCGCCGTACTTGGGCGCCGAAGCCTCGCTCGTATACTTTTTCGATGCCATGCCAGATCACGCAGCGCGGTGTTTTCCGCGGCCGTAAGTCCGTCGCCACGCTGGCGGCCGCAAGCGCTTTCGCGATTGTTGCCGGGCTCGCCGGCTGCAGCTCGTCGCCGAAGGACGAAACCGCCGGCAAGGCGACCGAGAAGATCTATGAGGAGGCGCGCGACGAAGCCAGCACCGGCAACTGGGATCGCGCGGTGAAGCTTTACGAGCGCGTCGAGGCCCGCCTCGCCGGCACGCAGCAGGCGCAGCAGGCGCAGCTCGACCTCGCCTATGCGTACTACAAGACCGGCGAGAAGGCGCAGGCGCTGTCGACGCTCGATCGCTTCATCAAGCTGCACCCGAGCAGCCCGGCGCTCGACTACGCCTACTACCTCCAGGGCCTGGTCAACTTCAACGAGAACTTGGGCTTGCTCGGCAGCATCACCCGGCAGGACCTTTCCGAACGGGACCAGCAGGCCGCGCGCGACGCCTACCAGAGCTTCCGGCAGATCACGACGCTGTTCCCCGATTCGAAGTACGCGCCCGACGCCGGCCTTCGGATGAACTACATCGTCAACACGCTGGCGCAGTACGAGGTGCACGTCGCGCGCTACTACTACCGGCGCGGCGCCTACGTCGCCGCGGCCAACCGCGCGCAGCAGGCGGTGCAGGAGTTCCAGCGCGCGCCGGCCACCGAGGAAGCGCTGTACATCATGGGCCTGAGCTACGACAGGCTCGGCCTGACCCAGTTGCGTGACGACGCGCAGCGCGTGCTGACCAGCAACTTCCCGCAGTCGCGCTACGTTCGCGAAGGCTTCGCCGAGCCGACCAAGGCCTGGTGGCAGGTCTGGTAAGCCGCGCCGGCCGCCGCGGGTTCAGCTCGACGCGATCTCGCGCAGCCAGGCCAGCGCGTCGTCACGATCGTCCAGTCGCGGCATCGGCGGTAGCGCGGCAAGAATGCGGCGGCCGTAGCCCATCGAACGCAGTCGCGGGTCGGCGATCACCAGCAGGCCGCGGTCGGTCTCGCTGCGGATCAGGCGGCCGGCGCCCTGCTTGATCGAGATGGCGGCCTCGGCGACGTAGTGTTCGCCGAAGGGGTCGCCACCGTCTTCCTCGATGCGCCTCACGCGCGCCTCGACCAGCGGATCGTTCGGCGCCGGAAACGGCAGCTTGTCGATCAGCACGCATTGCAGCGCGTCGCCGGCGACGTCGATGCCTTCCCAGAAGCTCTGTGAGCCGACCAGCACCGCGCGCGGTCGATCGACGAAGCGCTGCAAGAGCTGCCGTTTCGGCGCGCTGCCCTGCAGCAGCACCTCGATCGGCGGGGCCTCGTCGGCCAGCGCGTCTTGCAGCCGCTCGCCGATGCGCGTCATCGCGCGCAGGCTGGTGGTGAGCACGAAGCTGCGCCCGCCCGCGGCGCGCGCGCACGCGGCCGCCAGCTCGGCGACCGCGTCGGCATGCGCCGGCTCGTTGGGCTTCGGGAAGCGCGCCGGCACATGCAGCCGCGCATGGCTCGCGTAGTCGAAGGGGCTGCCGATCTGCACCGTGGTCGCTTCGTCGAGCCCGGCCTGCGCGGTGAACCAGCGCAGCTTCGCTTCGCTGCCGAGCGTCGCCGAGGTGAAGACCCAGGCGCGCGAGCCGCTCGCGATCTGCTCGCGCATCGCATCGCGCACGTCGAGCGGCGACTCGACGAGCCGCAACCCGTAGCTCGAGCGATCGATCCAGCGCACCCGATCGCTCGCGCCCGCGGCGCCAAAGTGCGCGGCGCGCTTGGCGAGCGTGCGGCTGCGCTCGCCAAGCTTGTCGAGATCCGGTGAGGCGCCGGCGACCTGGTCGAGTGCCTGCGCGAGCGCCTCGCAAGCCGTGCCCAAGCGCTGCAGCGCGCCGCTGAACTCCGGCCGGCCGGCGAGATCGGCCCAGCGCGAGCGCTGGCCTGCGGCGCTCGCCTCGCCGGCCGCGAGCCGCAGCTCGCGCAGCGCGGTCTCGCAGGCCGATACCCGCTCGGCCCAGGGCTGCAGCCCGCGTGCTTGCGTCAGGCCGAGGTGCAGCACATCGCGCGCGAGATCGGCGACCTGCGCGCTCGCGAGCGTCTCGCCGAGGAAGCCGATGCCCGCGTCGGTGAGCTGGTGCGCCTCGTCGAAGATGACCAGCTCGACGCTTGGCAGCAGCTCAGCGATGCCGGTCTCGCGCAGCCGAAGGTCGGCAAAGAACAGGTGGTGGTTGACGACGACGAGGTCGGCCGCCATCGCCTCGCGCCGCGCCTTCAGCACGTGGCAGGCGCGGTACTCGGGGCAGTCGCTGCCGAGGCAGTTCTCGCGCGTCGAGGTCACCAGCGGGATCGCCGACGAGCGTTCGTCGAGGCCGTCGAGCTCGGCGAGGTCGCCGGTGGCCGTGCCCGGCGCCCAGGTCTCGATGCGGGCGATCGTGCGCAGCGCGAAGCGGTCGCCGGCGAGCGCCGACGATCGCGCATGCTTCAGCCGATGCAGGCACAAGTAACTCGCGCGGCCCTTCAACAGCGCGGCGGTCAGCGGCAGCGCCAGGCTTGCACGCAGCCGCGGCAGGTCGCGCAGGAAGAGCTGATCCTGCAGGCTCTTGGTGGCGGTGCTGACCAGCGTGCGCCGGCCCGAGAGCAGCGCCGGCACGAGGTAGGCGAAGGTCTTGCCGACGCCTGTGCCCGCCTCGACGGCCAGCACGTCTGCACGCTCGATGGCACCGACCACCGCCTCGGCCATCCGCGTCTGCGCCTCGCGCGGCCGGTAGCCGGGGTCGGCCGCGTGCAGCGGCCCGCCGAAAGCGAAGGCTTCATCGACGGCGGCCTGCAGCGCAGAGCGCGCCGGGGCGCCGCTCATGCCGGCTCGGGAGGGCTCAGCTGCAGCTCGAGCCGGGCGATCTGGTCGCGCAGCCCGAGGCGGCGCTTCTTCAAGCGGCGCAGGCTCAGTTCGTCGAGATTCGCCGGCGCGAGCATCGCGCGGTCGATCAGATCGTCGAGGTCGCCGTGCTCGATGCGCAGCTCGATCAGGCGGCGTTGCGGCGAATGCAGGTTGTCGTCCATCGTCCTCCGGCGCTCGGTCGTGCCATCGAATGCAGTTCGCCGACGATTCCTGCTCACGTGGTGCGCAAGGCGACCAGTATAGTTTTCGGCATGCCCACCACCGCCCCTGCCGGCTACCGGCTCGCCGCCGCCACCGGCCTGCATCGCGGCGATCGCGCCTACCAGCAGGATCAGGTTTCGGTGCTCCCGCATGCGCGCGTCCCCGGCTGCCTGCTCGCGGTGGTCGCCGACGGCATGGGCGGCAAGAGCGGCGGGCGCAAAGCCGCCGACCAGGTGCAATTGACGGCGCAGCAACTGTTCGAGCGCTACACGCCAAGCCGCGACGACCCGGCCGAGACGCTGAAGCAGCTCGTCGTCGAATCGCATCTGATGATCAAGCTGACCGCGATCACCGCGGAGGAAGAGCCCCACAGCACGATCGCCGCTCTGCTGGTCAGCCCTTCGCGAGCCTGCTCGATCATCCATGCGGGCGATTCCCGCATCTACCACTTCCGCGGCGCCGAGATGCTCTCGCGCACCAAGGACCATTCCTTCGTGCAGCGCCTCGTCGACGAGGGCCAGATCACCGAGGAAGAAGCCAACGCGCATCCGCAGTCGAACCTGCTGACCGGCTGCCTCGGCACGCAGCAGGATCCACCGATCACGCTGGCGAACATCGAGCATCTGGAGGTCGGGGACACGCTGCTCGTCTGCAGCGACGGCCTGTGGCACTACTTCACCCCGCGCGAGCTCGCGGCAATCGTGCAGGCCCTGCCGCCGCGCGATGCGAGCGAGATGCTGGTCGCGAAGGCGCGCCAGCGCGCCCGCGGCGGCGGCGACAACCTGTCGCTCGCGATCATCCGGGTGGAAGACCTGGCTTGAGCCAACCGTTCGCGGTCGCCGCGGACGGGTGCACACAGGATCAGCGCGGCGCCGGCGCGCCCGTGACCGGCGGCAGCGGCGCGGCGCTCTTGCCCGAGCGCCGGCGTTCGGCCTCACGACGCAGCGCTTCGTCCTTCTTGCGCCCAGCCTCGCGCAAGCGCGCGTCGTAGCGTGCGGCTTCGGCGGCTTCGTCGGGCTTGGGACGCGGCGGCTTCGCGGCAGGCGGCGCGCTGGCGGCAGGCAGCAAGGGCGCTCGCCGGGCCACGCCTTGGCGGCGCTCGGCCGGTTCCTGCGCCGGCACCAGCGACAAGGACGGCGGCGTGCCGCTCGCCCGCTGCTGTTTCGCGTCGATGCGCGCCTGCCGAGCGGCGGCGCGCTGGCGGCGCTCACGGTCGTCGAGCTCGGCTTCGCGCGTCTGCAAGGCGGTGAGCGCTTCGCGCCGCGTCGCCTGCGCGGCTTCGACGCAGGACGTCACGGCGAATTGCTGGCGGCACTCGCGTTCGCGCGCCGCGTACTCCGCCTGGGCGCGTTGGCGCGCTGCGGCGATCTCGCCCCGCTCGGCGTCGGCGGCCGCCGCACGCCCGCCGGCCAGCAGCGCGGCGAGCGAGACGACCGCTGCAAGCCGATGCCGCATCACGTCAGCGCCACGTCCACCTCGCGCCGGGCCTGCGCGAGGTACTCGGGCGACTGCATCTCGATCAGCCGCGACACCGTGCGCGGGAACTCGTGCACCAGCGGGCCTTCGGTGTAGAGCTTCTGGGGCGGCACCGCCGCGGAGATCACCAGCTTCACGCGACGATCGTAGAGCACGTCCACCAGCCAGGTGAAGCGCCGCGCGGGCGAGGCGAGCCGGGGCGACATCGCCGGCACGTCGGACACGATCACCGTGTGGAAGCGCGCCGCGAGCTCGAGGTAATCGTTCTGCGAGCGTGGGCCTGCGCACAGCATCTCGAAGTCAAACCACACCACACCGCCGGCGCGGCGCTTCGCGCGCAGCTCGCGCTGCTCGATGTGCAGCAGCGGCGACTCGTCGCGCGTCTCGGCCAGCCGCTCGAAGTTGGCCAGCAGCGCGGCGTCGGCCTCGGCTCCGAGCGGCACGTGGTACAGCTGCAGCGCATCGAGCGTGCGCTGCCGGTAGTCGGTGCCGGCATCGACGTTGATGACCTCGAGCCGCTCGTTCAGCAGCTCGATCGCCGGCAGGATCCGGTCGCGATGCAGGCCGTTCGGGTAGAGCCCGTCCGGCGGGAAGTTCGAGGTGGTGACGAAGCTGACGCGGTGCTCGAACAGCGCGGCCAGCAGGCGGTGCAGGATCATCGCGTCGGTCACGTCGGCGATGTGGAACTCGTCGAAGCAGATCAGCCGGAAGCGCCGCGCGATGCGCGCGCCAAGTTCGTCGAGCGGGTCGGCCTGCCCCTTGAGCTCCTGCAGTTCGCGGTGCACCTCGCGCATGAACTCGTGGAAGTGCAGCCGCGTCTTTCGCGTCAGCGGCACCGAGTGGAAGAAGCAGTCCATCAGGAAGCTCTTCCCGCGCCCGACGCCGCCCCACATGTAGACGCCGCGGGGGATGGGTGGACGGCGCAGCAGCTTCGTGACCGCGTTGCCGCGGCGTGCCTTGTAGTCGGCCCACTCGCGCTCGCAGCGTTCGAGCGCGTCGAGCGCGCGAAGCTGCGCCGCGTCGCTGTGGTAGCCGCGCTCGGCGAGGCTCTGCTCGTAGAACCCGCGGACCGTCACTGCTCGCGGCCCGGCGGCATCAGAAGTTCAGCGTGCGCTTGTCCACCGCCAGCGCGGCTTCCTTCGTCGCTTCGCTCAACGAGGGATGCGCATGGCAGATGCGCGCGATGTCCTCGGCACTGGCCCGGAACTCCATCGCGACGACGGCTTCCGCGATCAGCTCGCTGGCCATCGGGCCGACGATGTGCACGCCGAGGATCTCGTCGGTCTTCGCGTCGGCGAGGAACTTCACCATGCCGGTCGTGTCGCCCAGCGCACGCGCGCGGCCGTTCGCCATGAACGGGAAGCTGCCTGCCTTGTAGGCGCGCCCAGCGGCCTTCAACTGCTGCTCGGTCTGGCCGACCCAAGCGATCTCAGGCGAGGTGTAGATCACCCACGGGATGGTGTTGAAGTTGACGTGCCCGTGCTGGCCCGCGATGCGCTCGGCCACCGCGACGCCCTCTTCTTCCGCCTTGTGCGCAAGCATCGGGCCGCGCACCACGTCGCCCACCGCCCAGACGTTCGGCAGGTTCGTCCGGCAGTCGCCGTCGACGACGATCGCACCGCGTTCGTCGAGCTTCAGGCCGACGGCTTCGGCGTTCAGACCGACGGTGTTCGGCACGCGGCCGATCGAGACGATCAGCTTGTCCACCTCGAGCTTCTGCTCGCCGCCCTTGGCATCGGTGTAGGCCACCGCCACGCCCTTCTTGCCCGCCTTCACCTCGCCGATCTTCACGCCGAGTTCGATCTTCAGACCCTGCTTGTCGAACGCCTTCTTGGCTTCCTTCGCGATCTGCTGGTCAACCGCGCCGAGGAAGTCCGGCAGCGCCTCGAGCACCGTGACATCCGCGCCGAGCCGGCGCCAGACCGAGCCCATCTCGAGGCCGATCACGCCGGCGCCGATCAAGCCCAGCTTCTTGGGCACCGCCGGCATGCGCAGCGCGCCGTCGTTGCTGAGGACGGACTCCTCGTCGAAGGGCGCACCGGGCAGCGCGCGCGCGTTAGAGCCGGTCGCGACGATGACGTGCTTCGCGAAGATCGTTGCCTCGGTCGGCGCGCTGACGTGGATCTCATAGCCGCTCTCGCCCGCCTTCGCGAACGAGCCGCGGCCGTGGAAGAAGCTGACCTTGTTCTTCTTGAACAGGTAGAGGATGCCGTCGTTGTTCTGCTTCACCACGCCGTCCTTGCGCCCGAGCATCTTCGCGATATCGATGCGCAAGTCCGAAAGGCCGATGCCGTGGTCGGCGAAGGCGTGGCCGGCGTGCTCGAAGTGCTCGCTCGACTGCAGCAGCGCCTTGCTCGGGATGCAGCCGACGTTGGTGCAGGTCCCGCCCGGCGCGGGGCCGCCCTTGTCGTTCTTCCATTCGTCGATGCATGCGGTGGCGAAGCCCAGCTGTGCCGCGCGGATCGCGGCGATGTAGCCGCCGGGGCCGCCGCCGATGACGATGACGTCGAATTGTTTGCCGCTCATGTTCGTCGTCCCCGATCAGATGTCGAACAGCAGCCGCGCCGGGTCTTCCAGCGCTTCCTTCATCGCCACCAGCCCGAGCACCGCTTCGCGGCCGTCGATGATGCGGTGGTCGTAGCTCATCGCGAGGTAGTTGATCGGGCGCACGACGACCTGCCCGTTCTCGACCACCGCGCGGTCCTTCGTCGCATGCACGCCGAGGATCGCGCTTTGCGGCGGGTTGATGATGGGCGTCGACAGCATCGAGCCGAACACGCCCCCGTTGCTGATCGAGAAGGTGCCGCCCATCAGCTCGTCGAGCGAGAGCTTGCCGTCCTTCGCCTTCTGGCCGAACTCGGCGATCTTCTTCTCGATGTCGGCGAAGCTCATCTGATCCGCATTGCGCAGGATCGGCACGACCAGACCGCGCGGCGAGCCGACCGCGATGCCGATGTCGAAGTAGCCGTGGTAGACGATGTCGTTGCCGTCGACGCTGGCGTTGAGCACCGGGTACTTCTTCAGCGCGGCAACCGCGGCCTTCACGAAGAAGCTCATGAAGCCGATCTTGACGCCGTGCTCCTTCTCGAACTTCTCCTGGAAGCGCTTGCGCATCTCCATCACCGGGGCCATGTTCACTTCGTTGAACGTGGTGAGGATCGCGTTGCTCGACTGCGATTGCAGCAGGCGCTCGGCGACGCGCGCGCGCAGGCGCGACATCGGCACGCGCTGCTCGGGGCGCTCGCCGAGGTTCGCTCCGGCGGGCATCGCGACCGGGGGCAGCGGCTTGGCGGCGCTCGGGGCCGGCGGCGTCGGCACGGGCGCCTTCGCGGCCGGCGCGGGCGCCGGCGACTTTGCCCCGACTTCGAGCGCGCCCAGCACGTCGCCCTTGGTGACTCGGCCGTTGCGGCCGGTCCCTGCGACCGAGCCGGCCGGCAGATCGTGCTCGGCCATCAGCTTCGCGGCCGCCGGCATCGCGATGTCGCTCTTCGTCGCGGCCGCTGCGGCGACCGCCGGCGCCACGCCCGGCGTGGCACCGGGTGCGGGTTGCGCCGGTGGAACCGGCTTGACCTGGCCTTCGCCGGTCAGCGTCTCCTTGCCTTCGGTGTCGATCTTCGCGATCACCTCCTCGGCAATGCAGCTGTCGCCGTCGTTCTTGATCACCTGCGCGAGCACGCCGGCGGCCGGCGCGGGCACTTCGAGCACGACCTTGTCGGTCTCGATCTCGATCAGGATCTCATCGAGCGCCACGGCTTCGCCGGGCTTCTTCTTCCATTGCAGCAAGGTGGCTTCGGCCACCGATTCGGACAGTTGCGGGACCTTGACTTCGACGAGGGCCATGGTGAGGCGTCTTTCTTGATGAGCGGATGTGCGCCGACGCCGCCGTCGCGAGCCGAACGCTCTGCGACAGCGGTGCCGGCCCGAAACTTCAGCGGGTGAGAACGAAGCCCTTGAGCTTCGCGAAGGCCTGGTCGAGCAGCGCCTTCTGCTGCTCCTGGTGCAGGTGGGCGTAGCCCACCGCCGGCGAGGCCGAGAACGGCCGCCCGGCATAGCCGAGCTTCTGGCCTTCGGTCATGTTCTCGTGGATGTAGTGCTGCACCGCGAACCAGGCGCCCTGGTTCTGCGGCTCATCCTGGCACCAGACGACGTCGGCCGCGTTCGGGTACTTCTTCATCTCGGCGCCGAAGGCCTTGTGCGGGAACGGGTAGAGCTGCTCGAGCCGCAGGATCGCGACGTCGAAGGCCTTCTTCTCCTCGCGCTTCTTCACCAGGTCGTAATAGACCTTGCCCGAGCACAGGATCACGCGGGAGACCCTCGCCGGATCGATCGCCTCGTGCTTCTCGCCGATCACCGTCTTGAACTCGCCCTTGGTGAAGTCGGTCAGCGGCGAGGTCGCGTCCTTCGCGCGCAGCAGCGACTTCGGCGTCATCACGATCAGCGGCTTGCGGAACTGCCGCACCATCTGCCGGCGCAGCAGGTGGAAGATCTGGCTGGCCGAGGTCGGCTGGCAGATCTGCATGTTGTTGTCGGCCGCCAGGTGCATGAAGCGCTCGAGGCGCGCCGAGCTGTGCTCCGGGCCCTGGCCTTCGTAGCCGTGGGGCAGCAGCAGCGTCAGGCCGTTCACGCGGCCCCACTTCACCTCGCCCGAAGCGATGAACTGGTCGATCACGACCTGCGCGCCGTTCGCGAAATCGCCGAACTGCGCCTCCCAGATCGTCAGCGTGTTCGGCTCGGCGCTCGAGTAGCCGTACTCGAAGCCGAGCACCGCTTCTTCCGAGAGGATGGAGTCGATCACGACGAACGGCGCCTGCTTGTCGGCGACGTTCTGCAGCGGCACGTAGGTGCCGGTGTCCCACTTCTCGCGGTTCTGGTCGTGCAGCACCGCGTGGCGGTGGGTGAAGGTGCCGCGTCCGCAGTCCTCGCCGCTCAGGCGCACGCCGTAGCCCGAGGCGACGAGCGACGCGTAGGCGAGCGTCTCGCCCATCCCCCAGTCGAAGTTGATCTCGCCCCGGCCCATCGCGGCGCGGTCGGCATACACCTTCTCGACCAGCGGGTGCGCCTTGAAGTCCTTCGGGATCGTCGTCACGCGCTCGGCGAGGCGCTTGACCTCGGCCAGCGGCAGCGCGGTGTCGGCGGCGTCCGTCCACTTCTTGCCGAGGAAGGGCGCCCAGTCGACCGCGTACTTGCTCTTGAAGTTGGTCAGCACCGGATCGACGGTGTGCTTGCCGGCGTCCATCGCGCTTCGATACGCCTTGACCATCTCGTCCGGTTGCTCCGGCTTGAGCACCGCCTGGGTCACCAGCTTGTCGGCGTAGAGCTTGCGCGTGCCGGGGTGCTGGGCGATCTTCTTGTACATGAGCGGCTGGGTCAGCGCCGGCGTGTCCTGCTCGTTGTGGCCCAGCTTGCGGAAGCAGATGATGTCCACCACCACGTCCTTCGCGAACTCCTGGCGGTAGTCGAGCGCGAGCTGCGTGCAGAAGACGACCGCCTCCGGGTCGTCGCCGTTCACGTGCAGCACCGGCGCCTCGATCATCTTGACGACGTCGGTGCAGTACAGCGTCGAGCGCGAGTCGCGCGGATCGCTGGTGGTGAAGCCGATCTGGTTGTTGATGACGATGTGCAGCGTGCCGCCGGTGAAGTAGCCGCGCGTTTGCGCCAGCGCCAGCGTCTCCATCACGACGCCCTGGCCCGCGAACGCCGCGTCGCCATGCACCAGCACCGGCAGCACCGAGTCGCCGTCGGTGTCGCCGCGGCGGTCGAGGCGGGCCTTGACCGAACCCTCGACGACCGGGTTGACGATCTCGAGGTGCGAGGGGTTGAACGACAGGCTCAGGTGCACCGGGCCGCCGCGGGTGGAGATGTCGCTCGAGAAGCCCTGGTGGTACTTCACGTCGCCGGCGGTCAGGTCTTCCTTGGCGGTGTGGTCGAACTCGGCGAACAGCATCGCCGGCATCTTGCCCAGCGTGTTGACCAGCACGTTGAGCCGGCCGCGGTGGGCCATGCCGATCACGATCTCCTGCACGCCCTTCTCGCCGGCACGCTGGACCGCTTCGTCCATGCTCGCGATGAAGCTCTCGCCGCCTTCGAGCGAGAAGCGCTTCTGGCCGACGTACTTCGTGTGCAGATAGCGCTCGAGGCCTTCGGCCGCCGTGAGCCGCTCGAGGATGTGCTTCTTCTGGTCGGCGGTGTAGAGCGGCTTGGAGCGACTGCGCTCGAGCCGCTCCTGCCACCAGCGCTTCTCGGCCGGCTCGGTGATGTGCATGAACTCGGCGCCGATCGAGCCGCAGTACGTCTCGCGCAGCGCCTGAAGGATTTCGCGCAGCGTCTGCTGCTCGTCGGTGGTGAAGTAGGTGTTCGTCGCGCTGAACGTGATGTCCATGTCGGACTCGCTCAGGTCGTAGAACGCAGGTTCCAGCTCGGGGATGCGCGGGCGCTCGGTGCGCTTCAACGGGTCGAGGTCGGCCCAGCGCGCGCCGAGCGATCGGTACGCGGCGATCAGCGACTGCACGTGCACCTGCTTGCGTGCGACCGCCAGTTCGGCCGCGCTCGCCTTCACCGCGAAGGCGTTGGACTTGGCGCGCTGCGCGAAGGATTCGATGACGGGCGCGTGGGGCACGTCGCGCGCTTCGCTGCCGTCGGTGGCCGGCACGTGCTGGAGCGCGTCGAAGTAGGCGCGCCACTTGTCGGGCACCGAGCCAGGGTTGTCGAGGTAGGCCTCGTACAGCTCTTCGACGTAGGGCGCGTTGCCCCCGAACAGGTACGAGTTCGAGCGGTACTGCTGCATCATGATTCGCTCACCTTTCGCCCTGGCATCCAGGGCTTTGGCTGGTTAAGAAACCTTCCGCGACACGGCTTGACCGGTTGGCGGATTGCGACCCGCCTTGGCGCGGGACCGGCAGCCACGGCTGCAGGACACGACGAAGGGGACGGGAAGGACCGGCCGGCAATGTAGCACCGGCATGCCGATTCGAGCCCGGCCGATCGGCGAAGTCCGCGACGACTACTGCACGGCGCGGGACGTCGGCGGCTGGTCGCGCGGCGGGCTGAAGACCTCGGCGCTGTCGACCGCATCGAAGCGGTAGCGCGCGCCGCAGAACTCGCAAGTCACGTCGGCCTCGCCGCGCTCGGCGATCAGGCTGTCGAACTCGTCGCGGCCGAGGCCCGCGAGCATGCGCGCGACGCGGCCGCGCGAGCAGCTGCAGGCGAATCGCGGGCCGTTCGCGCCGGAAAGCGGCGCGAAGCGGCGCAGGTTCTCTTCCCAGAACAGGCGGCGCAGCAGGGTGTCGGCGTCCAGGCTCAGCAGCTCGGCGCGCGTGAGCGTGCCGGCGAGCATCGCGATGCGCTTGAAGTCCTCGCTGCGGCCGATGCCGTCCTCGTTGCGCTCGCCCGCGTCGCCGAGGTTGCCGGCGCCTTCGACCGGCAGCCGCTGGATCAGCAGTCCCGCGGCGATCTTGTCGTCGGCCGCGAGCACGAGCTTGGTGTCGAGCTGCTCCGACTGCAGCATGTAGTGCTCGAGCACCTGCGCAAGCTCGGCCAGCGGCTCGCGCCGGTCGCCGTGCAGCGGCACCACGCCCTGGTAGGGCTGCTGCCCCGGCAGCCGCTGGCGCGGGTCGAGCGTGATCGCGCAGCGGCCGCGCCCGTGCGGGTTCACCAGCGCTTCGAGGCCGCTGCCCGGCTCGACGGTACCGACGAGCGTCGCCGTCGCACGCAGCGCCAGATCGGGCTGCGCCTCGGCGACCGCCAGCTTCACCGGCCCGTCGCCGTGCAGCTGCAGGATCAGCGCGCCGTCGAACTTGATGTTGGCCTGCATCAGGACCGCGGCCGCCGACATCTCGCCGAGCAGCTCGCGCACCGGCTGCGGATAAGCCCGCTCGACGCCCCGGCGCGCGAGCAGGTCGCCCCAGGCGTCGGTCAGGCGCACGAGCATGCCGCGCACCGGCAGGCCCTCGAAAAGAAACTTGTGGAGTTCGCTCATGTCAGCCCCTTGCCCGTGGAGTACGCCGGTCGATCCCCCGAGGGATGGCGAGCCGGCTCGGGGCGGCCCGGCGCTTGTGTCGCCCGTGCGCAGATGGCGCTCAGCCGACCCGCTTCAAGCCACGCTTGAAGCGCAGGGTGCGCTCGACGTAGCCCTGCGCCCCCTGCCGCATCTTCGCGATCTGCGCAGCGTCGAGCGTGCGCTTGACGACCGCGGGGCTGCCGACGATGAGGCTGCCGTCGGGAAACTCCTTGCCTTCGGTCACCACGGCTCCGGCGCCCACGATGCAGTCGCGCCCGATCCGCGCCCGGTTCAGCACGATCGCCTGGATGCCGATCAGCGAGCCGTCGCCCACCGTGCAGCCGTGCAGCATCGCCTGGTGGCCGACGGTCACGCCTTCGCCGATCACCAACGGGCAGCCCGGGTCGGTATGCAGCACGGCGCCCTCCTGCACGTTGCTGCGCGCGCCGATCGCGATCGGCTCGTTGTCGCCGCGGATCACCGCGTTCGACCACACGCTCGCGCCTTCGGCCAGGCTCACCGCGCCGATGACTTCGGCGCTGTCGGCGACGTAGGCGGTTTCGTGGACCTGGGGGCTCGTGTCGTCGAGGCTGAACAGCGCCATGGAAGCTCCGAAGTCGAGTGCAGAATTTTAAGGATGAGCCCTGCCGCAGCCTTCGCGCCGACCGAGCTGCGCCGCGGCGCGCTCGCGTGCCTGGAGATCGCCGAGCCGGAGGCCAAGCTTGCCGCCGTGCAGGCGCTCGCGCATGCCGCGCGCTACCGGAAGGCGCCACTGCCGATCGACCCCGCCGTGCGGCTCGAACCGGCCCGCGCGCTGCCCGGCCGCCCGGCGAAGCCCGAGCTCGTGCCGGTGCGCTCGCTCGCCCAGCGTTCGGTGCACACCCGGCCCGGCCGCGCCGCGCTGCTGCACGCGATCGCGCACATCGAGTTCAACGCGATCAACCTCGCGCTCGACGCGATCTGGCGCTTCGCCGGCATGCCGCCCGCGTACTACAAGGGCTGGCTGCTCGTGGCCGACGAGGAGGCGCAGCACTTCGCGCTGCTCGTCGAGCACCTGCGCACGCTGGGTCACCGCTATGGCGACTTCCCCGCGCACGACGGCCTGTGGAGCATGGTCGAGCGCACGGCCGGCGACGTGCTCGCGCGCATGGCGCTGGTGCCGCGCACGCTCGAAGCGCGCGGCCTCGACGCGACGCCGCCGCTGCAGGCCAAGCTGCGGGAGGCCGGCGACGAGCGCGCGGCCGAGATCCTCGGCGTCATCCTGCGCGACGAGGTCGGCCACGTCTCGATCGGCAACCACTGGTACCGCTGGCTGTGCAAGCGCGCGAAGCTCGATCCGGTCGCGACCTACGCCGAGCTCGCCGAGCGCCATGACGCACCGAAGCCGCGCCCGCCGCTCAACCTCGACGCACGCGCCGCCGCCGGCTTCACGGCGGCCGAGCTGGATGCGCTGAAGCGCTGACTACAGCGTGCCGATGAAGTAGCGCTTCAGGCCGGCGAGGATCATCTCGACGGCGATCGCGGTCAGCACCAGTCCCATCAGCTTCTCGACCGCAGACACCATCGATTCGCCGAGCCAGCGCCGGATGCGGTCGGCGGCGAGCATCACCGAGGCGCACACCAGCATCGCCGCGGTCACGGCGCCGACCCACTGCATCAGCTGCTGCGGCTGCCGCGACGCGAGCAGCAGCACCGTCGCCATCGCCGACGGGCCGGCCAGCAGCGGCACCGCGAGCGGAAAGATGAAGGGCTCGCGCGGCGAGCCGCTCGCCGTCGACGAATCGGCGGCGTCGGACGCGTAGATCTGCGAACCCGAGCTGAAGATCATCCGGATCGCGATGATCAGCAGGATCACGCCGCCGGCCACTTCGAGCGAGCGCTCGGACAGATGCATCAGGCGCAGGAAGCCGTCGCCGGCGACCATGAAGGCCAGCAGCACCGCGAAGGCTAGGGTCGCCTCGCGCAGCACGACGATGCGGCGCCGCTCGGGCGCCACGCCTTGCAGCACCGAAATGAAGATCGGCAGGCTGCCGAACGGGTCGAGCACGAGCAGCAGCAGCACGAGCGCGGAGGCGAAGCTGTGGTCCATGGCCGCGGATTCTCGCGGCCCGGCCCTCGGGCGCTGCTAGACGACGCGGTGGAACCACCACAGCGACAGCCCCGCCGACAGCAGCAGCACCGCCAGCGCGAGCGCCGCGACGAAGGCCGTCACCTCGGTCTGCCGCGTCTCGAAGACGAGCCGCGTGTTCAGGGTCTCGTAGACCTTCTTGAGGTCCATCGCGGTCCCCGCGAAGAAGTACTCGCCCTGGGTCATCGTCGCGATGCTCTTGAGCGTGTCCTCGTCGAGCTTGACGTGCACCGACCAGCCCTCGAAGGCGATCACGCCGCCTTCCTTGGTGCCGACACCCACCGTGTAGACGCGCACGCCGCGGTCGGCGGCGATCTTGGCGGCGGTCAGCGGGTCGGGGCCGGTGGTGCGCTGGCCGTCGCTGAGCAGGATCACGACGCCTTCGTGGTACGAGCCGGCCGGCACCGGCTTCATCGCGCCGGGGTTCTGGCCGTTGCGCGGGTCGACGCCTTCGGGCGGCTTCATGCCCAGCGGCGCGCTGCGGGTGCCGCCGTCGGCGCCAGCCTGGATGGCATCGACGCTGTAGCCGGCGTCGGGGAACAGCGTCGCGAGCGAGACGATCAGGCCGCTGCCGGTCGCCGTGCCGCGCTGCAGCTGGAAGCGGTCGATCGCGGCGATCACGTCCTCGCGCGAGCGCGTCGGCGGCTGCACCAGGTAGGCGGTGCCGGCGAAGGCGACGACGCCGATGCGCGTGTACGGCGGCTGCTCCTCGACGAAGGCGCGCGCGGCGGCCTGCATCGCCTCCAGGCGGCTCGGCTGCACGTCGGTCGCGCGCATGCTGCCGGAGACGTCCATCGCGAGGATCACCGTCTGCTGCTGGCTCGGCAGCCGCAGCACCGCCTGGGGCCGCGCGAGTGACAACAGCAGCAACGCGGTCGCGACGAGGAACAGCAGCGGCGGCAAGTGCTGCCGCCAGGGCGAACGGCCGGCCGCCGCCTGCTTGACCAGCGACAGGCTCGCCAGCTGCAGCGCGACGCGCTTGCGGCGCTTGAGCAGCAGCCAGTAGACGAGCACCAGCGCCGGCAGCAGCAGCAGGCCCCAGAGGAACTCGGGCCACAGAAAGATCGGCATCTTCATCGGCCGGCTCCCGGCGCCGCGACTGCGGCGCTTCCCTGGGCAACGGCCGCCGCACCGGCGCCGCGTTGCCGCGCGACGCGGCGGCGCAGTTGCACGAAGCGCGTCAGCGCATCCGCGAGGTCGTCTTCGGTCGAGAGCTCGAGCGCATCGACACCGGCCGCCGCGAGGCCGTCCTGCAGCGCCGCCTCGCGCTCGGCCAGCGCCTGCGCATGGCGCGCGCGCAGGCGCTTGTCGGCGGTGTCCACGAGGAGCTGCTCGCCGGTCTCGGCATCGCCCATCACCACCAGCCCGAGCGGCGGCAGCGCGCCGTCGAGCGGGTCGACGAGCCGCACCGCCAGCACCTCGTGGCGCTGCGCGAGCCGCCCGAGCGGCGCCTGCCAGCCGGGCTCGCTGTGGAAATCCGAGACGACGAAGATCTGGCTGCGCCGCTTCATCAGCGGCCAGGCGGCTTCGAGCAGTTCACCGAGCCGCGTGCCGGCTTCCGGCCGGCCCGGGCTGCGCGCGACCGCCACGCGCATCGCCGGCGCCACCGCGAGCCCGTGCATCAGCCGCAGCACCTGCCGGCGGCCGCTGCCGGGGCTGACGATGCCGTCGACGCCGCGCCGATAACGCAGCGCGCCGACGCGGTTGCCGCGCCGCGCGAGCAGGCTCGCCATCAGGCCGACGAACTCGAGCGCGACGGTCGAGCGCGAACGCCGCGCGCCGATCTCGGCCGACGCGCTCAGATCGACCAGGAACCAGGCGCTCAGGTCGCGATCCTCGTGGTAGCGGCGCACGTGCGGCACGCCCAGGCGCGCGGTGACGTTCCAGTCGATGTGGCGCACGTCGTCGTGGGCCTGGTACTCGCGCAGGTCGGCGAGGTCGTCGCCGGGGCCGTGCAGCAGGCCGCGGTAGTCGCCGTGCAGCGCGCCGTCGAGGCGGCGCAGCACCTTCCATTCGAGGCCGCGCAGCAGCCGCTCGGCATCGACCGCCGGCACCGGCGCCGCGGCGGCCGGTGGCGTGACCAGACGAGGCCGGCGTCCGATCATGCGGCGGCTGCCTTCTCGGCTTCTTCGCCGCCGTCCCGCGCGGCGGCCGGGCCGGCGAAGCCGCCGCGCGATGCGAGCGGCGTCGCCGGCGGGCGGATGCGCCGCAGCAGCGCGGCGATCAGCGCATCGGGCGCCGCGCCTTCGGCGAGCGCCTGGTAGGAAAGCACGAGGCGATGCCGCAGCACGTCGGGCACCAGCTCGGTGACGTCTTCGGGCAGCACGTAGTCGCGCCCGCGCAGCAGCGCCAGCGCGCGCGCACCTTCGATCAGGTGGATGCTCGCGCGCGGGCTCGCGCCGAAGGCGATCTGCGCGGTGAGCTCGGGCAGGCCGTGGCGGGCCGGATCGCGCGTGGCGTTCACCAGCTTCACCGCGTACTGGATCAGCGACGGCTCGACGAAGCTCCTGCGGCAAGCCTTCTGCAAGGCGAGCAGCTCGTCGCTGCCGATCACCGGGCCGATCGACGCGGCCGGGCCGGTGACGCGCTCGACGATCGCGTACTCCTCTTCCTCGCTCGGATAGCCGACCAGCACCTTCATCATGAAGCGGTCGACCTGCGCCTCGGGCAGCGGGTAGGTGCCCTCGGTCTCGATCGGGTTCTGCGTCGCCATCACAAGGAAGGGCTCGGCGACCCTGTGCGTGGTGCCGGCGATCGTGACCTGCCGCTCCTGCATCACTTCGAGCAGCGCGCTCTGCACCTTGGCCGGCGCGCGGTTGATCTCGTCGGCCAGCAGCAGGTTCGTGAAGACAGGGCCGAGCGAGGTGGTGAAGTCGCCGGTCTTCTGGTTGAACACGCGCGTTCCCACCAGGTCGGCCGGCACCAGGTCGGGCGTGAACTGGATGCGGCGGAAGCCGCCGGCCAGCACGGTGGCGAGCGTCTTCACCGTCTGCGTCTTCGCGAGGCCCGGCATGCCTTCGACGAGCAGGTGGCCCTGGGCCAGCATCGCGATCAGCACGCGCTCGAGGAAGGCGTCCTGGCCGACGACGACCTTCTTCACCTCGTAGAGCACGCGCTGCATCTGCGCGGCGACGTCCTCGGGCTTGATCGGCGGCTGAAGGGTGAAGGGCGAGTCGGTCATCGGAACCTCGGAAAGCGAGATGGGCGGCAGGCGGCGTTCCCGCAGGCGTTCAGGCGGGCGGCATGCCAGCGGCTTGCGCCGCGTCCTCGATCGGCACCGCCATGCCGATGCCGATGAAGACCGCCTGGTCGGTCGGGTTCAGGATCGAGCAGACGATGCCGACCACCTGGCCGTCCATCGTCACCAGCGGGCCGCCGGAATTGCCGGGGTTCGCTGCGGCGTCGAACTGGATCAGGTTGGTGAGCACCAGGCCGCCGCGCTCGTTGCCCTGCGCGTCCTGGCGCGAGCCGATGCGGTGTTCGCGGCCCAGGCCCGAGACGACGCCGGCCGACACACTCGGCCCGATGCCGAACGGGAAGCCCACCGCCACCACCTCGTCGCCCGGTGCGACGCCGGCGGTCGTACGCAGCGTCGCGGGCTGCAGGTCGTCGGGCACGCGCTTCGGCTTGAGCACCGCCAGATCCTTGTCGGCACGCACCGAGACGATCACCGCCTCGGACTCGCTGCGGTCGTGGAAGGTCAGCACGATCCGCTCGGCGCCGGCCACCACGTGCCAGCTGGTCAGCACCGTGCCGTCGTCGGCGATCACAACGCCGGTGCCGACCGCGCGCCCCGGCCTGGCGGGATCGGCGCCGGGCTTCGGCGCCTCCGGGTTCGGCCCTTCGGCTTTCGGGTCGGTCGCCATCTCGGCAGGCTTCTTCGGCTCGGCCGGATTGCCGCGCACGAGCACGATCGAAGGCATCACCGTCGCCGCCGCGCGCGCGGCGCGCGAGGGCAGGTTCTTGGTCTCGAGCGTGTGCAGCACCGCGGCGTCGATGTCTTCCTGGCTGAACACGCGGGCCTGGTCGCGCCACGGCGCCGCGACGAGCACGCCGAGCGTCACCGCGAGCAGCAGCGCCGCGAACGCGGCGTAGCGCGCGCCGCGGCGGCTGATCGTCAGGGGCTCGGAACGCTTCGGCGGCTTGGGCGCCCGGGCCGGCTTCGCGTCCGGCTCGATGGCGGGATGGCGCGCGGACATCGCCGCGCTCGCGACCGACACCGCCGGCGCCACGGCGCCTGCGCGCGCGCCGGCCGAGCGGCTGTAGAGCGTCGCGCGCCGGCGCGGGGCGGGCGTCGATGCGCCGGCGGATGCATCGTTCGACGAGCTCATCGCGACTCCTCGGCTCGACGGCGTGCGCGGCCCGCACGCCAACGAGGCGACAGTAGCACGCGACATGCCGCCCCGGCCCGCGGGCACGTGGCTTGGGCCTGCGGCCCGCTCGGGTTCAGCGACGCAGCAGCAGGTGCATCGCGTCGGACGGCAGCTCGATGCGGATCGAGCCGTCGGCCGCGTCGCGTTCGAGCAGGCGCGTGGCGAGCGGCTCGCCGTTCGCGTCGAGCACCACCGCCTCGCGCAGCCGGCTGTCGAACAAGCGCAGCACGACGTTCGACCGGCGCACGCGCCACGGCGCCGCGCCGTGGCTCTCGATGAGCCGGGCGTCGATGCGGCGCTGCGCTTCGCCCGGCGCAAGCGTCGTCGCGCGCTCGGCCCAGCCCTCGGGCCGTGCCGGCGTCGCGACCTGCACCAGCACCCGCCCGGCCTGCACGAGCGGCTGCCCGTCAAGCGACACGACCGCCACCGCCGCGAAGGCGTCGCGCGAGGCGATCTCGACGTCGCCGAGCCGCTGCGGCCCCGCGTGCGCGAGCCGGCCGACCACCGCCTGCGCCCGCGGCGTGTCGATGCGCAGCAGCCCCAGCGTGTCGTCGAGCCGGAACTCGCGGCCGGCGGCGCGCTGCCTCGCGGCGTCGGCGAGCTTGACCTCGGCACGACCGGCCTCGAAGCGCACGACGACCGGCCCGGCCAGGAAGCCGCGGGAGGACGCCGCGCCTTCGGCCGCCTGCCCGACGCGCGGGCCGGCGCCGGCGTCGCGGTTCGGATCGAAGCCGTCGCGCTCGGCCAGCGCCGGCGATTCGCGCTGCCAGAGCGCCGCGAGCGGCCGGCTTTCTTCCACGGCGACCGGCGCGGTCGGCATGTCGCCGCGCCGATAGATCAGCGCGGCGGCCGGGAACTGCCCGAGCAGCTCCGGTGTCGCGAAGCTCCACTTCGCCTGCGACGCCAGGAAGCCGTTGGCCGACATCGGCGGTGCGTAGCCCTCCGACTCGGTCGCGAACCACATGTAGCCGGCGACCCCGGCGCGCGCCGCATGCGCCGCCACCAGCAACGGCCCCTCGACCGCCCAGGCATGCGGCATCACCCACGTGCCCTCGCTGACCACGATCGGCCGGCCGCCGCTGCGCCGCACGGCGGTGGGCAGCAGGCCGGGATCGAGCAGCGCGCTCGGGCTCGTGTAGCGGTCGCCGGCGGCCACCGCCCAGGCTTCGTTCGGCCCTTGGTGGACGCCGGTGTTGTAGCGGTTCACCGCATCGACCTCGCCCGGCCCGTAGCTCCAGCGCTCGGCATCGTTCAGCCGCTCCGCGCTCGCGGTGCGCCAGTTGCCGGCGTTGATCAGCGTGCGCGCGCCGACCTGCCCGCGCAGATGCTCGACGATCTCCTCGTTGAACCCGTGCATCGTGCGTGCGAGGAATTCCGTCTGGTCGGCGACGCGCGCCGCGCGGCCGGGCTTGAGCGCCGAAGCCGGCTGGGTCATCAGCCACCAGTCGAGCAGCGCGACGCGGGCATCGCCGTCGCGCGCATCGCGCTCGCCTTGCCACGCGCCGCGTGCCTTCTCGATCGAGCCGTGCTTGCGCACCGCGAACGCGGCGAACTGCGCTTCGAGCGCCTCGCGCTGCGCGCCCTGGATCGCGCCGGCGGTCCAGAACAGCAGGCTGTCCTCGTTCTGCAGCTGCAGCAGCGCCAGCGCCGGCTCGAGGGCGAGCGGCACGCCGGTGTAGGGATTGGGCGGCACCAGCAGCTTCGCGAGCCAGGTCTTGTAGGCGGCGCGCAGCTGCGGGTCGAAGAACAGCAGCCCCCAGGCCGGCTGCTGCGCGCCGCCGCCGATGCCCCAGTGCGCGGCGAACTTCATCCACGCCGCCCAGTAGGGCGACAGCGCGGTGTAAATGCCCTCGCGCTTCATCGCGGCGACGGTGCGCCAGATGCCGTCGCGTTCGCGCTCGTCGATGTCGTCGAGCGCGGCCTTCGGCGTGCGTTCGAGGTCGGGGGCGATCTGCCGGTGCAGCCGCACGAGGTTGACGCCGCGCTTCGCGAGGAAGCGGGCGTGGCGCGCGAGATCGGGCGCGGCTTCGGGCCACAGCGGGCGCTTTTCGTGGGGGCGCCGGCCGACGTCGCTGTTGACGGCCCAGAAGCGCAGCGGCCGGCCGTCGCCGCGCGCGAAACCGCCCTGCCCGTCCGCACGCACGAAGCCGGTCTCGCCGGCGACCGCTTCGTTCATCGAGCGCAGGTCGAGCAGCGCGTCGGGCGAGAAGCGGTCGGGCGGCGGTGCGAAGCGCCAGGTGCCGGCGTCGTCGTCCCAGCGCTGCGGCTCGAACGGCGGCTCGAGCGGAGCCGCGTCCCGCACGACCTGGCCGCGCTTGAGCCAGCCGGCACCGAGCGCGAGGCCGGCACCGGCTGCAGCGAGCGCGGCCGCGGTGCGTCGTCTCATCCGCGCGGATGGTGCGCCGCGTGCAGCTGCTTCAGCCGCTCGCGCGCCACGTGGGTGTAGATCTGCGTCGTCGAGATGTCGGCGTGGCCCAGCAGCATCTGCACCGCCCGCAGGTCGGCGCCGTGGTTCAGCAGATGGGTCGCGAAGGCGTGGCGCAGCGTGTGCGGCGACAGCGGGGCCACGATGCCGGCGTGCCGCGCATGCCGCTTGACGACGAGCCAGAAGGCCTGCCGGGTCATCGCGTGGCCGGCGCGGCTCGCGCGCGCGGTGACGAACAGCGCGTCGCTCGTGGCGCCCTTGGCGGAGCCGGGCCGCCGGCCGAGGATCGCGGCGCGTGCCTCGTCGAGGTAGCGCACGAGCCACGCGCGCGCCTCCTCGCCGAAGGGCAGCAGCCGCTCCTTGCTGCCCTTGCCGGTGACCTGCAGCGCGTTGTCGGCCAGGCTCAGGTGCACGCTCTTCAGCCCGACCAGCTCGCTCACGCGCAGGCCGCTCGCGTACATCAGTTCGAGCATCGCGCGATCGCGCAGGCCGAGCGGCGTCGCGGTGTCGGGCGCGGCGAGCAGCGCCTCGACCTGCGCTTCGGTGAGCGTCTTCGGCACGCGCGCCGCCTGCTTGGCAGGCTCGAGGCGCAGGGTCGGATCGGCCGTCAGCCGGCCTTCGCGCAACGCCCAGCGGAAGTAGCGCCGGAACACGGCGAGGCGCCGGTTCGCGCTGGTCGCCTTGCTCGCCCGGTGGCGCGCGGAGGCGTAGGCGAGCAAGTCGTGCTCGGTGGCCTCGTCGAGGCCGCGCCCCTGGTGCGCGGTGAGCCAGGCGGCGAACTGGTTCAGGTCGCGCCGGTAGGCCGCGAGCGAATTGGCGGCAAGGCCGTCCTCGATCCACAGCGCGTCGACGAAGCGGTCGATCGCTGCGGTGCTGTCATCGCCGACGGCGCCGGCATCCGTGCTCGCAGGCATGCGGTGCAGTGTGCCTGCGCCGCATGCCGAAGCCGGATCATTCGAGCTTGAGCTTCTGCTTCTCGACCACGCTCTTGTAGACGTCGAACTCCGCCTTCGTCTGCTGCGCGAACTGCTCCGGCGTGTTGCCGACGATCAGCGAGCCGGTGTCCTCGATCTTCTTCTTGACCGACGGGTCCTCCAGCGTCTTGCGCACCGAGGCGTTGACCTTGTCGACGACGTCCTTCGGCAGGCCCTTCGGCCCGTGGATGCCGTAGTACGCCATGCGGTTCACGCCTTCGAGGCCGACTTCCTTGAACGTCGGCACGTTCGGCAGCGCGGCCAGCCGCTCGGGCGCGGCGACGACGATGGCGATCAGCCGGCCGTCCTTGATGAAGGGCAGCGCCGAGGGCAGGTTGTCGAAGATCATCGGCACCTGGCCCGCGACCGTGTCGTTCAGCGCCGGCCCGGCGCCGCGGTAGGGGATGTGGGTGACGAAGGTGCCGGTGAGGCTCTTATAAAGCTCCATCTGCAGGTGCCCGATGCCGCCGGTGCCCGAGCTGGCGAAGCTGTACCGCCCCGGGTTCTTCTTCAGCTCGGCGACGAAGCTCTTGTAGTCGCGCGCCGGGAAACTGGGATGCACCGCGATCACGTTCGGCGTCGCGGCGATGTTGATGATCGACGTGAAGTCGGTCAGCGGGTTGTAGGGCGTCTTCGGGTTGATCGCCGGGTTCGACGCGGTGGTCGAGACGGTCGCGATGCCGAGCGTGTAGCCGTCGGGCGCGGCCTTCACGATCTCGGCAGCGCCGATGATTCCGCCGCCACCGGCCTTGTTCTCGACGAGCACCGTCTGGCCCAGTGGGCCGTTGAGCTTCTCCGAGACGACGCGGGCAATGATGTCGGTCGTGCCGCCCGGCGCGAACGGCACCACCAGCCGCACCGGCTTGGCCGCCGGGTAGGCCTGCGCGCGGGCATCGCCGATGCCGGCGCCGACCAGCGCCGCGGCCAGCGGCAGCGAAGTCGCAAGGATGAAACGCCGGCGCGCCGGGGCCACGAAGGACAGCTTGGACATCGGATCTCCTGTAGCGAGTGTTCGAAAGGCAGCAGCGGCCACTTTGCCCGCTCCCACGACGGATGCCGAGCGAGGAAACCCCTTCGGGCAGCACGTAAGCTCGACCGGTGCACGACCTGTTGTTGCTGCTGCCCGATTTCCTGTTGATCGTCGTCGGCTTCGTCGTCTGCCGCGCCACCGCGCTGGGCCGGCCGGTCTGGGAAGCGGCCGAGAAGCTCGTGTACTACCTGCTGTTCCCGGTGCTGCTGTTCACGTCGATCGTGCGCAACCCGTTGCAGCCCGGCGACGCGCTCGCGCTGGCGGGCGCGGGCCTCGCGACGGTGGCGCTGGGCGTCGCGCTCGCCTGGCTGCTCGGCCGCTGGCCGGGCGTCGACCGGCGCCTGCATGCCTCGGGCGCGCAGACGGCCTTCCGCTTCAACTCCTACGTCGCGCTTGCGATGGCGGAGCGCCTGGGCGGCGCGGGCGGCGTCGCGCAGATGGCGATCCTGGTGGCGGTGTGCGTGCCGGTCTGCAACGCCGCCGCGGTGCTGCCGCTCGCGCGCGAAGGCGGCCAGCCGCTGCTGCGCGAGCTGGCGAAGAACCCCTTGATCCTGAGCACGCTTGGCGGCCTCGCCGCCAACCTGCTCGGCCTGCGGCTGCCCGACGCGATGGGCACCACGCTGCAACGCATCGGCGCCGCGGCGCTGCCGCTCGGGTTGATGGCGGTGGGCGCCGGCCTGCAGTTCGGCGGGCTCACCGCCGCACCGAAGCTCGCCGCGGCGCTGCTTGCGATCCGCCATGCGGCGCTGCCGGCGTTCGCGCTCGCACTCGGCCTGTGGCTCGCGCTCGACGCCGCGCAGTGGACGGTGCTGGTCGCGTTCGCCGCGATGCCGACGGCCTCGAGCGCCTACGTGCTCGCGGTGCGCATGGGCGGCAACGGGCCGTTCGTCGCCGGCCTCGTCACCGTCTCGACGCTGCTCGGCATGCTGACGCTGCCGGCATGGATCGCGATGCGGGCGGGGCTCGGCTGACGCTGCGCCAGCGCCCAGTCGATGTGCTCGCGCAGCATCGGCGTGGCCGCCTCGCGCCCGGCCTGCAGCGCCGCGGCGATCGAGGCATCGCCGCTTTCGCGCCAGGCGTTGCCGAGCGCGACCGCCAGGTTGCGCTGCCATCGCGCGTGGCCGATGCGGCGGATCGCGCTGCCTTCGGTGCGGCGCAGGAACTCCGCCTCGGACCATGCCCACAGCTCGACGAGCTGCGGCTCGGCGATGTCCGAGCGCACGTCGAAGTCGGCGAGGCTCGCGCGCTGCGCGTACTTGTTCCAGGGGCACACCAGCTGGCAGTCGTCGCAACCGACGATGCGGTTGCCGATCGCCGCGCGCAACGCGACGGGGATGGGGCCGTCGTGCTCGATCGTCAGGTAGCTGATGCAGCGCCGCGCGTCGAGTCGTCGCTCGCCGACGATCGCCTGCGTCGGGCAGACGTCGATGCACGCGCGGCAGCTGCCGCAGTGCGGCTCGGCCGGCGCCGTCACGGGCAGCGGCGCATCGACGTAGATCTCGCCGAGGAAGAACATCGAGCCGCGCTCGCGCGACAGCAGCAGCGTGTGCTTGCCGCGCCAGCCGAGTCCGCTGCGCTGCGCGAGCTCGACTTCGAGCACGGGTGCCGAATCGACGAACACGCGATGGCCCAGCGGGCCGAGCCGGCCGGCCAGCGCGTCGGCCAGCTTCTGCAGGCGTGCGCGCAGCACCTTGTGGTAATCGCGGCCGCGGGCGTAGATCGACACGCCGGCGCGGCGCGCGTTGCGCAGGCGGTCGAACTCGATCGCCTGCCAGCCCTCGCGCGTGTCGCGCGGCAGGTAGTCCATCCGCGCGGTGACGACGCGAACCGTGCCCGGCACCAGCTCGGCCGGCCGCGCGCGCTTCAGGCCGTGCGCGGCCATGTAGTGCATCGAGCCGTGGAAGCCCTGTTCGAGCCAGCCGAGAAGACCCGGCTCCGCCTCGGACAGATCGATCCCGGCCACACCGATCTGGGAAAATCCGAGCCGCTGCGCGTCCTCGCGCAGCCCATCGAGCACGTTGACGACAGGCCTGCCCGTCCCCTCGCCCACCGTCGCGCCGTGCCCTGCTTCATGCATGCATCGATTCTAGAAACGCGCTTCGCCACCTGGCCCGACGAGGCCGCCTGCGCCGCCGCCGCGCAGCGCCTCGCGGTCGAGCCGGCGACCCTGCATGCCACCGTCGAACTCGCCGGCCCGCTCGGTGCCGGCAAGACGACCTTCGTTCGGCACCTGCTGCGCGCATTCGGCGTGCGCGGCCGCATCAAGAGCCCGAGCTATGCGGTGGTCGAGCCTTACGAACTGCCGGCCGGGCGCGGTGCGGCATGGCACTTCGACTTCTACCGCTTCGAGCGCGGCAGCGAATGGGAAGACGCGGGCTTTCGCGACCTCTTCGCGCAGCCGGGGCTCAAGCTCGTCGAATGGGCCGAGCATGCGAGGGACCTGCCGCGCTGCGACCTGCGCATCGAGCTGAGCACGCGGCAGGACGAGGGGCGCGACGTGCGCTGGGCGGCCTTCAGCGAACGCGGCCTCGCGCTGATCGACGCCGTCTCGACCGCGGGAGCCGAGCGGTGATCCACCGCCGGCGCTGGCTCGGCGCCGCCTGCGGCACGCTGGTGCTGTCGCTCGGGCCCGCGCAGCTCGCGTTCGGCGCGACGCTGTTGGCGGTGCGCGTGTGGCCGGCGGCCGACTACACGCGCGTCACGCTCGAATCGGACACCGCCTTGCAGGCGCGGCATTTCGTCGTCGGCAATCCGCACCGCGTCGTGATCGACATCGAGGGGCTCGAGCTCGACGGCGCCTTGCGCGAGCTGGTCGGCCGCATCGCGCCGGGCGATCCCTACATCGCCGGCGTGCGGGTCGGCCAGACGCGGCCGCGCGTCGTGCGGCTCGTCATCGACCTGAAGCAGCCGACGCTGCCGCAGGTGTTCACGCTCGAGCCGGTCGCGGCCTACCGCCACCGGCTGGTGTTCGACCTGCATCCCACGGCCGAGCGCGACCCGCTGCTCGCGCTGCTGAACGACAAGGCCACGGCCGACCGGGCGGCCACGCCTTCGGAGCGCGCCGCCTCCGCGGTGCAGGACGCGCTGGGCGACCTGATCGGCCGCATCGAAGGCCGCCCCGGCGCGCCGGCCGCCGAGCCGCCGGCGGCGCCGAAGGCCACCGACCGCTTCTTCGTCGTCGCGATCGACCCCGGCCACGGCGGCGAGGACCCGGGCGCGATCGGCCCCACCGGCCTGCGCGAGAAGGACGTCGTGCTGCACGTCGCGCGCGAACTGCATCGGCGCATCAATGCGCGCCCGAACATGCGCGCGATGCTCACCCGCGACGCCGACTTCTTCGTGCCGCTGCACGAGCGCGTGCGCAAGGCGCGGCGGGTGCAGGCCGACCTGTTCGTCTCGATCCACGCCGATGCCTTCGTCAAGCCGCACGCGCGTGGCGCCTCGGTGTTCGCCTTGAGCGAATCGGGCGCGAGCAGCGTCGAGGCGAAGTGGCTCGCGAACAAGGAGAACGCGGCCGACCTGATCGGCGGCGTGAACGTGAAGGTGAAGGACGCGGCGGTCAACCGCGCCTTGCTCGACATGAGCACCAGCGCCCAGATCAAGGACAGCCTGCGCCTGGGCGCCGAGGTGCTGGGCCGCATCGGCCGCGTCGGCCGGCTGCACAAGCGCAACGTCGAGCAGGCCGGCTTCGCGGTGCTGAAGGCGCCGGACGTGCCCTCGATCCTCGTCGAGACGGCATTCATCTCGAACCCCGACGAGGAAAAGCTGCTGCGCAGCGAGGACCACCGCGAAAAGCTGGTCGACGCGCTGCTGGACGGGATCGAGCGCTACTTCGCGAAGAACCCGCCGCTCGCGAAGCGCAGGCAGGCCTGAGGCTCGCCTAGGCGGCGGAGGCGCGCTGGCGCCCGCGCCAGGCGCCCACCAGCGCGATCACCCCGGGGATCAGGATCAGCGCCCAGATGATCTTGTCGAGGTTGCTCTTCACCCACGGCACGTTGCCGAAGACGTAGCCGGCCAGCACGATGCTCAGCACCCACAGCAGCGCGCCGCCGACGTTGTAGGCGCTGAACTTCGTGCGGTTCATCTCGGCGACGCCGGCGACGAAGGGCGCGAAGGTGCGGATGAAGGGCATGAAGCGCGCGAGCACGATGGTGATGCCGCCGTGCTTCTCGTAGAAGGCGTGCGCCTGGTCGAAGGCGCGCCGGTTGAACCAGCGCGACTGCTCCCACTGGAAGACCTTCGGCCCGAAGTGACGGCCGATCAGGTAGTTGCACTGGTCGCCGAGGATCGCCGCGACCAGCAGCACGCCGATCGCCAGCGGCAGGCTCATCAGCGCCGCCCCGCACATCGCCCCGACGACGAACAGCAGCGAGTCGCCCGGCAGGAAGGGCATCACCACGACGCCGGTCTCGACGAAGACGATCGCGAACAGCAGTGCGTAGACCCACACCCCGTGGTCCGCGACGAAGGCGGCGAGGTGCACGTCGACGTGCAGGATGAAGTCGATCAGCGCGGTGGCGAGTTCCATGGGGGCGCGATTATCCCGACCGCCTCGTGACGCCCGGCCCGTCGGGGCCGGCGCGATTCCTAGAATCGCGCCGATGCACGCCGGAGCGCCCGTTTCCACCGCCGCGCGCCGGCCCATCCGCGCGCTGCCCGAGGAGCTGATCAGCCAGATCGCGGCCGGCGAAGTGATCGAGCGGCCCGCCTCGGTCGTGCGCGAGCTGGTGGACAACGCGCTCGATGCCGGCGCCACCGAGATCACCGTGCGGCTCGCCGCCGGCGGCGTGCGCGCCATCGCGGTCGAGGACGACGGCAGCGGCATCCCGGCCGACGAGCTCGCGCTGGCCCTGCAACGCCATGCCACCAGCAAGATCGGCTCGCTCGCCGAGCTGGAGAGCGTCGCGACGCTGGGTTTCCGCGGCGAGGCACTGGCGGCGATCGCCTCGGTCGCGGAGGTCGCGATCACCAGCCGCGCCGCGGGCGCGCCGCATGCGCTGCGCCTCGACGCGCGCTCCGGCGAGCTGGCGCCGGCGGCGCGCGCGACCGGCACCACGGTCGAGGTGCGCGAGCTGTTTTTCGCGACGCCGGCGCGCCGCAAGTTCCTGAAGACCGACGCGACCGAGCTCGCGCACGGCGTCGAGGCGGTGCGCCGGCATGCGATCGCGCACCCTGAGGTGGCGTTCTTCGTGTGGCATGACGGCAAGCCGGTCGCGCAATGGCGCCGCGGCAGCGCCGAGCAACGGGTGCGCGACGCGCTCGGCGAGGACTTCCTGCGCGGAAGCCGCGCGCTCGACGCAGCGGCCGCCGCGCGCGCCGTGCCGCTGCGCGGCCCGAACGCCGTGTGCGGCCTCTCGGGCCGCGTCGGCCTGCCCGATGCCGCGCGTGCCCGCGCCGACCTGCAGTACCTCTACGTCAACGGCCGCCACGTGCGCGACCGCCTCGTCGCGCATGCCCTGCGCAGCGCCTACGACGACGTGCTGCACGGCCAGCGCCAGCCGAGCTGGCTGCTCTTCATCGAGCTCGACGCGACCCGGCTCGACGTCAACGTGCACCCCGCCAAGATGGAAGTGCGCTTCCGCGACGGCCGCGCGATCCACGAGGCGGTGCGCCGTGCCGCCGAGGCGGCGCTCGCGCTGCCGCGCGCCGAGGTCGCGCGGCCGGCGCTGTTCGAGCCCAACGAAGCTTCGGCGCCGGTCGCCTACCCCGCCCCGGCGAAGCAGCAGCCGCTGCGGCTGGTCGCCGGGGAGCCCCGCTTCGCGTGGCCCGGCGAGCCCGCGGCGGCGGCGGTGCCGCCCGACGCGCCCGTCGATCGGCCTGCCGGTCAACCGCTGGGCCGAGCGCTCGCGCAACTCGGCGGCATCTACATCCTCGCGGAGAACGACGAAGGCCTGGTGATCGTCGACATGCACGCGGCGCACGAGCGCGTCGTCTACGAGCGGCTGAAGGCCGCGCTCGCCGAGCGGCAGGCCGACGGCATCGAGGCGCAGCCGCTGCTGATCCCGGCGAGCTTCGCCGCGACCGCGGCCGAGATCGCCGCCGCCGAAAGCCACGTCGAGACGCTGCGCCGGCTCGGGCTCGACGTCGCGCCGCTGGGGCCGGGGATGCTGGCGGTGCGCTCGCAGCCGGCGGCGCTGGGCGGCGGCGATGCGGTCGCGCTCGCCCGCGCGGTGCTTGCCGAGCTGGCGCAGCACGAAGCCAGCGAGGCCATTGCCCGCGCGCAGCACGAGATCCTCTCCAGCATGGCCTGCCACGGCGCGGTGCGTGCGAACCGCCGGCTGACGATCGACGAGATGAATGCGCTGCTTCGTGACATGGAGCGCACCGAACGCGCCGATCAGTGCAACCACGGACGGCCGACCTGGCGTCAACTCACGTTGAAGGACCTCGACGCGCGCTTCCTCCGGGGCCGCTGACCCACCTCTTCCGCCGTCTTCTCCTCTGGCCGATGCAGTACCCGACCGTCCGACTCCGCCTTCCCCTCCTCCGCCGCCCGGCTCGCCGCCTGGCCGCCCTCCTTGCGCCGCTGCTCGCCCTGGCCGTCTTCGTCGGCTGCTCCACGCTCGACGAGCGGCAGCGCGAGTGGATCTTCCGGCCCGTCACCGAAACGCCCTGGGCCGGGCCGAACGCGACGCTCGGCATGGAGGACGTCTGGATCGATTTCGCTTCAGCCGAGACCGGCGCGCGCTCGCGGCTGCATGGCGTGTGGCTCGCGCGCGCACAGGCGGATGCGCCGGTGTTGCTTTACCTGCACGGCGCGCGCTGGGACGTGACCGGCAGCGCGAGCCGCGTGCGCCGCATGAGCGAGCTCGGCTTCAGCGTGCTCGCGATCGACTACCGCGGCTTCGGCAAGAGTTCGGCCGCGCTGCCTTCGGAAGCGCTGGCGCGCGAGGACGCGCGCATCGCCTGGCAGTGGCTCGCCGCACGGCAGCCGGCCGCGCCGCGCTACATCTTCGGCCACTCGCTGGGCGGCGCGATCGCGGTGGACCTGGCGTCGCGGGTGACCGACGAGGCCGGGCTGATCGTCGAAGGCAGCTTCACGAGCATCCCCGACGTGTTCGCGAGCATGCGCTGGGGCTGGCTGCCGCTCGGGCCGCTCATCACGCAGCGCTTCGAGGCGGTCGAGCGCATCGGCGAGGTCGGTGCGCCGGTGCTGATCGTCCACGGCAGCAAGGACACCCTGATCCCGCCGGCGCTCGGCCGCTCGCTGTACGACAAGGCCGCGCAGCCCAAGCGCTGGCTGCTGGTGGACGGCGGCTCGCACCACAGCACCAACGCGGTCGGCGAGGCGGCCTACCGCGAGGCCCTGCACGAGCTGTTCGGGCTGGGTGGCGCGGGCGTCCTGCCGCCCTTGGGCGCAGCGAGTCCTTAGCGTCCGCGCACCGGGGCGTCGCGGGTCGCATGCTCCAATCGAGCGACCATGGCGACGATCAAGTTGAACAAGCAACGCGCGGCGCAACCGCCGGGCACGAAGCGCGCGCCGCTGCGCGCGGGCGGCATCAAGCGCGTGCATCCGACGCTCGCGCAGGCGCAGGCGGAGCGCGCGGAACGTGCCGAGCGGAACGAACGCGACGAGCGACGCCCGCGGCCCGGCGAGCGCGCCGAAACCGGCCGGCCGCGGCGCAACCCGAACGATCGCGGCGCCCCGGCGGCGCGCGACGAGCGCCGTGGCCGCGCCGACGCACACGCCCCTTGGCCTGACGAGCGCCGTCCTCGCCCCGAGGCGCGCGGCGTGCGGCCCGACGAGCGCCGTCCGCGTCCTGAAGCGCGCGGCGTGCGGCGCGACGACAGCCGTCCGCGTGCCGAAACACGCGGCGTGCGGCCCGACGAGCGCCGCGCTGGGCCGGTGCGAGCGCACGGCGCGCCGCCGCGCGCCGACGATCTGCGCGCTCGCGCGCCGCGTCCTGCCCCGCGTGCTCCGGCCCTGCCGGCCAGCGCCGCCGACGAACTGCCCCGCCTGTCCAAGCGCATGAGCGAACTCGGCCTCGCGTCGCGCCGCGAGGCCGACGAATGGATCGAGCGCGGGCTGGTCCGCGTCGACGGCGAGGTGGTCGACCAGCTCGGCGCGCGGGTGCATCCCGGCCAGCGCATCGAGGTCGATCCGATCGCGCGCAGCGAGCAGGCCAAGCGCGTGACCATCCTGCTGCACAAGCCGCTGGGCATCGTCAGCGGCCAGGCTGAGGACGGCCACCTGCCGGCCGCGACGCTGGTCAACGCGGCGAGCCGCTGGAGCGGCGATCACCAGCCGATGCGCTTCCACCCGAGCCAGCTGCGCCACCTGGTGCCGGCCGGCCGGCTCGACGTCGATTCCACCGGCCTGCTGGTGCTCACGCAGGACGGCCGCGTCGCGAAGGCGCTGATCGGCGCCGACACGAAGATCGAGAAGGAGTACGTCGTCCACGTCGCCTGGGCCGAGCAGCCCGGCGCCGCCGACCTGAAGCAGGCCTTCCCGGCCGACCGGCTCGAGCAGCTGCGCCACGGCCTCGAACTCGATCGCCAGCCGCTGAAGCCGGCGAAGGTCTCGTGGGCGAACGAGCAGCACCTGCGCTTCGTGCTGCGCGAAGGCAAGCGCCGCCAGATCCGCCGCATGTGCGAGGCGGTCGGCCTGCAGGTGCTCGCGCTCAAGCGCATCCGCATCGGCCGCGTGGGCCTGGGGGAGATGGCGCCCGGCCAGTGGCGTTACCTCGGCCCGTTCGAGACGTTCTGAACGGGCGCCGATGGCCGTCGTCGAGCAGCCGAGCGCAACCCCGATCGCCGCTCCCGCCCGCGAGCGCGTGCAGGGCAGGACGGCGATCGTCGCGCTGACGCTGCTGCTCGGGCTGCAGCCGGTCTCGACCGATCTCTACCTGCCCGCGCTGCCGGCGCTGCGCGCCGCGCTCGGCGCGAGCGCGGGGCAGGCGCAGTTCAGCCTGTCGGCGCTGCTGCTCGCCTTCGGCTTCGCGCAGCTCGTCGCCGGCCCGCTCGCCGATCGCTACGGCCGACGGCCGCTACTGCTGGGCGGGCTCTCGCTGTACGCGCTGGCCGGTTTCGGCGGCGCCGTGGCCGCGTCGATCGAAGCGCTCGTCGCATGGCGCGCGGTCCAGGGCGTCGGTCTTGCCTGCGCGGTGGTGTGTGCGCGCGCGATGGTGCGCGACCTGTACGCGCCGCGCGACGGCATGACGGCGATGTCGCGCGGCCTCACCGGGCTCGGGATCGTTGCGCTGGCCTGCCCGCTGGCCGGCGCGCTGGTGGCGGTAGGACTAGGCTGGCGCGCCACGCTCGCGGTGCTCGGCATCTACGCGGCCGGGGCGCTCGGCTTCGTCGCGCTGCGGGTGCCCGAGACGGCACCGGCGCTGCGGCTCGACGCGCTGCAGCCTGCCAGGCTTGCCGCCGCGTGGTGGCGCATCGTTCGGCACCGCCAGTTCCGCGCCTACACGGCGCTGACGGCTTGTACCTACGGCGGCGTGTTCGCCTTCCTGGCCGGCTCGCCGTTCGTGCTGATCGAGGTGCTGGGGCGGTCGAGTCTCGATTGCGGTCTCGTGGTCGCGAGCAGTTCGGTCGCCTATGTCGCGGGCACCGTCGTCTGCCGGCGCTGGCTGGCGCGCTTCGGACCGCGCGGAACGGTCGCGCGCGGCGCCTGGCTGAGCCTTGCCGGCGGGCTCTCGATGGCGGCGCTGGCGGCTGCCGACGTGCGCAGCATCTGGGCAGTCGTGCTGCCACAGCTGCTGTATGCGGTGGGCCACGGCCAGCACCAGCCCTGCGGGCAGGCCGGCGCGGTCGGCGCCTTCCCCCAGGAAGCGGGCGCGGCGGCCTCGCTCGCCGGCTTCGCGCTGGCGGTGACCGCCTTCGCGATCGGCTCCTATCTCGGCTGGCGCTTCGACGGCACGCCGCGCGCCCTGGCCTACACGGTGGGCGGCTGCGCGGTGGCGACGGCGCTCGTCGCCTGGACCTGGGTGCAGCGCGATGGCGAGCCTGCGCAGGTCTGAGGCCGTGCGCCCGCGCGGCCGCAGCCGCGCGCTCGCGCGCCGTGCGGCATGAAGCCGCTCGAAGTGATCGCCCTCGCCGGCCCGACCGCCGCCGGCAAGACCGCCGCCGCGCTCGCGCTCGCCGAGCACCTGCCCCTCGAAGTGATCTCCGTCGACTCGGCCCTCGTCTACCGCGGCATGGACATCGGCACGGCCAAGCCCAGCCCAGCCGAGCGTGCGGCGCTGCCGCACCACCTGATCGACCTCGTCGATCCGGCCGAGAGTTACTCCGCCGCGCGCTTCGCCGCCGATGCGCGCCGGCTCGTCGCCGCGATCCGCGCACGCGGCGCCTGGCCGCTGCTCGTGGGCGGCACGATGCTGTACTTCAAGGCGCTTTGGGACGGCATCGACCCGCTGCCGCCCGCCGACGCGGCGCTGCGCGCGGCGATCGACGCCGAAGCCCGCGAGCGCGGCTGGCCGGCGCTGCACGCGCAGCTGGCGCAGGTCGATCCGCTCACCGCGGCACGGCTGGCGCCGCGCGATGCGCAGCGCATCCAGCGCGCGCTGGAAGTGCATCGCATGACCGGCCGGCCGATGTCGAGCCTGACGACGGGCCGCTTGACGCGCGACTTCCAAGCCGAGCGTTCCGCGCCGGCCGGCATCGCGCTGATCTCGCTCGAACCCGCCGACCGCGGCTGGCTGCACCGGCGCATCGGCGAGCGCTTCGCGGCGATGCTCGACGCCGGGCTGATCGACGAGGTGCGCGGCCTGCGCGCGCGCGCCGACCTGAACGCCTCGCTCGCGTCGATGCGCTGCGTCGGCTACCGGCAGGTGTGGGAGGCGCTCGATGCGGGCGCCGACCTGGAACGCGGCAGCGCCGCATGGCACGAGCTGCTCGAACGCGGCAGCGCGGCGACGCGGCAGCTCGCGAAGCGGCAGATGACCTGGCTGCGCTCCATGCCATGGCGGCAGGTCGTCGCGTGTGACGCGGCCGATGCCGCCGAGCAAGTCCTGCGCTCGGTGCTCCCGATGACCGGCTCGCACCGATGACGCCGTTGCTTCGTGTCGAAGGCCTGGCCAAGCGCTACGGCGACAGCGCCGTCTTCGAGCAGGTGTCGCTCGAACTGCGCGCCGGCGAATTCGTCGCGCTGCTCGGCGAATCGGGTGTCGGCAAATCGACGCTGCTGCATGCGATCGCCGGGCTCGACACGGTCGACGCAGGCAGCGTCCGGCTCGACGGCGCCGAGGTCACGCGCCTCGCCGAGCCCCAGCAGGCCGCGCTGCGCCGGCGCGCGCTGGGCTTCGTCTTCCAGGCCTTCCACGTGCTGCCGCACCTGAGCGTCGCCGACAACGTCGCGCTGCCTCTGCTGCTGCTGGGCCACAAGCGCGACGCCGCGGCACCGCGGGTCGCGCAGATGCTGGCCGGTGTCGGCCTCGCGGGCCTGGGCGACCGGCTGCCGCAGCAGCTTTCCGGCGGGCAGCTGCAGCGCGTCGCGATCGCGCGCGCGCTGGTGCACAAGCCGCGGCTGATCCTCGCCGACGAGCCGACCGGCAACCTCGACGCCGGCACCGCCGACAAGGTGCTCGATGCGCTGGTCGCCGAGCTCGAGCGCGAGGGCACGGCCTGTCTGCTCGTCACCCACTCCGCCGCCGCCGCGGCGCGCGCCGATCGCGTGCTGCGCCTGACCGCGAGCGGCATCGTCGCCGCCTGAGCCGGGCCCCCCGCCGCGATGCGCGCCACCGCCGCCCTGCCTGTGCTGCTCGGACAGCTCTCCTGGCCCGAGCTGCGCCACCACCCGCTGCGCCATGCGGCCGCGGTGCTCGCGGTGACGCTCGGCGTCGCGCTCGCGTTCGCGGTGCAGTTGATCAACGGCTCGGCGCTCGCCGAGTTCGGCGCGGCGGTGCGCAGCGTCAACGGCGAACCCGACCTCAGCGTGCGCGCCGGCACCGGCGGCTTCGACGAAGCGGTCTACGGCCGCGTGGCGATGCACCCGCAGGTGAGCCTCGCCTCGCCGGTCATCGAGATCGACACCTACGCGCTCGATGCCTCGGGCCGGCGCCGCCCGATCAAGCTGCTCGGGCTCGACCCGCTGGTCGCGCCGGCGCTGTCGCCGGGCCTGCTGCCGCGGGTCGATGCGCGGGCCGTCGGCACGGACGACCGGCTCGCGATCCTCGACCCGACGCGCGTCTTCCTCAATGCCGCGGCCGAGCGCACGCTGGGCCTGCAGCCGGGCGATCGGCTGCAGCTGCAAAGCGGCCTCGGCCAGCGCGTATTCGCGGTCGCCGGGCGCGTCGCCGCCGGCGGCGCGGCGCTCGCGGTGACCGACATCGCCGGCGCGCAGACCGCGTTCGACCGGCTGGGCCGCATCGACCGCCTCGACCTGCGCCTCGCGCCCGGCGCCGACGCCGCCGCGCTGCAGCGCGAGCTGACGCTGCCCGAAGGGCTGCGCGCGGCGACGCCGCAGCAGAGCGAGGCGCGGCTGTCGAACCTGTCGCGCGCCTACCGGGTGAACCTGACCGTGCTCGCGCTCGTCGCGCTGTTCACCGGCGCCTTCCTGGTGTTCTCGGTGCTGAGCCTGTCGGTCGCGAAGCGCCAGCCCCAATTCGCGCTGCTCGGCGTGCTGGGCCTGGCGGCGCGCGATCGCCTTGGGCTGGTGCTTGCGGAGGCGCTCGTGCTCGGCGGTGTCGGCAGCGCGCTCGGGCTCGCGGCCGGCACCGCGCTCGCGTACGCGGCGCTGCACTGGCTCGGCGGCGATCTCGGCGGCGGCTACTTTCCCGGCGTCGCGCCGAGCCTGCGCTTCGACGCGCTCGCGGCGCTGATCTACGGCGCACTTGGCGTCGCGGCCGCGCTGGTCGGTGCGTGGCTGCCGGCGCGCAGCGCGCAGCGGCTCGCGCCGGCGCAGGGCCTGAAGGGGCTGGGCGACGTCTTCGTCGCGCGCGCGCGCGGTACCGCGTCGCCCCAGGCCTGGGCCGGGCCGGCCTTGATGCTCGCCGGCGCGCTGCTCGCGCTGCTGCCGCCGATCGGCGGGCTGCCATTCGCGGCCTACGTCGCCGTGGCCCTGCTGCTGGTCGGCGGCATCGCCTGCGTGCCGGCGGGCGTCGGGCTGCTGCTGAAGCTGGCGCCGCGGCCGTCGCAGCCGCTGCTGCTGCTCGCCTTCGAACGCGCGCGGCGCCTGCGGCACAGCGCGACGATCGCGGTGGCCGGCGTCGTCGCGAGCCTGGCGCTGGCCGTCGCGCTGACGGTGATGGTCGCGAGCTTCCGCGACGCGGTGACGCAGTGGCTCGACGTGGTGCTGCCGGCCGACCTGTACGTGCGCACCGCGCCCGGCGGCGCGCCCGGCGCCGAGGGCGCCTGGCTGCCGCCCGACTTCGTCGAGGCCGCGCTCGCGATGCCGGAGGTCGCGCGCGGCGAGGCGCTGCGCGCGCTGTCGCTGCCGCTCGATCCGGCCCGGCCGGCCGTCACGCTGATCGCGCGCCCGCTCGCGGATCCGGCGCGGTCGCTGCCGCTGGTCGGCGAGCTCCTGCCGGCCGATGCGGCGCTGCCCAGCCTCTACGTCAGCGAGGCGATGGTCACGCTCTACGACGCGCGGCCGGGGACGACGCTCGCGCTGCCGCTGGCCGGCGGTTCGCGCCGCTTCTTCGTGCGCGGCGTGTGGCGCGACTACGCACGCCAGTTCGGCGCGGTCGCGGTCGATCGCGGCGACTTCGTCGCGCTCACCGGCGACGACCGCGTCAACGACCTCGCGCTGAGCCTCATGCCCGGCGCCGCTCTCGATGCCGTGCAGCAGCGCCTGCGCGAGCGCGCCGCGCAGCTCGCCGCGCCGGACGGCACCGCCGCGCCCCAGGAGCCGCTCGAGTTCGCGCGCGCCAGCGAGATCCGCGCGATCTCGCTGCGCATCTTCGACCGCAGCTTCGCGGTGACCTACTGGCTGCAGGCGGTGGCCATCGGCATCGGCCTGTTCGGCATCGCGGCCAGCGGCTCGGCGCAGGTGCTCGCGCGGCGCAAGGAGTTCGGGCTGCTCGCGCACCTGGGCTTCACGCGGCGGCAGGTGCTGGCGGTCGTCGCCGGCGAAGGCTTCGCATGGACGACCGCGGGCGCGCTGCTCGGCACGCTGCTCGGCCTCGCGGTCAGCGTGGTGCTGGTGCACGTCGTCAACCCGCAGAGCTTTCACTGGACGATGGAGCTGCGGCTGCCGCTCGCGCGGCTCGCGGCGCTGGCGCTCGCGGTGGTGGCCGCCGGCACGCTGACGGCGGTGGTGGCCGCGCGGCACGCCGCGTCGCGCGACGCGATCGCCGCGGTGAAGGAGGACTGGTGAGGCGCCCGGCTCGGCGCGAGCTGTTGGGCGCGGCGCTGGCGCTGCTCGCCTCGCGCCGCGCGGGCGCCGCCGCGCCTGCCGGCACCCCGCGCCCTGCGCCCGCACCGGCAGCCGAGCCGCCGCCCGCGCGCGAGCCGGGCGCCGTGCGCCCGGGCGCGCCGCTCGCGTTCCCGCGCGACTTCGGCTCGCATCCGCAGCAGGCGATCGAGTGGTGGTACATCACCGCCGCGCTCGACGTGCCCGGCAGCGCCGAGCCCTACGGCGGGCAGATCACCTTCTTTCGCAGCCGCACCGGCCTCGCCGCCGATTCGCCGAGCCGCTTCGCCGCCCGGCAGCTGCTGTTCGCGCATGCGGCGATCACCGATCCGCTCGCGCGCCGGCTGCGCCACGACCAGCGCATCGCCCGGGCCGGCTTCGGCATCGCCGAGGCCTCGACCGCCGACACGCAGGTGCGCCTGCGCGACTGGAGCCTCGCGCGCCTGCCCGACGCGAGCGCGCCGGCCGGCCACCGCTACCGCGCCGTCGTCGAGGCGAACGCCGCGGCCGGCTTCGGCTACGAGCTCGACTTCGTCGCGACGCAGCCGGTGCTGCGCCAGGGCGACGGCGGCTATTCGCGCAAGGGGCCGCAGCCGGACCAGGCGAGCCTGTACCTCAGCGAGCCGCAGCTCGCGGTGCGCGGCAGCCTGCGCATCGAGGGCCGCACGCTGACGGTCACCGGCCGCGCCTGGCTCGACCACGAATGGAGCGACGCGCTGCTCGCGCCCGACGCGGTCGGCTGGGACTGGATCGGCATGAACCTCGACGACGGCGGCGCGCTGACCGCCTTCCGGCTGCGCCGCGCCGACGGCAGTGCGCTGTGGGCGGGCGGCAGCTTCCGATCGGCCCGCGGCGAACTGCGCAACTTCGGCGCCGACGAAGTCGGCTTCGAGCCGGGGCGGCGCTGGCGCAGCGCGGCGACGCAGGCGGTCTACCCGGTCGAGTGGCGCGTCGACACGCCCGCCGGCCGCTTCGAGGTGAAGGCGCGGCTCGACGCCCAGGAGCTCGACGGCAGCGGCTCGACGGGCAGCGTGTACTGGGAGGGCCTGTCGGATCTGCTCGACGCGCGCGGCGCGCGCGTCGGCCGCGGCTACCTGGAGATGACGGGCTACGCGAACCGGCTGCGGTTCTGAGCCGCGCTCACGGCAGGCGCGCCAGGCATTGCGCCACCAGCGCCAGCAGGCCGGCGGTGTCGACCTGCGTGTGCACGCGCGCCGCGCCGCGCGCGAGCGCGATCGAGCCGGCGATCGGCTCGCCGCGCACCTGCCCCTGGCTGTCGCCGGGCGAGGCGTCGACGTCGAGGCGCCACGACTGCGAAGCGAACAGCGCGGGGCGCAGCAGCCACGCGAGCGGGCAGGCGTCGTGCAGCAGCGCGTCCTGCGTCGCGTAGGCGCGCAGCATCCGGTGCGCGAGCGCCGCGCAACGCCCGTCGAGCGCGGCCAGCGAGTCGATCCAGGCGGCGGACATCACCGCCTTCGAGGTCACGTCAAGCCCGAACAGCTCGACCTCCGCGCCGGCCGCAAGCACCACCTGCGCCGCCACCGAGTCCGCGTGGAAGTTGAACTCGGCGCGCGGCGTGACGTTGCCGGGGCAGGTGACCGCGCCGCCCATCACCACCACCGAGCGCGCACGCCGCAGCAGCCCGGGCCGGGCGCGCTCGGCCAGCGCCAGGTTGGTCAGCGGCCCGAGCGCGACCACGGTGACGCTGCCGGCCGGCCCGTCGCCCAGCGTGCGCAGCAGGAAGCTCGCCGCCAGCTCGGCCTGCGCGGCCGGCGGCGCATCGATCGCGACGCCGCCGAGGCCGTCTTCGCCGTGCACGAGGTTGCAGCGCGCCGGGTGCGGCGCGAGCGGCTGCGCGGCGCCGGCATGGACCGGCACATCGGTGCGGCCGGCCGCGCCGAGCACGCGGCAGGCGTTGGCGGTGGTGGTCTCGACCGGCCGGTTGCCGGCGACACAGCTCACGCCGAGCAGCCGCAGCCGCTCGGGCGACGCGGCGGCGACGAACAGCGCGAGCGCGTCGTCGATGCCAGGGTCGCAATCGATCACGACATCGAGCGCGCTCATCGGACCGCCCCCTCGATCTCGGCGCGCGTCGGCTGCGCGGCCTGCACGCCGTGCTGGCGGCAGGCGAGGCTGGCGGCGGCGGTGGCGTGCGCGAGCGCATCGTCCAGCCCGGCGCCTTCGTGGAAGGCGGCGGCGAGCACGCCGCAGAAGGTGTCGCCGGCGCCGGTGGTGTCGCAGACCGCTACCGGCAGCGCGGCCGCCGTGCCGCGAGCGCCCGACGGCGTACAGGCGAGCGCGCCTTGCGCGCCGAGGGTCGCGATCACCGTGCAGCCGGTGGCCGCGGCGACGCGCTCGATGCAGGCCTCGGGCGTCGGGGCCTCCAGGCCCCGCGACGCCGCCAGCGCCTGCAGCTCATGGCGGTTGACGACGAGCCAATCGATGCAAGCGGTGTCCAGGCCCGCCAGCCCGTGCGCCGGCGCCAGGTTCCACAGCACGCGGCCGCCGCAGCCCTTGACGCGCCGCGCGAGCGCGAGCGACTGCGCCGCCGGCACCTCCATCTGGAGCAGCAGCACGCTGGTGTCGGCCGCGCCCTGGGCGCCGATCCAGTCGGCGCACGGCGCCTCGTTGGCGCCGGGCGAGACGACGATCGCGTTCTCGCCGTCGTCGGCCACGTGGATCGTCGCGACGCCGGTAGCCGCGCCGCGCAGCCGGCGCACCGCGCGCAGATCGACCGCGCCGTGCTGCAGGCCGGCCAGCGCGATGCCGGCGAAGTCGTCGTCGCCGACCGCGCCGGCCAGCCGCACCGGCACGCCGTAGCGCGCGGCCGCATGCGCCTGGTTCGCGCCCTTGCCGCCGGGTGCGAGGCGCAGCGCGCCGCCCATCAGCGTCTCGCCGGGCTGCGGCAGGCGCGGCACGCGGATCACGAGGTCGAGGTTGATCGATCCGAACACGAGCAGCGATCTCAAGGGCGCGCCTCCAGTTCGGCGGCGATGCAGGCGGCGGTGCGCGACTGCTGCACCTCGGCGACGCTCTGCGCGCTCAGCGTCACGGCGCGCGCGCCGGTCGCTTCCACGCACAGGCACGCCGCCGCGCAGCCCTGCGCGAGCGCGGCCTGCAGATCCGCGCCTCGCAGGTGGGCGGCGAGGAAGGCGCCGTTGAAGCAGTCGCCGGCACCGGTGGCGTCGACCACGCGCGCGCGGTAGGCCCCCTGCAGCGCGGCGCGACCCTGGTCGTCGACGGCCAGCGCGCCGAGCGCGCCGAGCGTCACGACGAGCACGCGCGCGCGCGTCGTGCGCCGCAGCGCCTGGGCGGCCTCGATCGTCGCGGCGCGGCCGGCCACCGCGAAGAAGCCCGACTCGTTGAAGAACATCAGGTCGGCGCTGCCGGCCACCGCCGTCCACACGCCGGGCGCGGCCACCACCGCGCGCTCGATGTCGACCGCGAGCTCGGTGCCCGTGCCGCGCGCCGCGGCGGCGAGCCGGTCGAGCGCGGCGGCGTCGTACGGCACGGTGTAGACGCAGCGGGTGCTGCGCAGCATCGCGCCGAGCTGGTCACTGCGGTCGGCGGTGTCGCGCGCGGGCACGAAGGTGATCGCGCGTTCGCCGCCGTCGGCGACGTAGACGATGGCGGTCGCGGTCGAGACGCCGCTGCGGCGCGACAGCCAGCCGCAACCGACGCCGTAGCGCTGCAGCTCGCTGAGCAGGAAGCCGCCTTCGGGGCCGTCGCCCAGGCTGCCGAACATCGCCACCGCCAGCCCCAGGCGGCTGGCCGCGCAGGCGGCGTTGGCCTCGGTCCCGCCGGCGAAGCGCTGCGCCGACGCGCCGAGCTGCTTGTCGTCCCAGCGCGGCAGGCGCGAGCCGCGGATCACGATGTCCAGCACCGGATCGCCGACCGCGACCAGGTCGTAGCGCCCGGTACCCGTGGCCGGCGCGTTCATCGCGGCACCTCGGCGGCGGGCTGCGCCGCGATCGCGGCCAGCCCCTCGGCCAGCGCGTCGAGCGCGTAGTCGGCACGGTTGGCTTCGATGAACTCGGCCAGCAGCGCCGCCGGCAGGCGCCGCTCGCCGACCATCGCGCCGACGATCGCGCCGGCCATCGCGGCGATCGAGTCGGTGTCGTTGCCGATCGACGAGGCCAGCGCGATGGTGCGCAGCGGGTCGCCCTTCGCATAGGCCAGCACGCCGATGGCCGCCGGCACCGATTCGGCGGCAAGCACCGAATTGCCGACCTTGCGCTCGATCTCGGCGAGGAAGCGCAGGTCGTCGCCGCCGGCGCGGCCCGCGATCTCCAGCGCCATCTCAGCGCGGGCGAGCACCTGCGGCCCGGCGACCGCACGGGCGCGCTCGCGGCCGAGCCGTTCGCCGATCGTCGCGCCGCGCAGGCAGGCGCCGAGCACGCCGTCGAGGCCGTCGCCGGCCATGGCCTGCGCGCAGCCGGCGGCGATCGCGCAGGCCGCGGAGATGGCGACGTCGGTGTCGTGCGAAGGCAGGCAGGTGACGAAGGCCTGCTCGCAGGCGGCCTCGAGGTCGCCCGGATGCACCAGCCCGCAGGGCGCGACCCGCATCGCCGCGCCATTGGTATTGCCCACCGTGGTCATCTTGCGGCTCGAGCGGCCGATCACGCCCACGCGCGAGACGTCCTCGCCGCGGCGCAGCGCCTTGACGATGCCCTCGGTGCTCGGCCCCATGAAGCCGGCCTTCGGGCAGGTGTCGGCCCAGTCGAGCAGGCAGGCGATCCAGCCGGCGCGGTCGAGCGCGCCGCCGCCGGCGACGAGCGCGCGCGCGAGGTAGTACATCTGGCTCGCGTCGTCGGTGACCTCGGCCGATCGGCCGCCGTTGGCGCCGGCGAAGGTGTCGGGCGGCGGCGTGCCGAAGCGGGTGACGAGGCCGCCGTGCGCTTCGGCGATCTCGGCGATCGTCCATTGTTCGGTCTGGGCCCCGAGTGCATCGCCCATGCCGGCGAGGAACAGCGAGCCGCGGATCCTGTCGAGCGTGTCCATGTCGATCAAGCTCCTGGTGCGAGAGAAGAAGGGTTGGCCGCCGCGGCCTGGGCGGCGGCGGCGCGTTGCAGCGCGCGCCGCTCGCGGCGCATGCGGCGCTCGGCGATGACCAGCATCGCGAGCAGCGTGACGATGGGCGGCAGCATGTAGAGCGCCTGGGCTGGCACGTTCAGCAGCCCGAGCTGCGCGGCCAGCACCGCCGAAGCGCCGAACAGCAGCGCCGCGCCCAGCGTGCCGAGCGGCCGGCGCGCGCCGAGGAAGACGGCGGCCAACGCGAGGAAGCCGCGCCCGGCCGACATGTCGGCCTGGAAGAGGTTCAGGTAGCCCATGCTCAGGTAGATGCCGCCGAGTCCGGCGAGCAGGCCGCTGGCCGCCAGCGCGAGGTACTGCACGCGCTTGACCGGCACGCCGGCCGCGCGCGCGGCCTCGGGGTTCTCGCCGACCGCGCGAAGCCGCAGCCCGAAGCGGGTGCGGCGCAGCGCCCACGCGGTCGCGGCCACCGCGACGAAGGCCGCGTACACGAGCAGGTGATGGCCCTCGCCGCCTTCGCCGTTGATCCATGCGTCGAGCAACGGCGCGGCCTCGAGGCCGGGCACGCGCAGGCTCGGCAGCGTGGCGCTGGCCAGGCTCGCGGTCGAACCCTTGTCGCCGCTGATCGTCACCATCAGGAACACGGTGAGCCCCGCCGCGAGCAGGTTCAGGCCGATGCCGGCGACGATCAGGTCGGCGCCGAACTCGAGGTGGAACACGCCGAGCAGCACGGCCAGCAGCAGCGCCGCCGCCAGCCCCGCGGCCGCGCCGACCCACGGCGCCCAGCCGGCGAGCTGCGGGAACCAGACCGGCACGAACGCCGAGCCGACCACTCCGAAGAACGCGGCGACCAGCATCAGCCCTTCGATGCCGACATTGATCACGCCGGCCAGCTCGGAGACCAGCGCGCCGAGCGCGCCGAAGACGATCGGCGCGGCCGCGCGCATCCAGGCGGCGAACACCGCCGCGGCCACCAGCGCCAGCGCCGCCGGCTCGGCGCTCATGCGGCGGCCCCCCGCGTGCGCCGCTGCCAGGCGCGCGCCAGCGCGGCGGGCACGAAGCGCTCGCAGACGACGCACATCACGATCAGCGCCTGGATGACCAGCACCACCTCGCGCGACACGTCGCTTGATCGCTCCATCGCCGCACCGCCGGCCTTCAGGTAGGCGTAGAACAGGGCCGCCGGCAGCACCGCCTTCGGCTCGTTGCGCGCGAGCAGCGCGACGACCAGGCCCTCGAAGCCGATGCCCGGACTCAGCTCGACCGGCAGGCGCAGGAACACGGCGTTCGACAGGTGCAGCCCGGCCAGCCCCGCGAAAGCGCCGCCGAGCGCCATCGACAGCACGACGGTGCGCGCGACCGGCATGCCGCAGCGCGCGGCGAAGTCCGGCGCATCGCCGACCGCGCGGATCTCGTAGCCCAGCGTCGTGCGGTGCAGGACGAACCAGGCCGCCAGCACCGCCAGCGGCGCGAGCAGCACGAAGGCGGTGAGCCGCGTGCGCGGCCACCACGGCGCGAGCATCGCCGCCTCGGGCAACGCGGGCGCCGCCAGGAAGCCGGCCGCCGGGTCGTTGAAGGCGTGGGTGATCACGAGCCGGTAGAGCTGGATGCCGACGATGTTGAGCATCAGCGTCGTGACGATCTCGTTGGCCTGCCAGCGCGCCTTCATCACGCCGGGGATCGCGCCCCAGGCGAAGCCGGCCGCGACCGCCGCGAGCGCCGCCGCGGGCAGCGCGAGCGCGCCGAAGGCCGCGAGCTGCACGCTGACCCAGGCGGCCGCGAGCGCGGCCACGAACAGCTGGCCGTCGGCGCCCATCGAGAACTGCCGCGCGCGCAGCCCGAACAGCACGGCGAGGCCCAGCAGCGCGAGCGTGATCGTGTCTTCCAGGACCGCACTGAAGCGCGTCAGGCGCCGCAGCGTCCAGCCGCCGTCGGCGCTCCAGGCGAGGTCGGGCAGCGCACCGGCGAGCAGCACGCGGTAGGCGCGCACCGGCTCGTCGCTGACGCAGCAGGTCAGCAGGAAGCCGGCGGCCAGCGCGACGGCGACCGCGACGAAGGAGCGGCGCAGAGAAGCGTCCATCAGGCGGGCTCCGCCAGCACGGAATCGGCGCGCATGCCGGTCATGCAACGGCCGATCGCCTGGGCGTCGGCCGTGCCGGCGTCGAAGCAGGCGACCAGCCGGCCTTCGAACAGCACCGCGATGCGGTCGGCCAGCTCGAACAGCTCGTCCAGGTCGGCCGAGATCAGCAGCAGCGCGGCGCCGCCATCGCGCAGCTCGGCGAGCGCGCGGCGCAGCGTCTGCGCCGCGCCGAGATCGACGCCGCGCGTCGGCTGGCTCGCGATCAGCAGCCGCGGCCGCGCGGCCAGCTCGCGGCCGACCAGCAGCTTCTGCATGTTGCCGCCCGACAGCGCGGTCACCGCGACCGACTCGTCGCGCGCACGGATGCCGAAGGCATCGATCAGCCCGCGCGCGCGCCGGCGCAGCGCGGCCGGATCGAGCACGCCGCGGCGCGACAGGGGCGCGGCGAAGTAGTCGAGCGCCGCCGCGTTGTCGGCCACGCTGAGCTGCGGCGCGAGGCCGCCGTGCAGCCGGTCTTCGGCGATGCAGCCGACGCCCAGCGCACGCGCATGCCGCACGCCGCGGCCGACGAAGCCGCGGCCGTCGATCTCGGCGCTGCCGGCGGTGGGCGCGACGGCGCCGCACAACAGCTCGGCCAGCTTGTCCTGCCCGTTGCCTTCGACGCCGGCGATGCCGAGGATCTCGCCGGCTGCGATGTCGAACGACAGCGCATCGAGCGCCGGGCGGCCCTGCGCCCGTGCAAGCGACAGGCCGCGCACGCGCACGAGGGGCGCCGCCGCCGCGCGAACCACCGGGGCTTCGGCGCGCGGCGTGGCGCGCGGCTCGAGCGGGCGGCCGACGATCATCTCGGCGATGCGCGCCGCGGCGTGCTCGCGCACCCGCCCGGCGCCGGCGACGCGGCCGGTGCGCAGCACGGTGAAGTCGTCGCAGAACTCGCACAGCTCGGCCATCTTGTGCGTGATCAGCACCAGCGTCAGGCCGGCGCGCACCAGCGCCGCGAGCGCGCCGAACAGCCGCTGCGCCTCGGGCGGCGACAGCAGCGCGCTCGGCTCGTCGAGCAGCAGCAGCCGCGCGCCGCGCCGCAGGGTCTTGAGGATCTCGACGCGCTGGCGCTCGCCGATCGACAGCCCGGCGACGCCGGCCGCCGGATCCACCGCGAGGCTCCAGCGCTCGGCCAGCGCCCTTACCTCGCGCTCGGCCCGGGCACGGTCGAAACGCAGGCCGCGCAGCGGCTCGTCGCCGAGCACGACGTTCTCGGCGACCGTCATCGAGCCGACGAGCTGCAGGTGCTGCGGCACCAGCCCGATGCCGGCGGCGATCGCGTCGGCCGGCCCGCGCAGGCGCAGCGGCGTGCCGTCGAGTTCGATCGCGCCGGCATCGGGCCGCTCGAGCCCGTAGAGCATCTTCATCAGCGTGGACTTGCCCGCGCCGTTCTCGCCGAGAACGCCGTGGACGCGGCCGGCCGCCACCTCGAGCGAGACGGCGTCGTTGGCGAGCACGCCGTTCGGATAGCGCTTGCTCAGCGCCGCGACCCGCAGCTTCGGCGTCGCCGGCGCGCTCATTCGGCAGCCTCGCGGGCGAAGACGCTCGGCGGGCGCAGCGCGCCGGCGGCGATGCGGCGCTGCAGCGCGTCGAGCTCGGCCTTCAGCTCGGGGCGGCCCGCAGTCCAGCGCGGGGCGCCGGGCGCGAGCGACACCCCGCCCTCGGCGAGCCCGAGCGATTCGACGCCGCCATAGACCAGCCGGCCCTCGTGGTGCGCCTGCAGCGCGCGGCGGATCGCGACGTCGACGTTCTTCATCACCGAGGTGACGATCACGCGGGCGCGCGCCGGGTGCGTCGCGCCGACGACGGCGTATTGGTCGGCATCGACGCCGATCACCGGCCGGCCGGCCTCGGACGCCGCCTCGATCACGCCCTGCCCCGAGCCGCCGGCCGCATGGAAGACGAGCCCGGCGCCCTGGCCGTACATCGCCTTCGCGATCTCCTTCGCGGTCGCCGGATCGGTGAAGGAGTTGACGTACTGGCGCGCGATGCGTGCACCCGGCGCCGCGGCCTGCGCGCCCGCTGCGAAGCCGGCGTGGAAGTCGTCGATCACCGGGATCTGCATGCCGCCGACGAAGCCGAGCAGCGGCGCGGCGCCCGGCTGGCCTTCCTGCGCGACGCGCGCGGCCAGGTGCCCGGCCAGGTAGCTGCCCTCGCTCTGCCGGAAGCGGATCGAGTGCACGTTCTCGCAGCGGCATCGCGCGGGATCGACCGCCGCGTCGAAGACGATGAAGCGGGTGCGCGGGAACTGCGGCGCGAGCCGCTGCACGAGCGCGGTGACCGCGAAGCCGCCGGTGATCACGACGTCGAAGTCCTGGCCCTCGACCAGATCGGCGAGGGCCGACTCCCAGCGCGTCGGGTCGTTGCCGGCTTCGACGACGCGGGTGCGCAAGCCGAGTTCGTCGCGCGCTGCGCGCAGGCCGCGCTCGGCCGAGTCGTAGAAGCTCTTGTCGCCCAGGGTGCCGTTGACGAACAGCACCGCGCTCGCGGGCCGGCCGGCGCCCGCACCGGCAGCCGGAGGCGCCGGCTTGATCGCGTAGAGCAGCGCCACCAGCGCGACCATGGCCGCGGCCCGCAGCGCGAAGGTCTTCAGCCCCGTCACGGCTGGAACTCCTCGGGCGCGACACGCCCGCGCGCGGCGATGAAGTCGCCGAGCAAGGCGCTGTCGATCAGGCCGGTGTCGCGGTAGCCGGCATGCGAGCGCAGGTCGGGGTAGCCATCGCCGCCGGCGGCGATGAAGCTCGGCAGCGCGAGCCGGTAGCTGCGCTGCGGATCGAGCGGCCGCCCACCGACGCGCGCGCCGGCCGTCGTGGCGCCGTCGAGCACCAGGCCGCTGTACTGCGCGAACGCGCCGGAGCCGGGCGTCATCCGCAAGACCGCGTCGAGGTAGCTGCGCAATTCGCTCCCGGGCATCGTGACGACCACCAGCCGGTTGCCGAAGGGCAGCACCGTCAGCAGCCCGCGCCGGGTCACCGGGCCCTCGGGAAGCGTGGCGCGCAGGCCGCCGCTGCTGAGCACGGCGAGGTCGGCGTCGGCGGCCTGCCGCATGGCTTCGGCGACCAGCACGCCGAGCGGGTTGCGGCGCCCGCGGACCTGCTCGCGCTCGCCGTCGAAGCGGCCGGCGGCGTGGCCGAAGCTCGCGTCGAGCGCGGCCGCCGCCCGGCGCACGAAGGGATCGAGCAGCGCCAGCGTCGCGGGGTCCTCCGCGACGGGCGTGCCGGTGCCCAGGTTCACCGGGATCAACCGGTAGCGCCGCAGCACGAGTCGGCCGTCATGCCATTCGAGATCGATGCGGCCGACGAAGCGGCCGCGGTCGCCGGCCTGCACGATCCAGGCGCCGCCCTGCCGGTCGGGGGCGCAGGGCGCCTGCGGCTCGTAGGTCTCGCGCCGGCGGTTTTCCTCGAGCATGCACACGAGGCTGTGCGTGTGCCCGCCGACCACCAGATCGATCCCCGGCACCGCGCGCGCCAGCTCGACGTCGCCCGGCGCGGCGCTGCCGTGGCGGCCGTCGACGTGGTGGCCGAGATGGGTCAGCGCGATGACGACGTCGGCGTCGCGCCGCAGCGCCGGCACGCGCCGGGCGGCTTCGGCGATCGCCGGCTCGAAGCTGACGCCCGGGTAGCGGGTGTCGATGCGCATGCGCGCGGTGTCCTCGGTGGTGAGGCCGAGCACCGCGACGCGCAGCCCGCCCAGCTCGAAGATGCGGTGCGGCTCGAACATCGGCCGGCCGTCCTGCCGCGCGTTGGCCGACAGCCACGGGAAGTTCGACCACTCGGTGCGCTGGCGCCGCTGCACCTCGGCGCCGCGATCGAATTCGTGGTTGCCGACCGCCATCGCGTCGTAGCGCAGCGCGGACATGCCGCGGAAATCGGGCTCGGCGTCCTGCAGGTCGGACTCGGGCACGCCGGTGTTGACGTCGCCGGCGTCGAGCAGCAGCACGTGGCCGCCTTCGGCGCGCAGCTCGGCGCGCACCGCATCGACGATCGTGCGCCGCGCCGCGAGCCCGGCCTCGCCGTCGGCGCCGCGCCAGAAGCGGCCGTGGTGATCGTTGGTGTGCAGCACCGTCAGGCGCACCGGCGCCGAAGGCGGCGCGGCCGCGCACCCGGCGAGCGCCAGCGCGGCCGCGAGGATCGAGGCGAGCGCGCCGCGACGCCGCATCACCGCGCGCCCACCGCGAAGAAGAGGAACTGCGTCACCTGGTTGGCCGCAAAGTTGTCGTCGGAGACCAGCACCAGCGTCGCACGGCCGTCGCGCAACCGCGGGCCCCAGGCGGCGCCTTCAATGTTGTCGAGCTGCGGCAGGCCGAGCGTCGCCAGGTCGAGCAGCAGGCGCTTGGACATCGGCCGGCCGCCGGTGTCGTTCCAGGCGGATTGGCCGGCGATGTCGTCGGCGGCGTCAATGCCGGCCTGGTAGAGGCGAACCTCGAAGGCGAAGCGGTCGGGCTCGACCTCGTGCCCCGCGCGCTCGACCACCAGCAGCGAGCCGTCGCCGAACGCGAGGATCTCGCTCACGCCGTTGTCCGAACGATGGCGGCCGGCGCGGCCCGGCTGGCGCACCGGGTCGAGCCGGTAGGCCCACTGCGAAGCCTTCGACACCGACGCGCCGGCCAGCGGCAGCCGCGTGAAGCGCACCGTCGCGCCGTGGTCGACGTCGGGCAGCGGGCCGTCCTCGGTCAGCGGCGACTCCATCGCGAGCCACAGCTCGCGGCCGTCGGTCGACAGCGCCAGCCCTTCGAGGCTGCGGTTGGCTCGCGCGCCGCAGCACGGATCCGCCGAAGGGCGCAGGTTGCCCGGCAAGGCGAGCACGCCGGCCGGCACGCCGCGCGGCGTGACGAGCCGCACCGACGGCGGCTGCAGCGTCGGCCCGTCGCCTTCGCTGGCCCAGGCGAGCAGACCGGCGCAAGGCAGCAGCCGCAGCGCCTCCGGGTCGGGCCGCTCGCCGTCGGCCAGCGGCAAGGCGACCGGCGCCAGCACCTCGATCGCGCCGAAGCGGCGGCCGTCGAAGGCGATGCGCGCCGGGTAGAAGCGCGGCGGCGCGCGCTCGCCGCGCTCGTCGCTGAGCAGGTACCACGAGCCGCTGCGTGCATCGAAATCGATGCCCGACAGGCCGCCGAGGTGCTGCGTCGTCGTGCCGGGCCGACGCTCGAGCCGCGCGGTGCCGAGCAGCTCGAAGGCGCCGGCGCGCGCCGGCGCCAGCGAAGCCGCCGCCGGGCAGTCCGCCGGCCGCGCCGCCGCGGCGAACGGCGTCAGCGCGAACGCCAGCGCCACGACGACCACCGCCAAGAGCGCCGCGAGATCGACCAGCCGGCCGGGCGGGCGCGGGCCGCCGCGGGAGGGTCGACTCACGGCGTGGCGTCCCGCACGGCGGCGTTCAGTACTCGGCACGCACCCAGAGGATCGCCGCGCGCGGCGAGCCGATGAAGTAGCGGCCCGCGACCGACGATGTCGTCAGCAGCTCCGGCGCGATGCCGCCGATGTAGCGCTTGTCGGTCAGGTTCTCGATGTTGAAGCCGACGCGCAGCTTCTCGAAGTCGAGCGAGCCGCTCAAGCCCAGCAGCGTGTAGCTGGGCAGGCGCTCGTCCACGCCGCTGCCGGCGATGCGCGCGTTCGCGTAGTAGCCGGGCCGGCTGCCGGTGTGGCGCACGTTCAGCGCCAGCTTCACGACCTCGTTCGGTTGCCACACCACCTCGGAGAACAGGTTGCGCTTGGCGATGCCGATGAGGTCGGCACCGTCGCGGATGAAGCCCCGCGGCGGGTTGCCCGCGGCATCGACGTCGCTCAGCTCGTAGCGGCCCTTCTGCATCGTGTAGGCCGCGTAGAGGCGCAGCTCGTCGAAGCGCAGGTTGTAGGTGAATTCGACGCCGCGGATGCGCCGGCCCTGGTCGACGTTCTCGGATTGCAGCGTGCCGGCGATGTCGGCGGCGACGACCTCCTTCGACTTGATCGAGAAGGCCTGCACGCCCAGCGCGTAGTTGTCGCCGCGATGGCGCAGGCCGAGGTCGAAGGCGTCGGCGGTGTCCATGTCGCGGACGGTCTGCGCCGCCGCCAGCGTGGCCGCGGCGTTGCCCTCGAGCGTGGCGTCGGTCACCGCGGCCGCGTTGCGCGCCGCCCCGGCGAAGACCTCGGTGTTCGGCTGCACGGCATAGACGACGCCGAGCTTGGGCAGCACGCCCGAATCGACCCGCGCCTGGTTCACGAAGCCGAAGCGCGAGGTGCGCGAGTCCTGGATCGGCGCGCTGTAGTCGACCCGGTTGTCCATGTAGCTCAGGCCGTAGTCGAACTTCAGCCGACCCTCGAGGAAGCTGCTGCGGTTGGCCGCGTAGACCATCGCCATGCGGTTGAGCCAGCGCTTGTCTTCGCTGATGAAGTCGGGCTGCGAGGCGTAGGCCGGCCCGACCGCTTCGTCGAGCACCGGGTACCAGCGGCGGGTCTGGCCGCGCTTGTAGTTCTCCAGCCAGCCGCCGATGCGCCAGTCGATCAGCTCGCTTTGCTTGCCGTTCAGCTCGGTCAGCACGCCGCGGCGCTCGAGTTCGTAGTCGTTCGAGCGGAAGTAGATGCTGCTGGCGCTGCCGTCCATGCCGGGGAAGCCGCCGTTGCCGAGGCCGGTCTCCTTGCCGGTGCCGTCTTGCGTGTGGTAGTAGACCTTCGCGTCGAGGTTGAGACCGGCGCCCAGCGGGATATTGCCCTCCAGATGCGTCAGCCAGTCGCCGCGCGGGTTGCCCTTGAGGCCGCGGAAGTTGCGGTCGCGCGAAGGCACGCCGGTCCAGCTGTCGGTGTAGCCGTCGGCACGCGGGTTGGCTCGGAACTGCGCGAGCGTGACGATGTTGGTACCGCTGGTCTCCCGGCGGTCGTTCCAGCCGCTGCGGAACTTGACCACCGAGCCGCCGCCCAGCCGAGCCACCGCCTTGAAGTCCACGTGGTCGCGTTCGTTCACGCCGTAGGGGTCGTCCACGTAGGAGACGACCGAGCGCTGACGCGAGACGCTCAGGTAGCTGCTCACGCCCTTGAGCAGCTCGCCGCTGTCGATGCGCGCGTAGAAGCGCTGGTAGTTGTCGCTGCCCATCGCCGCTTCACCGCTGAGGCGGAAGCGCTTCTCGGGGTCTTGCGTCAGGTAGTTGATGTGGCCCACCAGTGCCTGGTGCGACGGCGCGCCGACGATGCCGGCCGACTGCGACACGTCCACGCCGGCCAGGTTCGATGCATCGAAATAGCGCGTCGGCACCGAGCCGCCGCCCAGTGTGGTGCGGCCGTTGGGGATGCCATCGACCGAAAAGCCGACGCTGTCTTTGCCGAAGCCGCGCATGTTGATCGTGCTTTCGAAGCCGTCGCCGCCGAAGGCGTTCGACGATCCCTGCTGGATCCCCGAGACCCGCTCGAGCACCTTGTCGGCGCTGACGCCGGGCGGATACGCGTCGAGGTCCGCGCCGGTGATCTTCACGTTGGCCCGCGTCTGCCGCAGACCGACGGTGGCGCCGAGCACCTGGACGCGGTCCAGCTTTTCCGCGGCAGGCGGCTCGGCAGGCGCCGGCGCCGGCTGATCCGGCGTCGGTGCCGAGGCCGCCGGCGCAGGCGCCGTGGCAGCGTCCGTCTGCGCCAAGGCAGGTTTCGCAGCGGCACCGAGGGCCATCAACATCATGGTGGCGAGGCGCAAGTCATCGAAGATCTTGAACATGGCGAGCTTCCCTGAGCAGTGGTGAATGAAACGTTTCACCTCTTTGCAATTCTGGGGCCAGCACCGGAAAGCCTCCAATGCGGGTTTCCACGAACAGCTTCCCGGCTCAGCTAGCAACCTGGGCGCCTTGAGGCTTTGCAACCGACGAGCGGCAAGGTGAAACTACGAACATGTTCACTGAAAAGAATGAAACAACCGTGACCCTGAAGCAGGTGGCGGAAGCCGCCGGGGTGTCGCTCGCCACCGTCTCGTACTGCCTCAACGACAGCGGCTCGGTCGGCCAGCAGACCCGCCAGCGGGTCAAGGCCATCGCCGAAAAGCTCGGCTACCGCCCCAACCTCGCCGCCAAGGCGATGCGCACCGGCCGGACCAAGGCGCTGGGTTTCGTCGTGCCGGACCTCACCAACCCCTTCTTTCCGCAGCTCACGCAGAGCGTCATGGCCGCCGCGAGCGCCGCCGGCTACGACGTCTTCCTGACCGACACCTTCGGCGCCAAGGACGCCGAGAGCCGCTCGATCGCCGCGTTGATTCGCCGTGGCATCGACGGCCTCGTGTGGTTCCCGATCGACGATGCCGCGACGCCCGACATCCGCCTCGGCCGCACGCCCACCGTCGTGATCGACCGCGCGCTCGACGGGCTCGATTCGATCGTGGCCGACTGCCAGGCCGGCGGCCGGCTGGCGGCCGCCGCGCTGCTCGAAGCCGGGCACCGGCGCATCGGCATGCTCAGCGGCCCGGGCGACACGCAAAGCGCGCGACAGCGTGCCGCCGGGGCGCGCGAACTGATCCGCGGCGACGCGCAACTGGTATGGGAGCTGGAGGTCGCCTATTCGATGGATCTCGATGCCAGCGTGGTCGAGACGCTCGCGCGCGCCGACGTCACGGCGGTCATCGCCGGGGCGGACGTGGTCGCGATCGGCGTCATGAAGGAGCTGACGCGGATGGGCCGCCGCGTGCCGCAGGACATCTCGGTGGTCGGCTTCGACAACATCCCGTGGAGCGAGCTGTGCAGTCCCGGGCTCACGACGATCGACATGCCGGTCAGCGACATGGGCTTCGAGGCGGTGCAGGCGATCGTGCGCCGCATCGGCGCACCGGCCGAGCCGCGCCGGCGCACCGTGTTCGACGTGTCGCTCATGAAGCGCGGATCGATCGCGCCGCCGCGCACCGGGTAAGCCTCGGCTTCGTCAGGGGCGACCACGCTTCGCCGGCGCAGGACGACGCGGGCGGGGCGGGTGGGACATTGCTCGGGTTGTTTCTCCAGAGGTCCCGATGGTCAAGAGCCTTGGATCCGCCGGCATGCGGGTGCCGCCCAACTCCTTACGAAACTCGCCGGCCACATCGCCGCCTCGAAGCTCCACTTCTCGACGCCCCACTTCACCACCCGACCGGCCGGAGGGCCTGGCCGCCCGCGAGGGCGCGGCCCCGACCTCCCAGGGCGAGATCGAGATGGCCGATGCGGCCGGCGGAGTCGGCCGCACGCGCCTTGCACCGGCGCTGCCGCATCCGCAAGGGCCGGCGACCGGCGGCGTCCCGGCCGCCGAGGTGGCGACGGCGCTCGAACAGGTGGTCGCCGACCTCGGCACGCACGCGCTGGAGGAAGCGCGCGGCCGGCTGGGCCGGGCGCTGCTCGACGAGCAGCTCGAGCGCAACGGCGCGACCGCCGCGGAGTTCAACGGCTTCATCGCCCAGCCTTTCGTCGCTTGGTCGCCCTCGGCCTCGGCCGGCAAGCCCTTGCGCAGCCTCAACGATCACGCGGGCGTGCTGGTCGTCGCGGCGCGCGACGGCAACCACACGGTCGCCGAGCGGCTCGCGGTGATCAAGCAGCCGGTGGACGGCGAGGACCGCTACTTCGTCAAGGGCTACGGCGACCGCATCGTGCCGTTCGACGACCTGAGCCGCTGGATCGCGAACCATCAGGACGCCGCGGCGGTGCCGGCACCCGGCGTCACGCCGATGGAGACGGCGCTGCGCACCGAGCTGCGCCGGCTGTCCGAGGCGTCCGAGCTGTTCGCGCGCCGCAGCGAACGGGAATCGCAGGGCGAGGCGCTGATGAACCCGCCGACCGACCTCGCCGCGATGCCGCGCCCGGCGAGCTGGGCGAACTCGGAGCACGCGCTGCCCAAGGGCTTCGGGCCGATCGCCCCCACCGGTGCCGACCGCCGCGGCGAGCCGGCCCGCTCGTTCTTCATGGACTACAACGTCACGGAGAACCGCATCATCCTGTTCAAGCGCGACGAGCAGGCGCTCGAGCGCCAGATCGAAGCCGGCCGGCCCACCGCGGTCAACGTCAACGGGCCGGTGATGGCCGAGATCCACGGCATCCGCTCGATCGAGGTCATGTCGCCCGCGGGTGTCGAGCCGGGCGTGACGAACGCGACGCTGGGACAGCTTTGGAACGCGATGTGCGGCCCGGGCTTCGACGGCGACCGCGTGTTACACGTGACGACCGAAGACGGGGCCGTGCATCGGCTGCGGCTGAACGATCGCGGCGTCGCGATGCAGCTGCTCAATCCCAAGCCCTCGGCCGGGCAGTCGGCCGCCGCGGCCGCCTTCGGCGGGGGGCGGGGCGTCGGCGCGGATGTCGACGTCTACAGCTACCGCGGGATCGACACCGGACCGGCCGCCAGCGCCGACGGCTTCCCCGATCCGCAGCTCGTGCTGTCGTCCGGCGAGAGCCTTCGCGCCGGCCCCCTGATGCACGACGGAGCGCGCATCGTGAAGGGCAACCTCACCGGCCTGCTGCACTCGGCCGCCCGGCTGCTGACCTTCACGCCGGCGGTCGGCGGCAATCGCAGCTTCCTGATGAAGGCCGTCGACACGGTGGTGGTCGGCGTCGTCAAGTCGCTCGTCGTGGCCGGCAGCAACGCCGTGCTGCAGGAGCTGCAGTCGAGGCACGACAACGGCACGCTGTTCGGCAAGGGCCAGTCGTTCTCCGGCCTGGGCAGCGGCCAGACCGAAACCGACGACGTCGCCCGCGCGATCTTCTTCATGGTGCTCGCGCAGCAAGGCGTGACCGCCGCCTTCCAGCTGGCCGACCGGGTGCTCGCGCCGCTGCTGCCCCACGCGATGACGGGGCGACGCAACCCCGGCAGCACGGCGCTGATGGATCTCGTCGTGCCGGCGGCCCAGGAAATGGTGCGGCTGTCGGTCAACTACGGGATCCAGCGCGACGTCGGCCTGCCGCGCGGCGGAAAAGAGGATTTCAAGATGCTGGCGCCGCAGGCCGCGGTGAACGGCCTGATCGAGTTCACCCGGCGCCGCGCCGGCGAGCCGCAGAACCATCCGGTACGCCATGCGGGGCTGCATCTGCTCGACGTGGCGAACGACATCACGTTCCGCTCGCTCGGCATGGTGCTGAGCTCCAAGGACTACGACAAGGACCGGCGCGCGATCGACCTGCGCGAAGCCGCCGTCTCGCGCCTCGTCGTGCGCGGCGCCGACCGGCTCGTGCTGCCGATGGTGGCCGGCTTGCTGAACGATGCCGGCGTGATCGGGCCGAACGCGAGCGCCTTCGACCACCAGGACGCCCGCGAAAGCGGCCTGCGCAACGTCGTCGGCCTGCTGAAGTTCGTGCTCGACGGCGCAGCCACCAAGGTCGCGAACCACGTCGAGCAGCCGGCGCTCCAGCTGCTGGAGAGCGTCACCGAGGTGCTGCGCAAGCTGCACATCGGCGCGCACCAGACCTTCGTGCGCGCCGAGGGCGTGATCGCCGAAGAGCTGGCGGAGGCCGGCGAGTCCGCGCGCCATCCCGAGATGTCCGTGGCCCAGCAACGCGCGCACCTCGCGAGGCTGCAGGCCCGCTTCGACGAGATGATCGAGCAGGCACGCGGCGACGGCCCCGCGCCGGTCACCAACGCGCGCAGCGGGCTTCCGGGCGCGCATCGCGACTACATGGCGCAGCTCGACGCCGCCGTGCCGGCCGACCCCGAGCGCCGCTACCGCGTGTTCACCGACGCGACCGGCCGCGCCCGCCCGAGCAGCGCCGCGCCGCGCACCGTGGGCAAGCTCGCGCTCATGGACACGGCTCGCGTGCCGCGCGACGTGAGCACCTTCAGCCTTTCCGCGCAGCGCGGCGCGAAGGCACCCCACGCGGTGATGAAGGAAGCGCCGGGGCTTGCCTCCATCGACAACATCGGGCTGAGCAAGACGGTGCTGGCGCACATCAAGAGCGCGGTGCGCGACTACACCGAGGAGTCGCAGTACTTCCACTACCCGCTGCGCTGGGACGTCACCGGCCAGCCGCAGCGCGTGGAGATCGCCCCCGGCATCGGCTTCGACTACAAGGTGATGAACAAGCCGAACAACACCACCGGCGATCCCACGCGGCGCTTCGATCCGATCGGCGCGCTGTACATGAACCTCGGCGCCCTGCATGCCGACAAGTACCCCGCGCTGGTGCAGCGCGCGGTCGGCACCGAGGCGCGCTACGGCGTGCCGCGGCCGACGCAGCCGCCGACCGAACTGGTCCAGAACGAGGACTTCGTCGCGCTGACCGAGATCCTCTCGGCGACCACCTCCAGCCGGCTGGCCGCCGCCTTCGGGCAGGCCCTCGCCTTCGGCGCCTTGCCGAAGGACCGCAGCCAGCGCCTCGTGATGGAGCAGCAGTCGGCCGTCAACATCACCCGCTACACCGACCTGGTGCAGGCCGAGGTGATCGCGATGCCCGGCGGGATGTTCAGTGTGCGTCACATCGACGCCGAACCGCGCAAGCAGCCTGGCGACGACTCGGCCGACATCGGGCAGGTGGTCTACATGCAGGCGGTCGACACCGCCGCGCTGGAGCGGCGCCACCCGGCCTACTACGGCCCCGGCGAGAACCCGCCTGCGCTGCAGGACGGCGACCTCGCGATCCATCCGCACACCGGCCACCTTTACCGATGGGACGGCGAGGCGGGCCGCTTGCGCTACGAAGCCACCGAGAAGAACTACTTCCTCGGGCGGTCGATGGAACGCACCCGTCAGGCGACCGTCGCCGATGCGCAGCGCATGCCGGGCGTGCAGCCGGGCGAGGCCCTGCCCGCGAGCGAGCTGGCGCTCTGGCGCCACCCGTACACCGCCGACGGCGCCAAGCGCACGACGAAGGACGCGATCCATGCGGCCATCGTGCGCGGCGATCCGATCGTGGAGCACCTCGACGACGCGGTGCTGAACGTGCACCACCAGCACTTCCGGGAGATGGGGGGCTTCGAGCTGTCGCACGCCGCGCACGAGGAACACCGAGCGCGCGGCGTCGCACGCGCGCAAGCCACGCAGCTGTCACGCGAGATCGCCCGGCTGCGCATGGACACGCCGCTGGCCGGCGACGGCGCGGCCGGCGACGGCGCGACAGGCATCGCGCATTCGACGCTCGCGTGGCTCGCGACCAGCCTGCTTCGTCGCCCGCTGCAGCTCGTGCCCGTGCGCCCGCCCGACACGCCCGGCGGCGCGCCGACCATCGACCGGGACCAGGCCACCCTGGTGGCGATGACCTACGACAAGGTCAACCTCGCCTACGAACGCCCGACCGCGCTCGGTGTCGGGCCCGACGGCTTCTATGCGCTCAAGCAGGTCGACGGAAGCCTGACCGCGCAACGCATCGAGGCCAACACGGCCGGCCCGACCGTCGGGAACTTCCTGCACGCCGTCGTCCATGCCGGGTACGAGGACGCCGGCAGCTACCGCGAGGTCGAAGGCGGCCTGCGCCCCGACGGCTCGGCCCGGCGCGGAGCCGCCAAGCTGCTCGAGAAGATCCAGGCGCTCTCCGCGACGCGCTACCACCCGCTCGAGGCCGCCATGGTCGAGGAGGCGCGCCGCCACGGCTGGCAGCCGCGGCCCTGAGCCGCGCCGCCGGTCGGCACGCGGCGCGAGAGGCCGCCGATAGACTCGATCGGTGGCTTCGATGCTTCCCACCACCCCGGGCACCGCGAGCGGCACCGCGCGCGACGCGCGCGCCGCCCCGCCGGCGCGGTCGCCGCGTTCGCTGGCAGGGCTCGCGCCCTTCCTGCGGCCCTACCGCGGCCGCATCGCGCTGGCCGGCTTCTTCCTGGTGATGGCCGCGCTCACGACGCTGGCTTTTCCCGTCGCGCTCAAGGCGCTGATCGACCAAGGCTTCGTCAGCCCCGATCCCGGCGAGCGGCTGCTGGCGATGCGCGAGCACTTCGCCGCGCTGTTCGCGGTGGGCGCGGCGCTCGGCGTGTTCTCGGCGCTGCGCTTCTACATGGTCAGCTGGCTCGGCGAGCGCATCACCGCCGACCTGCGCAATGCCGTCTATGCGCACGTGGTGCGGCAAAGCCCGCAATTCTTCGAGACCACGCAGACCGGCGAGGTGCTGTCGCGCCTGACCACCGACACGACGCTGGTGCAGACGGTGGTCGGCTCGTCGCTCAGCATGGGCCTGCGCAACGCGGTGATGGGCCTGGGCGCGCTCGCGATGCTTGTCGCGACCAACCCGGTCGTGATGGCGCAGGTGCTCGGCATCCTCGTGCTCGTGGTGCTGCCGGCGGTGGGCTTCGGCCGGCGCGTGAGGAGCCTGTCGCGCGCGAGCCAGGACCGCGTCGCCGATTCGAGCGCGATCGCGGCCGAGGTGCTCAACGCCGTGCCGGTGGTGCAGAGCTACGTGCAGGAGGCGCGCGAGGCCGAGCGCTTCGACGCGGCCACCGAAGCGGCCTTCGCGACCGCGGTGCGGCGCACGCGCATGCGCTCGGGGCTGGTCGCCTTCGTGATCACCGCGACCTTCGGCGCCTTGCTCTGGGGGCTGTACCAGGGCACGCAGGCCGTCATCCGCGGCGACATCAGCGCCGGACACCTGGGCCAGACGGTCATCTACGTGATCCTGCTGGTGAGCTCGGTCGCGGTGCTGTCGGAGGTCTGGGGCGATCTGCTGCGCGCCGCGGGCGCGAGCGAGCGGCTGATCGAGCTGCTGGAGACGCGCTCGCCGATCCAGAGCCCGGCGCGGCCGCGCGCGCTGCCGGCGGCGAGCGCGGGCTCGCGCGTCGTGCTCGACGGCGTCGTCTTCCACTATCCGTCGCGGCCGGCGACGGCGGCGCTCGACGGCGTGTCGATCACGATCGAGCCAGGCCGTACGGTCGCGCTCGTCGGCCCCAGCGGCGCGGGCAAGAGCACGGTGTTCCAGCTGCTGCTGCGCTACTACGACGCCGCGGCCGGCCGCATCGAGATCGACGGCGTGCCGATCGCCGCTGCCGAGCTCGGCGCGCTGCGCGCACGCATCGGCCTCGTGCCGCAGGACAGCGTCATCTTCTCGACCAGCGCGCTCGAGAACATCCGCTACGGCCGGCCCGACGCCAGCGACGCGGAGGTGCACGCCGCCGCGCGCGCCGCGCATGCCGACGACTTCATCCGCGCGCTGCCCGACGGCTATGCCAGCTTCCTCGGCGAGCGCGGCGTGCGGCTTTCGGGCGGGCAGCGCCAGCGCATCAGCATCGCGCGGGCGATCCTGAAGAACGCGCCGCTGCTGCTGCTGGACGAAGCGACCAGCGCGCTCGACAGCGAGAGCGAACGCCATGTGCAGGCCGCGCTCGACGAAGCGATGCGCGGGCGCACGACCATCGTCATCGCGCACCGGCTCGGTACGGTGATGCACGCCGACCGGATCGTGGTGCTGGAGGCCGGGCGCGTCGCCGACGTCGGCACGCACGCCGAGCTGATGGCGCGCAGCGGGCTCTACCAGCGGCTGGCCGCGTCGCAGTTCGGCGCCGCGGCGCCGGAGAACCGACACCAAAGGTTGCAAGCCTGAGGGTCGTCGCGGACCACCGGCCGGCGGTCTGCGGCGTTGGCCTACAGACGCGGCTGCGCGAGGCGGCTGCAATTCGCAAGGCAACGAAGGAGACCGCCATGAACATCGCTCCCACCGGCATCCGCATCAGCACCACCAGCACCCGCGCGCGGCCGAGTGCATGGCTCGCCACCGTCGTCGCCGGCTCCCTCCTGGCCGCCTGCGCCAACATGAGCGAGGAACAGAAGGGCACCGCGAAAGGCGCCGGCATCGGCGCGGCGGTCGGCGGCGTGGCCGGCGTGCTGATCGGCGACAACAAGCGCGGCGCGGCCACCGGCGCGGCGATCGGCGCGGTCGGCGGCGCGATCGCCGGCAACATCTGGTCGCGCAGGATGGAGGAGAAGAAGCGCGCGCTCGAGCAGCAGACGCAGGGCACCGGCATCGACGTCGCGCAGACGCCGAACAACGAGCTGAAGGTCAACGTGCCCGCCGACAGCGGCTTCGCGACCGGCCGCTCCGAAGTGCGCCCGCAGCTGCGCAGCGTGCTCGACACCTTCGCCGCGGGGCTCGACCCCAACATGCGCGTGCGCGTGATCGGCCACACCGATTCGACCGGGTCGGATGCGATCAACGATCCGCTGTCGCTCGACCGCGCCCACAGCGTGCGCGACTACCTCGCCGCGCGCGGCGTGCAACCGGCGCGCGTCGAGACCGCCGGGCGCGGCTCGAAGGAGCCGGTGGCCGACAACAGCAGCGAGTCCGGCCGCGCGGCGAACCGGCGCGTCGAGATCTTCCTGCGCGAGCCGGAGCAGGCGGCGGCGTCGGGCGCACAGCCGAGGTCCTGAGCGCGGTGCCTGCTCGGGTGCGCGCGGCAGAATCGCCCGCACCTTGAGCACCCTCCCCACCCCTTACGAAGACCTGATGCGCCACGTGCGCGATCACGGCGTCTTCAAGCAAGACCGCACCGGCACCGGCACCACCAGCGTGTTCGGCCACCAGATGCGCTTCGACCTGCGCGCGGGCTTTCCGCTCGTCACGACGAAGAAGGTCCACACCAAGAGCGTGATCCTGGAGTTGCTGTGGTTCCTGCGCGGCGACTCCAACGCACGCTGGCTTCAAGAACGCGGCGTGACGATCTGGGACGAGTGGGCGCGCGACGACGGCGAGCTCGGCCCCGTCTACGGCGTGCAGTGGCGGAGCTGGCCGACGCCGGACGGCGGCCACGTCGACCAGATTGCCGAGGTCGTCAAGCAGCTGAAGACCAACCCCGATTCGCGCCGCATCATCGTCAGCGCCTGGAACGTCGCCGAGCTGTCGAAGATGGCGCTGATGCCCTGCCATGCGCTGTTCCAGTTCTACGTCGCGGAAGGAAGGCTCAGCTGCCAGCTCTACCAGCGCAGCGCCGACGTCTTCCTCGGCGTGCCTTTCAACATCGCGAGCTACGCGCTGCTCACGCACATGCTGGCGCAGCAATGCGAGCTGGACGTCGGCGACTTCGTCTGGACCGGCGGCGACTGCCACCTGTACAGCAACCATGCCGAGCAGGTCGAGGAGCAGCTCTCGCGCGCGCCGCGGCCCTACCCGAGGCTCGTGATCAAGCGCCGGCCGGCGTCGATCTTCGACTACGCGCTCGACGATTTCGCGTTCGAGGGCTACGAGCCGCATCCGGCCATCAAGGCGCCGGTCGCGGTCTGAGGCGGCGATGGAGCTGGCGCTGATCGCCGCGGTCGCGCGCAACGGCGCGATCGGCAGGGACAACGCGCTGCTGTGGCGCCTGCCCGCCGACCTGCAGCACTTCAAGCGCACCACGATGGGCGCGCCGGTGGTGATGGGCCGCAAGACCTGGGACTCGCTGCCGGCGGCCTTCAGGCCGCTGCCGGGCCGGCGCAACCTCGTCGTCACCCGCAACCCGGGCTGGCACGCGCCGGGCGCCGAGCCGCGGCCCTCGCTCGACGCCGCGCTCGACGCGCTGCACGGTGAGGCGCGCGTGTTCGTGATCGGCGGCGGCGAGCTCTACGCGCAGGCGTTGCCGCGCGCCGACCGGCTGGTGCTCACCGAGATCGACGCCGACTTCGACGCCGACGCCTTCTTCCCGAGCTGGGACCGCGCCGCTTTCGTCGAAACCTCGCGCACGAGCCAGCGCAGCGACGCCGGCTGGCGCTACGACTGGGTCGAGTACCGGCGCCGCCGCGGCTGACGCGGCCTGCCCCGGCCGCACGACGCGCGGACGGCGTGCGGCCGGTGCGCATGCCCGAGCCGCCGGAGACCCTGCGCTCGACCTTGCGCTTCTGGGCAGCGGCGTCGGATCGATCAGGCCGGGGGCTCGCGCGGCGCGCGGCGGCGCTCGGCCAGCCGCTGGAACGGGAACAGCCCGCCAAGCGCGCCGCCGATCGTGGAGAGCTGATTGACCGCGCGCAGCGCCTCGAGCGCCAGCTCCTGGATCACCAGCCGCTCGCTGATCGCCGCGCCCTCGGTCACGCGCGACAGCGCGTGGATCGCGTAGAGCCCGAGTGCCGCCGACAGCGCGAACAGGAACTCCCAGTGCGCGAAGGCGAGCATCGTGATGTCGGTCTCGCGCACCGGCGATTCCCAGCGCACCACGAGCGCGAGCCGCGTCGCCTGGAACCACTCGGCCAGCGCGCCGCCGAGGAGCGGTGCGAGACCGCCGAGCGTTGCCGAGACGAGGCCGATGGTCGCCAGATAGGCGGTCGCCTGCCCGCGCGGCGCGAGCTTCAATCCGAGGTTGCCGCTCGCCAGGCCGATGCCGCCGCTGGCCGCGCCCATCAGCGCGTGCAGCACGACGAGCAGCACGAGGCGCGCGGCGGCGTGGTCGAGCGCGCTCGCGAACACCAGGGCGAGCACGCACGCGAAGTAGACCGGCAGCGCCACCGCGAGCACCGCCTTGTTCGACAGCCGATCCGACAGCCGCCCCCACAGGTACAGCGTCAGCGCGTTGGCGACCTGGCCCGTGACCCACAACGCGGTGACGGTGGACAGCCCGTAGCCCAGTTGCCGGATCAGGTAGACGGTGAAGAACGGCGCCGCGATGTTCGACGCGAGATTCCACGCGCCGAGGAAGACGAGCACGCGGCGAAAGTTGCGGTCCCGCACCGGCGCGCGCAGCCGCGACCAGGTCGAGCCCGCCGGCCCCGCGTCCTGCATCCGCGGCTCGGGCGCGCGCGACAGGTACCAGGAGCTCGCGAAGCTGGCGAGCGCCGCACCGAAGAAGGCGGCGGCATAGGGCTCGAGCCGCTGGCCCGCGGCCGCCCGCTCGATCAGGTAGCCGGCGACCAGCGTGCCGGCGCTCGCCGCCGCGGTGCCCCAGAACAGCCGGCGCGCGAAGAAGTGGCCGAGCCGCTCCTGCGGGATCAGCTGATGCAGCCACGCGTTGACCGCGCATGAGCCGACCGACACCAGCGCGGCCGACACGAACTGCAGCATCAGCAGCGCCCGGAACGCGGTGGCCGGCGCCGCCACCAGCGGCAGCGCTGCGATGCCGAGGATCAGCACGCGCGCCGCGGTGATCGACCACACGCCGATGCGCCGGCGCTGGCGGAAGCGCTCGACCAGCGCGATCGCCGGCAGCTGGCCCCATTGCGCGATGAACGGGATCGCCGAAAGCAACCCGATCTGCGCCGGCCCCGCGCCGAGCTCGACCGCGAAGGACGCGAGGATCACCCCGCCCGAGAGCGCGCCGGTCAGGCTCGCCCAGCCGGCGTCGCGGACGAGATCGGCCTCGCCGCGCGCAAGCGCCGCGGGCGTGACTTCGTCGACCGGGCCGAGCCCCATCGATCGAGCGCTCGCCCGCGGCTCAGGCGCTCGACCCGGCGGACCGAACGCCGGCCGTGAAGCCGAGCGTCGGGGCAGGCTCGATCCGGCTCAGCGCGTCGGCGCGATCGCAGGCCGTCTCGAGCCAGGCGAGCGCGAGCGCAGCCGCCGCCTGCCATCCGTGCCGCGCGACGACCGCCTGCGCGCGGGCGCGATGCGCGAGCCGGCTGGCCTCGTCCTGCTGCAGCGCGTGCGCGCAGGCGGCGATGAAGCGGGGCGCGTCGGGCGCGACCGAGACGACACCGCGGTACATGTCGACGACGTCGCGCACCGGCGTGCTGATCACGGGCTTGCCGGCGGCCAGGTACTCGAGCGTCTTGGTCGGGCTGATGTAGCGGGTGTGCTCGTTGATCGCGAACGGCATCAGGCAGGCGTCCCAGCCCGCCACGAGGTGCGGCAGTACCGCATACGGCTGCTGGCCGAGCCAGTGCAGGTTGGGCCGGCGCGGCAGCGCGACGTCGTCGAGCTTGACCACGGGGCCGACCATCACCACCTGCCAGTCCTCGTGGGCCGCGGCGAGCGCGTCGATCAGCGCAAGGTCGAGCCGCTCGTCGATCACGCCGAAGAAGCCGAGCCGCGGCCGGCCGATCGTCTCGTGCAGCGCCTCCGCCTGCCGCTGCGCCTCGGCGAAGGCCGCGCGCTTGCGCAGCGGCGGGGTGGCCCGCTGGTAGTGCGCGGCGTCGACCGCGCTCGGCAGGCAGTGCACGTTCGGATGCAGGTTGCGCTTGGCCTCGTAGAGGCTCGGGCCGCCGGTGATCACCAGATCGGCGCGTCGCAGCAACTCGCGTTCGAGCAGCGGCAGCTCGGGCGCGGCACCCTTGAAGGCGCTGAGCTCGTCCATGCAGTCGTAGACCACCACCGCCGGATCGAGGCGCGCCAGCGCAGGCACCGCCATGGGCGTGTACATCCACGCGATGTGCGCGGGCCAGCGTTCCTCATCGCGCAGCCGCACGACGAGCGGCGTGATCAGCGCCATCTGCGCGCGGGTGAAGCCGCGCTCGGCGAGGCCGGTGACCGGCTGCAGCACGGTGACGCCGGGCGCGACCTCGGCGAGCCGTTCGAGCCGCGGCGCGCAGCCCGCCTCGTGGCGCGGCTCCTCGACGAAGACCACGCGGTGCCTCGCCGCGATGCGCGAGAGCAGGTGCTGCGGGCGCTGGTAGACGAAGTTCCACGGCAGATGCGAGAACACCAGCACGGGCAAGGCGGAGCGGGAGGAAAAGTTCAGCATGGCGTGTCTCCGCGGTCGTGGCATCGGGGGATGAGGATGGACCGCTCGATCGACGATCCGGCGGTGCCTTCGCTCGGCAACGCCCATGCCGGAGGCTCGGACTTCCGTTCAGCGGGCCGCAACGGGGAAGCCCTGCAGCGCGCGCTGCGCCGGATCTTCGAGCGCGGCGAAGAAACGCTCGAGCGCGCTGTCGAAACTCGGCAGCAGCCGGCCGCGCTCGCTGTCCAGCGCGCTGTACTTCGGCCGCGCGGCGCCGCCGGCAGCGACCGCGTCGCCCGGATGCACCAGCGCGTGGTCGAGCCCGCGCAGCCGCGCGGCGCGCTGCGCCCATTGATGCCAGCTCAACGGGTCGCCGTTCGACAGGTGCCACAGGCCGCTGGCGCGGTCGATCAGCAGGTCCAGGCAGGCATGCACGAGATCGGGCACGTAGGTCGGCGTGACGACGATGTCGTCGGCCGCGCGCACCGCCTCGCCGCGCGCGAGCGAGCTCGCGGTGTGCCAGAGGAAGTTGCTGGTGTCCCAGGGGCCGAAGAAGGCGCTGGTGCGCACCATCAGCGCCTGGTCGTGCGCGCCGAGCACCGCGGCCTCGGCCGCGGCCTTGCTCATGCCGTAGACGTTCAGCGGCGCGACGCGATCCGATTCGAGGTACGGCCGCGCGAGCCGTCCATCGAACACGAGGTCGGTGGAGAAGCCCAGCATCGCGATGCCGCGCGCCGCGCAGGCGCGCGCGAGCACCTCGGCGCCGACCGCGTTCGCGCGCAGGCAGGCGGCACGGTCGCCCTCGGCCTGGTCCACGCGCACGTAGCCGCCGGCGTTCACCACCGCCCAGGGCCGATGCGCATCGAGCGCGGCCGCGACCGCCGCCGGGTCGGCGATGTCGAGCGCGGTGCGCGCGAGACCGACGCAGCCAAGCTCGCGCTGTTCGCACAGCCGCACGAAGGCGCTGCCCAGCGTGCCGAGGGCGCCGGTGACGAGCAGCGGCCGCGGCGTGCGGGCGTGGGCTGCGGCCCGCTCGGGCGAAGGCGGCGCCAGCGCGTCGTCGTCGGCTGGCTCGCACAGGAAGCGGCCGTGCGCGCGCCGCCACCAGCCTTCCCCGTGCGCGAGCACCGGATGGCTCGGCGCAACCCCCGCGGCCAGCTCGCGCATCAGCGCGGCGATCGCGGTGGGCCGGGGCGGCGAAGCGCGCACGTCGAAGGCGCCGGGCTCGTAGTAGCCGCGCGCCTCGGTCACCAGGCAGTTCCAGTCGAAGGAGCCGAGCAGCGCCCAGACCGTCACCGCCTCCACCTGCGCCCCTTCTTGCCGCACGGCTTGCGTGGCGCGCCAGATCTCGTCGATCCAGCGCAGTTGGTCCTCGCGGTTCGCGTCGATGTGCGCCTCGGTGACCGCCAGCGGAATGCGATAGCGCGCCCAGGCCTCGGCGAGCAGCGGCCCGATGCCCCCCGGCGGCGCGCGCAGGGCGCGCGCCACTTCGATGTCGGCGAAGGGCCGCCCCCCGGCCCCGCCGCGGTGCGCGGGCGCGAAGCGCTCGACCCGTTCGTCGAGCCAGCGCTCGCCGGTGATGTAGTAGTTGACGCCCAGGACATCGGGCGGACAGGGTCGTTCGCGGAACCGGTCGAGCTCGGCCTCCGACGCGCCGTGCTCGCGCAGGTAGCCGTGCAGCGGGTGCGAGCGATCGACGCGGCCGCATAGCAGGTCCCAGCCGAGCCAGCGGCGCTGGTTGTAGAACTCGGCGACGTCGGCGAGCGCCGGGCGGCTGGTGGTCTTGCCGAGGTCGTCGGTCTGCACCAGGCGCGCTTCGGGATTCACCGCGCGGATCGCGCGCATCGCGAGCACCGTCGCGCGGCACTGGTTCAGCACCGCGCGCACGAAGGCTGCGTCGCTCCTGGCATGCGGGTACCAGACGCCGTACAGCGCGCTGAAGCGCGCGGTGGTCAGCGGCTCGTTGACCGGCGTGTAGTCGCGCACCCACGGGTAGCGCTCGGCGACCGCGCGCGCGTAGTCGGCGAGCCCGCCGGGGAAGTGGTCGTCGAGCAGATGCGTGTGCGAAGGGCCGCTGCCGTGGTGCACGAGGCCGACGATCGGGCGCAGCCCGAGCTCGCGCAGGCGTGCGAGCCGTGCGTCGGGCCAGCGCCAGTCGGCATGCTGCAGGCCGTCGGGTGCGATGCGCTCCCACAGCACCGGATAGCGGATCGCCTCGATGCCGAGCGAGGCGAAGCGCTCGAGATCGTCGTCGCGCTGCGCATGACCGCTGCGTTCGAGCTGGTGGAACCAGCGGTCCTGCACTCGGTTGGCCGTGCATTCGACGCCGCCCCAGAGTGCCAGCGAGTTGGCCCGCGCCAGCGGGCGCGGGCTGGCCACCCCATGGCGCGTCACGACGCGACCACTGCGCCGGCGCTGCCGTAGCGGCCGTTGCGCAGCGCGCTGGGCACCGCCTCGGCCACCGCCTTCGGCCGCGGCGCGATGCGCTCGGCATGCCTTGCCTGCAGGCGCTTGAAGGTGGCGAGCGCCTGGCCGACCACCTGGTCCATGTTGTAGTAGCGGTAGCTCGCGAGCCGGCCGACGAAGCTGACTTCCTCGCCCACCGCCTCGGCGTCGTGCGCGTAGCGCTTGTAGAGCGTCGCGCTCTCCGGCTGCGGCACCGGGTAGTAGGGGTCGCCTTCGCTCTGCGGGTACTCGTAGACGATCGAGGTCTGCGGATGCATCTGCCCGGTCAGGTGCTTGAACTCGGTGACGCGCGTGTAGGCGTAGTCGTTCGGATGGTTGACCGTGCCGACCGGCTGGAAATGCTCCTGCGCGAGCGTCAGGTGCTCGAAGCGCAGGCTGCGGTAGGGCAGGCGGCCGTGGCGGTAGCCGAAGAAGGCATCGATCGGGCCGGTGTAGACGAGGTGCCGGTGCGGCAGCAGCGCGCGCACTTCCTCGAAGTCGGTGTTGAGCATCAGCTTGATCTTCGGGTGGCGCAGCATGGCCTCGAACATCCGCGTGTAGCCGTGCAGCGGCATCGCCTGGTAGGTGTCGGCGAAATAGCGGTCGTCGCGATTCAGGCGCGCCGGCACCCGCGCGGTGACGCTCGCGTCGAGCTGCGAAGGATCGAGCGCCCACTGCTTGCGCGTGTAGCCGCGGAAGAACTTGTTGTAGAGGTCGCGGCCGACCTGGCTCACCACCGCGTCTTCGGCCGTCACCAGCGTCTCGCGCGGCTCGGCGACCGACTTGAACCATTCGGCGAGCTGCGTCGCGTCGAGGTGCAGGCCGTAGAGCCGGTTGACGGTATCGAGGTTGATCGGCAGCGGCACCAGCTGCCCGTCGACGCTCGCGAGCACCCGGTGCTGATAGGGCCGCCATGCGGTGAACTGCGAGAGGTAGCCGAACACCTCCGCCGAGTTGGTATGGAAGATGTGCGGGCCGTAGGGGTGGACCAGCAGGCCGGCGTCGTCGTGGCGGTCGTAGGCGTTGCCGCCGATGTGCGGCCGCTTGTCGACGACGAGCACGCTCGCATCCAGCTGGCTCGCGAGCCGCTCGGCCAGCACGCTGCCGGCAAAGCCGGCGCCGACGACGAGGTAGTCGAAGCCGAACGAAGAGGTGTCGAGGGAAGCGGTCATGCTTCCGCTTGGCAAGCGCCGTGCGAGCGCGCCGGACGTGCGATCAGACCGGCACCGTCGCGCCCTCGGCCTGCGACAGACGCGCCACCGCCGGCTCGCCCTGCGCGATCAGGCGCTTGACGCGCTGGCGCGGATAGTCGAACTGGCCGCTGACGCCGTCCTCGTGCAACGGCTCGCGGATCACGCGATGCCGGCGGCCGATGCGGCGGCCGGCCCAGCCGCTCGAGGCCCGCAAGCGGCTGCCGCTGCGCCCCCGCGCGCACGGCAGCGCGCCGCCGAGCAGGATGCCGGTGGCGAAGCCGCTCCAGTCGTCGAGGCTTGCGCCGGTGGGCGGCATGCGCAGCGTCGAGGCGCCGAAGATCGGCCAGGTGGGCGTCGCGATCTCGTCGCGCCACAGCGAAAGCAGCGCGGCGCTGCCGCGGTCCGGATCGGCGTGCCGGTGCGCCACCATCGCGGCGTTCAGCGCGCCATCGAGGCACCGGCCACCGCGATCAGGCGCGCATCGCGCAGCGCAGCCGATGCCGCCAGGCACCGGCGCCGAACGCGCCGAGCGCGCCGCCGCCCTGGAACACCACGATCGTCTTCATGCGGGCCGCGCAGCAAGCGGGATTCGCAGCCGACCCGCGGCGGCGCGACGAAGAGAATGCCGGCTCGCCCCCCGGACGGAGAACGCCTTGAAGCTCGCCACCTGGAACATCAACTCGCTCGCGGTGCGGCTGCCGCAGGTGCTCGATTGGCTCGGCGCCAATCCGGTGGACGTGCTGGTGCTTCAGGAAACCAAGCTGACCGACGACAAGTTTCCGCGCGCCGAGATCGAGGCCGCCGGCTACGAGGTGCACTGGTTCGGCCAGAAGACCTACAACGGCGTCGCGCTGCTGTCGCGCACACCCTCGCTCGGCCATGTTCGCAACATCCCCGCATTCACCGACGAGCAGGCCCGCGTGATCGCCGGCACCGTGCGCTGCGGCGCCTTCGGCCGCGATGGCGACAACCAAGCATGCGACCTGCGCGTGATCGGCGCCTACTTCCCCAACGGCCAGGCGCCCGGCAGCGAGAAGTTCAACTACAAGATGCAGTGGCTGCGTGCGCTGCGCGACTGGCTGCGCGAGGAACTCGCGGCGCATCCGCACCTGGTGCTGATGGGCGACTTCAACATCGCGCCGGAAGACCGCGACGTCTACGACCCCGTCGCGTGGGCCGGGCAGATCCACTGCACGCCGGAGGAACGCGCGCATTTCCAGGCGCTGCTCGGCCTGGGCCTGCACGACGCCTTCCGGCTCTTCGAGCAGCCGCCGAAGAGCTGGAGCTGGTGGGACTACCGCGAGCTTCGCTTCCGCAAGAACCAGGGGCTGCGCATCGACCACGTGCTGGTGAGCGACGCGGTGAAGCCTGCCGTCACCGCCTGCACGATCGACAAGCTGCCGCGCAAGAACGAGCGGCCGAGCGATCACGCGCCGGTGATCGTGACGCTCGGCTGAGCGCTACTTCTTGGGCGTCGCCGCGCTCGCGGGCTTCACGTCGCCACAGTCGGCCGCGAGCCAGCGGCCCTCGCCTTGCATCGCCACCGGCTTGCCGGCGCCGGCGGTGCCGGTCATCTTCATCGTGTAGCGCTCGGGGCTGACGGTCGTGACCTCGATCTCGCCCTGCGAGGGCGGCTTCGTGCACACGTACCGGACCTGCTGCGTCGCGCCGTTGCGCTTGCCGTCGTAGCTGCAGTCGGTGCGCGCATCGACCGGCGGCGTGTCGCGCGCCACGTCGTCCTTCGTCAGGCACAGCCGCACCTTGGTGCCGCCGCCGGCCACGTCGACGCCGGCACCCTGCTGCGCGAGCATCTGCTCGATCTGCTTGCGCTGGGCTTCGGGCATCGCGGCCATCTGCTTGCGCATCTCGTCCATCTGCTTCTGCTGCGCGGCGTCGAGCTGCATCCGGTTCTGCACCTCCCACAGTCCCGGCTTCAACGACTGTGCGGACACGACCGCGGGCGCCGCAGCGACAACGGCGAGCGCGAACAGACGCAAGCAAGAAAGACGGCTCATCGCGACCTCCGCAGACAGCGGGCTCAATCGTCGAGCCCGAGCTCCTGGATTTTGCGGGTGATCGTGTTGCGGCCGATGCCCAGCTTGTGCGCCGCCTCGATGCGGCGGCCGCGGGTGAGGTCGAGCGCGGTGAGAATCATGCGGCCCTCGAACTTCTCGGTCAGCGCGTTCCAGACGTCGGGCACGCCGGCCTCGAGCATGACGCGCGCCTCGCGCTCGAGATCGTCAAGCCACAGCCCGGGCGTCGGCGCCACGGGAAGCGGCCGCTCGAACGGCGCCGCGGCCCGCGCCGGCTCGAACGCCGATGCGGCATCCGCGGCAGGCCGCGCCGCCGGCATCGGCTCGCCCGCTGCGCCGAGAAGCTCGGGCGGCAGGTCCTTCGCGTCGATGGTCTGCGCGGGCGCCATCACGGTGAGCCAGTGGCAGACGTTTTCGAGCTGGCGCACGTTGCCCGGGTAGTCGAAGGCGCACAGGCGCGCGAGCGCCGCGTCGCTCAGGCGCTTGGTCTCGACGCCCAGCTCCTTGGCGCTCTTCTGCAGGAAGCTGCGCGCGAGCGCGGGAATGTCCTCGCGCCGCTCGCGCAGCGAAGGCAGCCGCAGGCGGATGACGTTCAGGCGGTGGAACAGGTCTTCGCGGAACGCGCCCTGCTTGACGCGCTGCTCCAGGTCCTGGTGCGTCGCGGCGATCACGCGCACGTTGCTTTTCAACGGGTTGTGGCCGCCGACGCGGTAGAACTGCCCGTCGCTGAGCACGCGCAGCAAGCGCGTCTGCAGGTCGAAGGGCATGTCGCCGATCTCGTCGAGGAAGAGCGTGCCGCCGTCGGCCTGCTCGAAACGGCCGCGCCGCGTGGTCTGCGCGCCGGTGAAGGCGCCGCGCTCGTGGCCGAAGAGCTCGCTCTCGAGCAGGTCCTTCGGGATCGCCGCCGTGTTGATGGCGACGAACGGTCCTTTGCTGCCGGCGTCGCCGCGCGGGCTGTGCTTGTGCAGCGCGCGCGCGACCAGCTCCTTGCCGCTGCCGCTTTCGCCGGTGATGAGCACCGTCACGTGGCTCTGCGAAAGCCGGCCGATCGCGCGGAACACGTCCTGCATCGCCGGCGCCTGGCCCAGGATCTCCGGCACCTCGGTGGCCCGCTCGTCCACCACGTCCTCGCGCACGCTCTCGTCGAGCGCGCGCCGGATCAGCTCGACCGCCTTCGGCAGATCGAAGGGTTTCGGCAGGTATTCGAAGGCGCCGCCCTGGAAGGCCGAGACCGCGCTGTCGAGATCGGAGTACGCGGTCATCACGATGACCGGCAGGCCGGGCAGCCGCTCCTTCACCGAACCGAGCAGATCGATGCCCGAGCCGCCGGGCATGCGGATGTCGCTGACCAGCACCTGCGGCGTCTCGCCCGCGTCAATGGCCGCGAGCACCTCGCGCGGGTTCGAGAAGCTGCGCACCGGCAGCTCGTCGCGCACCAGCGCCTTCTCGAGCACAAAGCGTATCGATTGGTCGTCGTCAACGATCCAGATGGATTTCATGGTCGGTGCGGTCACCCCAGCAAAGCGGCCCGGCACATGTGTGCGTTTCAGGCCAGCGGCATCGTGATCTTGAACAGCGTGCGGCCCGCCTCGCTCTCGCATTCGATCGTGCCCTGGTGCTGCGCCACGAAGGTCTGCGCCAGCGTCAGCCCCAAGCCCGACCCGCCATCGCGACCCGACACCAGCGGGTAGAAGACGCGATCGCGGATCGACTCGGGGATGCCGGGGCCGTTGTCCTCGATATGCAATTCCAGTGCCAAACGGAAGCGCTGCTTGCCCAGCGTGACCTGCCGCGCGATGCGGGTGCGCAGCATGATGCGTGCATCGCCGCGCGCGATGCGTTCGGCCAGCGCCTGCGCCGCGTTGTGCGCGATGTTGAGCACCGCCTGGATGAGTTGCTCGCGGTCGCCGCGGATGTCGGGGATCGAGGTGTCGTAGTCGCGCTCGATCGCGAGGCCGCGCGGGAACTCGGCGACGATCAGCGAGCGAACCCGCTCGCACACCTCGTGGATGTTCACGTCGCTCGCCACGTGCGGGCGGCGGTGCGGCGCGAGCAGCCGGTCGACCAGCGCCTGCAGCCGGTCGGCCTCGCGGATGATCACCTGCGTGTATTCGGTCAGGCCCTTGCTGGCCGCGACCTCCATCTCGAGCAGCTGCGCTGCGCCGCGGATGCCGCCGAGCGGGTTCTTGATCTCGTGCGCGAGGTTGCGGATCAGCTCCTTGTTCGCCTGCACCTGGTCGAGCGTGCGCTCCTCGCGGTCGAGCCGCGTCTGCTGGCCGACCTCGATCAGTTCGACGAGCGTGGCGTCGCTGCGCTCCATCTGGTTGACGATCACGTGCACCTGCAGCGGCTCGCCGCTCGCGCCGATGGGGCGCTTGATCTCGGCGTCGAGCCGGCTGGTCGAGAACTCGTTGCGCGCGACCGCGGCGACCGTGTCGCGCAGCACCTCGGCATCGACGAACCATTCGAACCAGTCGCGCTTCAAGACATGGCGCCTCGACAGGCCCAGCACGTTCTCGAAGGCCGCGTTGGCGAACAGGCAGCGGCCCTGGGGCTGCACGATGGCGACCATCGTCGCGAGCAGATCGAAGCCGGCATGGCCCGGCGGCAGGCCGAGCGGGATCGCGAAGACCGGCTCGCGTTGCGTCACGGCGAGCGGCGCTGCGGCCTCAGGGCGCCGGCAGCTTGGCGAGTTCGCGGCGCAGCGCGGCGACGTCGCTTTCGGAGCGCTCGACGCTCGCCTTCAGCTCGGCGGTGCGGTCGAGGTACTTCTGGTAGTTCTTCTCGTCGCCGCGGCGCTCGGGCTGGCCGCCGTTGTATTCCTTCTTCAGCGCGGCGAGGCGCTCTTCCTCCCGGCGCAACTCGGCATCGAGGATGCGGCGCTTGTCGCTGTCGCGCGAGCGCTGGTCGTTCGGATCGACGCGCGAATCGGCGCCGCGCGAGGCGCTGTCGGTCGAAGGCGCCGGGCCGCGCCGCTGCGGACCCTGGATCACCGTGACCGGCGCACCTTCGAGCGTCTTGCAGCCTTGTGCCGCGGCTTCCTTCGCGGTGAGCGTGTCGGTGTAGAGGTTGCCCGGGCACTTGTAGACGACGCGCTCCTGCGCCGACACGGCGGCCACCTGCATCGTCGCGACGGCTGCGAACAGCCAAGCTCTCGTCGTCATCCTGCGCTCCTGGGTGCCGGGGCACTGTAGCCGCCCCTCCGCGATCAACGCCTCTGGCCGGCGTGACGTGCACCCGACTTCCGCCAACGATCTGCCAAAGAGAAAGGGGACGGCAAGGCCGTCCCCTTTCGTCGAGAAAGTAGCGATCAGAGGCTGTAGTACATGTCGAACTCGATCGGATGCGTGGTCATCCGGAAGCGCGTGACCTCCTGCATCTTCAGTTCGATGTAGGCGTCGATGTAGGCATCGGTGAACACGCCGCCCTTCGTCAGGAAGGCGCGCTCCTTGTCGAGGTAGTCGAGCGCCTGGTCGAGGCTGTGGCAGACGGTCGGGATCTTCGCGTCCTCTTCCGGCGGCAGGTGGTAAAGATCCTTCGTGGCGGCCTCGCCGGGATGGATCTTGTTCTCGACGCCGTCGAGGCCGGCCATCAGCAGCGCGCTGAACGCGAGGTAGGGGTTCGCGGTGGGATCGGGGAAGCGCGCCTCGATGCGGCGGCCCTTCGGGTTCGAGACGTAGGGAATGCGGATCGACGCCGAGCGGTTCTTCGCCGAGTAGGCCAGCTTCACCGGCGCCTCGAAACCGGGCACGAGGCGCTTGTAGCTGTTGGTGCCCGGGTTCGTGATCGCGTTGAGCGCGCGCGCGTGCTTGATGATCCCGCCGATGTAGTACAGCGCGAACTCGCTGAGGCCCGCGTAGCCGTCGCCCGCGAACAGGTTCTTGCCGTCCTTCCAGACCGACTGGTGCACGTGCATGCCGCTGCCGTTGTCACCGACGATCGGCTTGGGCATGAAGGTGGCCGTCTTGCCGTAGGTGTGCGCGACGTTGTGCACCACGTACTTCTGCAGTTGCAGCCAGTCGGCGCGCTGCACCAGCGTGCTGAACTTCGTGCCGAGTTCCATCTGGCCGGCCGTCGCGACCTCGTGGTGGTGCACTTCGACCGGGATGCCGAGCGCTTCGAGGATCAGGCACATCTCGCTGCGCATGTCCTGGAAGCTGTCGACCGGCGGCACCGGGAAGTAGCCGCCCTTCACCGCCGGGCGGAAACCGGTGTTGCCGTGCTCGTATTCCTTCGCGCTGTTCCAGGCGCCCTCTTCCGATTCGATCTTCACGAAGCTGCCCGACATGTCGGCGCTCCAGCGCACGCTGTCGAACACGAAGAACTCGGGCTCCGGGCCGAAATAGGCCGCGTCGCCGATGCCGCTGCTCTTCAGGTAGGCCTCGGCGCGCTTCGCGAGCGAGCGCGGGTCGCGCTCGTAGGGCTTGCCGTCGGTGGGCTCGAGCACGTCGCAGGTCAGGATCAGCGTCGGCTCTTCGAAGAACGGGTCGATGTTGGCGGTGGCCGGGTCCGGCATCAGCAGCATGTCGGAGGCTTCGATGCCCTTCCAGCCCGCGATCGAGGAGCCGTCGAAGGCGTGACCGGAGGTGAACTTGTCTTCGTCGAAAGCGGACAGCGGGACGCTGACGTGCTGCTCTTTGCCGCGGGTGTCGGTGAAACGGAAGTCGATGAACTTGACTTCGTTCTCCTTCACCATCTTCATCACGTCGGCAACGGTCTTGCTGGCCATCAAGTGCTCCTAGCGGGGGCTGGTTTTCGAGGGGATGGATTCGCCGGCTCGGCAGCCTCTTCCAGCGCTGCGGAGCGCCCCGAAGGGGCCGGGCAATTTAGCAGAAAGCATGCCCAAAGCAGGGCGGTCTGCGGGGCGTCCGGCGCTGTGTTTCGCGGCTTTCGGCCCCTACCTGCGCCCCGACGGTGCCGACACGCACCGCCGAGGTTCACGTCGTCGCGCCGCGCACCATCGTTGGGCCGAGCTTCGCCTCGGCGGCGCGCAGGCCTTCGAGCAGCGCAGCGAAGCCCTGCTCGACCTGCGCTGCCTCGCCGCCCTTGACCCCGAGTTCGACGTGCCGGCCGTGCTGCGGATGGTCGACGCTCGGCAGGCTGAACACCTTCAGGCCGGCGAAGCGCGCTTCGATCGCCTCCATCAACGGCGTCAGCGCCGCCTCGGCCGCGCCGTACACGACGACCGAGCGCTCCCGGGTGCGCGCCTGGCCGTGGCGGTCGGCGTAGCGCGTGTCGAGCACCGCGGCCATCATCGGCCAGGCCATCACCGGAAAGCCGGGCAGGAAGTGAACGGCGCCGCGGCTCGTGGGGCTCGCGCAGGTGAAGCCGGGAATCTTGTTGTACGGGTTCTCGATGATCTCGGCGCCTTGCGGGAACACGCCCATGTTGAGCCGGTGCACGTTGTCGGGCCGGTCGGCGTCGTAGCTCGTGCCTTGCTCGGCGGCGACCTCGCGCATGCGCTCGACGATCCTTTCCTTGGCGAGCGGGTGCAGCACCAGCGGCACGCCGAGCGCGGCGGCTGCGGCCTGCCGCGTGTGGTCGTCGGGCGTCGCGCCGATGCCGCCGCAGCTGAAGACGGCGTCGCCGCTGGCGAAGGCCTCGCGCAGCGTCGCGGCGATGCGCTCGCGCTCGTCGCCGACGTAGCGCGCCCAGCTCAGGGCGAGCCCGCGTTCGCCGAGCAGGGCGATCGTCTTGGCGAGATGCGCGTCGGCGCGCTTGCCCGAGAGGATCTCGTCGCCGACGATGATCAATCCGAAGTTCATGGTTCTCCTTCCGTCGCGAGCGCGGAGCACGGCTCGCGCACCGGCGTCGCCGCGTCGACATCGATCACGTCGACCGCATCGACCACCGCGCCGGCCGGCTGCGCCGCGCGCAGCCGCGCGAGCGCCGCCAGCGCGTAGTGCGCGAACCACAGCGACGCGCCGATGAACACCAGGGTGTAGACCCACACCGACAGCACGATCAGCACCGGCGCGAACACCAGCGTCGTCGCGCTGAAGGCCCACAGCAGGGCCGGTGCGGCGCCGGCGCCGGCGGTCGCGATGCCGATCAGCAGCAGCGGCCAGCGATGCGAGCGCAGCAAGGTCCGGCGCTCGTCGGCCGTGGCATGGGCCGCGAGCGCGTCGAACGCCATCACTTTCGCGTTGAGCCAGCCCCAGATGAGCGGCGGCAGCAGCAGCGTGAACGGCGGCACCAGCCACAGCGGCAGCGTCGCGATCAGCGCCAGCAGGGCGACCGCCGTCGCGCCCAACGAACGCGCGAGGCCATCGACGAAGCCCGCCGAGCCGCGCCGTTCCAGCGCGGGAAAACGCCGCGTCGCGACCAGCCGGGTCAACCGCGGTGCGATCAGCCAGGCCACCGCGAGCAGTGTCGCGACGACCAGCACCGGCACCGTCAGGCCCACGACGATCAATGGCACCAGCACCATCCGCAGCGCCTGCGCGCCGAGGGCATCGAGCCACGCGAGCGCCGGCTGCGCGAGCCCCGATCCGTACAGCGCGGCGGCGACGGCGTCGGTCGCGTCCTGCCAGAAGAACCAGCCGAGCAACCCGGCCGCCGCGCCCGTCAAGGCCAGCGGCAGCAGGCTCAGCGCGATCACGCTCGGCCGCATCGAGCTTGCGACCGCGCGCCAGAAGGCGTCGCCCAGATCGGCGAGCGCGCGCATCAACCTCGGCCCGCCAGGCGCTTCAGGCCCAGCCACTGTTGCGACCAGAAACCTCGGCCGTAGTCGCGGCTCGACGGGGCCAGCTGGTCGCGGATGCCCGTCGGCTCGAGGCGGCGATCGAAGTTGGCGGTGCCGAAGATCACGTCCCACACCGGAAAGAGCACCGCGAAGTTGCAGCCGCCCAGGCTGCCCTGCCCGTGCGATTCATGCCCGACGCCGATCGCGTGGTGCAGCCGGTGGAAGCGCGGGCTCGCGAGGAGCCGTTCGCCGACGCGGCCGAAGCCCAGGCGCAGGTTGGCGTGCTGCAGGTTTTCAAGCAGCTGCGTCACCGCCACCACCGCGACGAACTGCGCCGGGGGCACGCCGATCGCGCGCGCCAGCAGCACGAGCAGCACGTCGCGCAGCAGGTCGTCGAGCAGGTGGTTGCGGCTGTCGCTCCACATCGTCATGCGGCGCTGGCTATGGTGCAGCGCGTGCAGCGCCCACCAGGCTTGCAGGCCGTGCTGGCCGCGGTGGATCGCGTAGTCGGCGAAGTCGAACACGACCAGATAGACCGCGAACGCGAACAGCGCGGTGTCGGTCAGGCCGGGCCGCCAGCCGGCGAAGACGGCATCGAGCTGCCCGCCGCCGTGGCCATGCAGGCTGAGCGTGCCGAACAGCGCGTCCCACAGCGGGTCGATCGTGAAGAACAGCAGCAGCCGGAACGCGCCGAGCCGATGCAGCAGCGTGTAGACCACGTCGACCCGCACCGCCTTGCGTTGCTGCGCGCGCTCGGCCGCATCCGCCGCCGGCGGCTCGACCGGTCGCCAGCGCTCCAGCGGCGCGATCAACAGCAGCATCACGCCGATCTGCAGCAGCCCCACGAGCAGCCAGCCGGTCGCCTCGAAGGCGTCCTCGAGCAGATGGCCGAGGCCTGCGGCGTAGAGCAGCGGCTGCACCAAAGACTCGAAGAGCCCCTGCTGCACGGTGGCGAACAGGTCGGTCAAGCTCGCCCCTCGTGCGCTGCGCGCAGCTGCGCAGAGGGGGCGTTCACGCTCGAAAGACTCGCGCCGCTCATCGCGGATGGCTTTCGATCCAGCCCCGATGCGCCGGATGCTCGGCCAGCGTGGCGAAGCAGAAGCCGCGCTGCTTGAGCCCTTCGATCAGCGGCTCCAGCACCGCCGGCGCCCACGGGTCTTGCCGCGACCAGATGCCCAGGTGCGCGAGCAGCACGTCGCCGCGGCGGATGTCGCGCAGCGCCTTGGCGAGCAGCTCGTCGTTCGGATGCGCGTCGCTCGGCAGCTCGTCGCCGAGGAAGCCCGCGGGTGACCAGCCGACGTGCTTGTAGCCGCAGCGCCCGGCCGCCTCGAGCAGCGCCTTCGAGGTCTTGCCGCCGGGCGCGCGGAACAGCGGCAGGCCCCGCTGGCCGGTTATCGCCTCGAGGCGCTGCATCGGCCGGCTCAGCTCGGTGCAGTAGTCCTGCGCGTCGGCTTCGAGGCGGCCGCGCGGCCCGTTGCCGGCGGTCGGCTGGAAGACGAAGCCGGTCTTGCCGCCGCGCGAAAGGTCGCCCCGCCAGATCCAGTGGTCCCAGGTGTGCGAGCCGAAGGCGTGGCCCTCGGCCGCGCGCGCCTTCCACCACGGTGCCCAGACGTCGTCGAGGCTGCTGCCGCCGGTGCGGGTCGGCTCGTTCGCGAGGAAGAAGGTGACCTTCACGCCCTGGCGCTTCAGCACCTCGGCCACCATCGGCGCGACGCCCATGTGGCCGGTGTCGAACGTCAGGTAGACCGGCTTGTCGCAGGCATTCGCAGAGGCCGTCGCCAGCACGATGCACGAGAGAGCAAGACGCCAACGCAGCAGCCGCCGCGGAACCGGCTTCGCCGGGCCGCCAGCGGCGCCCCCCCGGAGGGGCGCGGCGAAGCCGCGACGGGGCGGGACGTCATCTTCTTGGCGCATGGTCCAGCGTCCATACGCCGTGCGGCGAGCGGCCGACCGCCACCTGCCGCGCCACCTTGCGCTTGACCGGATCGATCGCGGTCAGCTTGCGCGCCCAGCGCGAGGTCACGAGGATCGTCTTGCTGCCGTCGGCGGCGGTCATCACGTCGATGCAGTCGGGGCCGCCCGGTGCCGGGTAGGTGTCGGTGACTTCCAGGCTTTCGAGATCGATCCGGCTGATCGTGTTCGCGACGCGGTTGCTGACCAGCACGTGCCGGCCATCGCCCCAGCCGCGAAAGGCGTGGGCACCTGCGCCGGTGCGGATGCGCTTGACGGACTTCGCTTCGGCGCCCGACACGTCGAACACCTCGACGAACTCGTCGCCGGTCAGGCCGACCAGCAGTCGCTTGTCGTCCGGGCTCAGGTAGACGTCGGCGGGCAGCTTGCCGGTCGGCACCGTCCAGCGCGTCTTCTGCGTCGCCAGGTCGATCGCGGTGATCTCGTCGCTGTCCTGCAGGCTCGCGTAGACCACGCTGCTCGCGCGATCGATCGCCAGGTGGCTCGGCGTCTTGCGCGCGGCGACCTTCGCGATCAGCTTGAACGGCTCAGGCGCGTCGCGGCCGAGCCAGCGGTAGATCGCCACGTGGTCGAGCCGGTTCGCGGCGGTCACGAACCACTTCATGTCGGGCGAGAACGCGAGGTGGTACGGATCGTCGATGCCAGTCACGGTGCGCTGGACCTCGCCGGTCTTCGGGTCGATCAGCGTCAGCGAATCGCTCATCGCGTTGGCGACCAGCAGCGACTTCTCGTCGGGCGAGAGGTAGAGGTGGTGCGGCTCCTTGCCGGTGGCGATGCGCTTCGTCTCGGTGAAGCTCTCGGCATCGACGACGCTGATGGATGCGTCGAGCGAGTTCAGCACGAAGATCGGCGCACGCGCCGGTGCCCCTTCGGCCCAGCCGTTCGCGCCGCACAGGGCCAGCACAAGGGCGGCGAACCAATCGACTCGAAAACGCAAGGCGGACTCCATCGGAACAGCCCGCGATTTTAGGAGGCCGCCCTCGCCTTCCGTGACATCCGGGCCGCGCCGATGCCGAGCGCTTCACATCTGCCGGAACACGTGCAGGTAGGTGCGGCTGACCGGCAACAGCTCGGGCCGGGCCTTCAGCTGCACGTCAGCCGTCTCGTTCGGGCCGCGCACCACCTGCGCGACCGCGCGGAGGTTGACGATGGTCGAACGGTGGATCTGCACGAAGCGCTGCGGATCCAGCTCCTCGATCAGCTCGCGGATCGGCCGGCGGATCAGCGCATCGCCGCCGGTCCAGGCGACGAGCGTGTACTTCTCGTCGCTGCGCAGGTAGATCACCTCGTCGACCGGGATCAGCCGCAGGTTCGGGCCGACCGAGGCCTTGATCCAGGCGAGCCACGGCTTCGTGGCGCCCAGGCTGCGCAGCCGCGCGGACAGCTCGTCGAGCACCGCGTCGATCGCCGCGCCGCCGTGCGCGGCGTGCGTGCCGCGCGCCGCGACGCGCTCGCGCAGCCGCGCCACCGTGTCGGCCAGCCGCTGCGGCTCGAAAGGCTTGATCAGGTAATCGATCGCGCCGCGCTCGAAGGCCTGGACCGCGTACTGCTCGTAGGCAGTGACGAACACCAGCGCGGTACCCATCCCTCGCGCGCCGATCGTGCGCGCCGCCTCGATGCCGTTCAGGCCGGGCATGTGGATGTCGAGAAAGGCGATGTCGGGCGCGTGCGCCTCGACCGCGGCCACGGCCTCGCGGCCGTTGCGCGCCTGCGCGACGACCTCCAGCTGCGGCCACAGCGACGCCAGCTGCGCGATCAGGTGCTCGCGCAGCAGCGGCTCGTCGTCGGCGACGATCGCGCGCGGCCGGCGGCGTTCGCTCATCGCGCGTCGGCCGCGGTTGCGCGCGGCGGCGGCAGCCGGAGTTCGGCGCGCAGGCCGCGGCCGCCGCTGGCGCCGGCCGCCCGCGGCTCGCTGAGCGCCAGCCGCGCGGCCGGCCCGTAGAACGCGGCGACGCGCTCGCGCAGGTTCGCCAGGCCCTGGCCCGGCGGCGCGGTGGCATCGAGCCCGACGCCGCTGTCCTCGACCCACACGTGCAGGCCGCCGGCGAGCGGCGAACCGTCGGCTTCGATGCGGCGCGCGCCGACCTCGATGCGCCCGCCGGCCTCGGCCGGATCGATGCCGTGGCGCACCGCGTTCTCGACCAGCGTCAGCAGCGCCATCGAAGGAAACGGCTCGGCGTGCAGCGCCTCGGGCACGTCGATCGCGAAGCTCAGGCGATCGGGGATGCGCATGCCCATCACTTCGAGGTAGGCGCGCACCAGCGCGAGTTCGTCGCCGAGCGTGAGCTTGACGCTGCGCAGGCGCGGCATCGCGGCGCGCAGGTAGGCGATCAGGCTTTGGAGCACCGGCGCGGCGCGCGGCGAGCCGCCTTCGACGAGCGCCTGCACGTTGGCCAGCGTGTTGAGCAGGAAGTGCGGCTCGATCTGCGCGGTCATCAGGCGCAGCCGCGCGTCGAGCGCCTGGCGTTCGAGCGTCTCGCGTTCGAGCGCGAACCGCAGCGCCTGCGCATTGACCTGCGCCTCGCGCTCCCGGATCAGCGCCAGCATCGTCACCAGCAGGCCGATGCCGAGGCTGGAGAACGTGATCCACACGAAGCCCAGCACCAGCTTGCGGTTGGCGAGCAGCTCGGCGACGCTGCCGCCGCTGTCCCAGAGCCCGTCGATCGCCGCGCACACGGGCGCGAGCAGCACGACCGCGAGGATCTGCACGTGCCAGCGCGGCACCTTCGTCTGGCGCCAGTTGCCGGCCAGCGTGTAGGCGAGCGTCAAGGCCAGCGCGATCAGCAGCCCGCGCGCCCACAGTTGCCAGAAGGGCGTGACGAAGATCGGGTTCAGCGCCAGCGCGGCGACGCTGCCGATCGCGAGCGCGAGGCCGATGCGCGAGGGGCCCAGCCCCTCGAGCCAGCGGCCGGGCGCGGCGGCGGACGAAGCGGCGGACGATGACATCGCGCCGACCATAGCCGGGCGGCTCGGCGCTGCCAATGCGCGCGGGCGCGCGGTGCGACGAAGCACGGCGCCGCGGGGTCCGGCGACGGGCCGCGCGGCGTTTCAGCCGGACACCGAGCGCATCGCGATGCCGGCCACCGCACAGGCCGCGAGCACCGGCAGCACACCGAGCCGCAGGCGGATCAGCGCGACGGCCGCGGCCACCGCGATCAGCAGCGCGACCGCATCGAAGCGCCCGCCGGCCGCCGGGCCCTGCGGCCAGAACACCTGGCCCGCGAAGTAGAGCCCGAGCTGGGCGATCACCCCGACCACCGCCGCGCTGATGCCGGCCAGCGGGGCGGTGAAGCGCAGGTCGTCGCGCGTCGCCTCGACCAGCGGCGCGCCGGCCAGGATGAACACGAACGAAGGCAAGAAGGTGAAGAAGCTCGCGACGCCGGCACCGATCACGCCCGCGAGCAACGGCGCCTCGACGAAGGGCTGCTGCCAGCCGCCGAGGAAGCCGACGAAGGCCACGATCATGATCAGCGGACCGGGCGTCGATTCGCCGAGCGCCAGGCCGGCGAGCATCTGCGCGCCGCTCAGCCAGCCGTGCTGCTCGACCGCACCCTGCACCACGTAGGGCAGCACCGCGTAGGCGCCGCCGAAGGTCAGCAGCGCCGCCTTCGTGAAGAAGGCGGCCATTGCGGCCGGCATCGCGTCGAGGCCGCGCCAGGCGACCAGCGCCGCGAAGACCGCAGCCCCCAGGGCCAGACCGAGGGCGACCACGCGCAGCAGCCGGGCGCGGCCGCCGAGGGCGTGCGGCGGGCTCGGCGTGTCGTCGTCGATCCACGCCGGCGCGTGCGATCCGCGGCTCGGCGCGTGCACGGGCGGGCTCGGCGGCGGCGGACGCCGTCGGCCCTGCGCCCAGCCGGCCAGCGCCGCCACCAGCAGCACGAGAGGAAACGGCACGCCGGCCACCATGGCCGCCAGCGAGCCGATCGCGAGCGCGACATGCAACGGCGTCTTCAAGGCCTTGCCGCCCAGCCGCCACGCCGCCTGCACCACCAGCGCGACGACGGCCGGCTGCACGCCGTACAGCAGCGCCTGCAGCCACGGCTGCCCGCCCTGCGCGGCGTAGAGCCACGACAGCGCGATCAGCAGCACCAGCGAGGGCGCGACGAACAGCAGCCCGGCGGCCAACCCGCCGGCGGTGCGGTGCATCAGCCAGCCGATGTAGGTCGCGAGCTGCTGCGCCTCCGGGCCGGGCAGCAGCATGCAGTAGTTGAGCGCGTGCAGGAAGCGGCGCTCGGAGATCCAGCGACGGCGCTCGACCAGCTCCGCATGCATCAGCGCGATCTGCCCGGCCGGCCCGCCGAAGCCGATGCAGCCGAGCTTGAACCACCAGCGCAGCGCCTCGCGAAAATCCGGAGGCACCGGCGGAGCCGACGCCGCGCCGGGCGGCGCCGGCGTGCAAGCCTCGTTCACCCGCGGATCATCGAAGCCTTGAGCGCCTCGGTCAGCAAGGACAGGCTGTCCTGCAGGTGCGCGCGCGACTCGGCCGAAAGCCTCGACGCGCCTTGCGCCTTCTGCAGCTGGCGTTGCAGCTCCACGGCATTGACCCGCACGAGGCTCACCGCGTCGGGCGGCAGCGGCGAGCCCTTGGTCAGCAGCGTCTGCACGCGGCGCAGATGCTCGCGCTGCAGGTTGCGCCGCAGGCGGTCGATCTCGGCGCCGGTCTTCAATTCGCTCCACACCGCGTCCTGCAGGGTCGTGTAGACCTCGGGCAGCGAAATCAGGCCGCGGCGCTGGCTCTCGGGCACGTACATCGGCAGGTCGAGCAGGCGCGAGGCGGTGCCGGGGCTCATGAGCCGGTCGAGCGCCGTCGTCTGCACCGCGAGCACCGCCGACGGCACGCTGACCAGGCCGCCGCGCTCCCATTCGTTGTAGTCGGGCGAGAGGCTGGCGAGGAATTCCGGCTTGAAGCGGAAGCTGTCGGCGGTGAACAGGCCCTTCGAGAGGAACTGCAGCGCGTCGCGCTGCTTGGCCGGATCGACCGGCGCGAACGCGAGCCGGCCGGTGCTGCCGGGCAGGTCGCGCACGGTGTTCATGCCGCCGACGTACTTGCCGACCAGCTCCGAGGCCCGACCAAGCTGCCGGAAGCCGCTCAGCAGCACGCGCCGCTGGCGCACCGCGTCGTCGCCCGGCGCAGGCTGGCGCTCCTGCACGCGCTCCCACAGCTCGCGCGACAGGCTCAGCCGCTTGCGGTAGTAGTCGAGCGGGTCGTCGCCGAGGTCGAACCGGTTGGCGAGCGGATCGATGCCGTCGTTGCCGGGGATGCCGCCGGCATCGGCGTCGTCGGCGTAGGCGAGCAGCGGGTCGGTGTTGCGGGCGGCGATCTTCTCCAGCTCGGCCTTCTCGCTGCCGGCCTCGATCGGCTTGTAGGCGTACTCGATCGCCCAGTAGTCGTAGGGCCCGATCGTCGTCAGGTTCAGCGCGCCGGCGCGCTCGCCCTTCAACGGGATGTTGTAGGCGTTGTAGTCCATCACCGAGCCGGAGATGCCCTTGGTCTCGGTGAAGTCCTTGTCGCGCAGCTGTTCGCGGGTGACGACGGTGGAGCCCTTGAAGTTGTGCTTCAGGCCGAGGGTGTGGCCGACCTCGTGGGTGATCACGTCCTTGATCACCGACTGCACGAAGGCCTCGGCCTCGGGACTGTCGGGCGCGAGATCGCCGCGGGCTTCGAGGATGTCGAGCGCGAAATCCATTTCGCTGACCGCCTCGTGCGCGTACTGGCAGGCCGCGGCGCCATGCTTGTGCCAGGTGGCCGGCAGCTCGGCGCGCTTGCCGAACGCTGGCAGGCCGGTCGCGGTGCCGAAATCTTCGACGATCGCGCGGCGCTGGCCGCGGCCGAAGACATCGCTCATGCCGATGTCGGCGTCAAAGATTTCGCCGGTGCGCGGGTCGGAATGGCTGGGGCCGATCGCGAAGCCGACGTCGGCGCCGACAAACCAGCGGATCGACGCATGCCGGCCGTCCATGTTGTCCCAGTCGGCGTCGTCGGGCTGCTGCTTCGCGACGAGCGCGTCCTTGAAGCCGATCTTCTCGAACGCCTTGTTCCACTCGAGGATGCCGTCCTCGACGGACTTCCGGTAGCGCTGAGGCACGTTCTTGTCGATCCAGAACACGACCGGCTGCACGGGCTCGCTGATCGCCGCGGACGGGTCCTTCTTCTCGAGCCGCCAGCGCGTCACCAGGTGCTGGCGGGGCTCGGGCTTCAGGTCGTTGCTGAGGTCGGTCACCACGTCGAAGAAGTGGCCGAGGCGCGGATCGGTCCTGCGCTGCGCCATCGGCGTGGCGGCCGGCTTCATGAAGTTGTAGACGTAGCCGACGAAGACGCTGCGCGGGTCGGGCGCGGTCTTCGACGGGCCGGGCGTCGGCACCGGCGGCGGCGTCAGCGGCGGCGCGGGGATGCGCGACGTCGCGAAGTGGATGCGCGCATTCAGCGTCGTCATGTCCTCGGTCGCGCGCGCCTTGTCGAAATAGGAGTTGCCGCGGTCGAGGTTCATCGGCAGCCGGTAGGCGGCTTCGAGACGGGTCGAGTAGCCCGGCAGATCCGCCAGCAGGAAGCCGGCGTCGATCAGCACCGCCTTGCTGTCCTTGTGCGCACCGCTCGCGATCGCGGTCGAGCCGAGCAGGCTTTCGGCGAAGGCCTGCTCGACCGTCGCCTTCATCGGCGCGTTGTCCGCGATCCAGCCGGTGTTGAGCGCGACCAACTGCACCTGCTGCGCGCCGGTCTTGCGGAAGGTCACGAGCCACGACGGCCCCATCTGGCTCGCGTAGAGCCCGCGCTCGCCCACCGACTGGCTGATGTTCACGGAGAACAGCAGCGGCTTGTCGAACTGCTCGGGCGCGAGTTCGAGCCAGAGCTTCTCGTCCTTGCGCCACAAAGGAAGCCAGCCGGCCTGCCGGGTGGCCCCCTTGATCACCTCGTCGAAGGGCTTCGGGGCCGCCGGGTCGGGGCGCGCGCCGGCTGGCGCGGACGCCGCGGCGCCCGGCGCCGACGCGCCGCGCGCGGTCGCCAGGCTTTGCGCATGCGCGGCCTTGATGCTCGCGCAGCCGCTGGACATGCCCACCGCGGCCACGAGCATCGAAAGGAGGCAGGCGCGGCGCGCCCAGACGATCGACTTCATCGACATTCCTCGCAGGAAAGAAAGACGGGGCGCTACTTCAAGGCCTTGAAGCGGATGCGCTTGGGCTTCGCGCCCTCCTCGCCCAGACGCTTCTTCTTGTCGGCTTCGTACTCCTGGTAGTTGCCGTCGAAGAAGAACCACTTCGAGTCGCCCTCGCAGGCGAGGATGTGGGTCGCGATGCGGTCGAGGAACCAGCGGTCGTGGCTGATGACCATCACGCAGCCGGCGAACTCGAGCAGCGCGTCTTCCAGCGCGCGCAGCGTCTCCACGTCGAGGTCGTTCGAGGGCTCGTCGAGCAGCAGCAGGTTGCCGCCCTGCGCCAGCGTCTTCGCCAGGTGCAGCCGGCCGCGTTCGCCGCCGGAGAGGTTCTTCACCAGCTTCTGCTGGTCGTTGCCCTTGAAGTTGAAGCGGCCGATGTAGGCGCGCGAGGGCATCGTGAACTTGCCGACCACGATGTTGTCGAGCCCGCCCGAGACGTCCTCCCACACCGTCTTGTCGCCTTCGAGCGATTCGCGGGTCTGGTCGACGAAGGCCATCTTCACCGTCGGGCCGATGCGCACCGTGCCGCTGTCGGGCTGCTCCTTGCCGCCGATCATGCGGAACAGCGTCGACTTGCCGGCGCCGTTCGGGCCGATGATCCCGACGATCGCACCGGCCGGCACCTTGAAGCTCAGGTCGTCGATCAGCACGCGGTTGCCGAAGCTCTTGCTGACGTTGGTGAACTCGATCACCTCGTTGCCCAGCCGCTCGGCCACCGGGATGAAGATCTCGTTGGTCTCGTTGCGCTTCTGGTATTCGACGTCGCTCAATTCCTCGAAGCGGGCCAGGCGCGCCTTGCTCTTGGCCTGGCGGCCCTTCGCGTTCTTGCGCACCCATTCGAGCTCGGCCTTCATCGCCTTCGCGTGGGCCTCTTCCTGCTTCTGCTCGGCGTCGAGACGCTTGTCCTTCTGCTCGAGCCAGTCGGTGTAGTTGCCCTTCCACGGGATGCCGCGGCCGCGGTCGAGTTCGAGGATCCACTCGGCCGCGTTGTCGAGGAAGTAGCGGTCGTGAGTGATGCCGACCACGGTGCCGGGGAAGCGCTTGAGGAACTGCTCGAGCCACTCGACCGACTCGGCGTCGAGGTGGTTGGTCGGCTCGTCGAGCAGCAGCATGTCGGGCTGGCTCAGCAGCAGCCGGCACAGCGCGACGCGGCGCTTCTCGCCGCCGGAGAGCTTGCCGATCGTCGCGTCCCATGGCGGCAGGCGCAGCGCGTCGGCGGCGATCTCGAGCTGCAGGTCGGTGTTCTCGGAGCCGGCCGCGGCGATCTGCGCTTCCAGCTCGGCCTGCTCGGCGGCGAGCTTGTCGAAATCGGCATCGGGCTCGGCGTACTCGGCATAGACCTCGTCGAGCCGCTTCTTCGCCGCCAGCACGCCGCCGATGCCCTGTTCGACGGCTTCGCGAACCGTCTGCTCGGCATCGAGCTGCGGCTCCTGCGGCAAGTAGCCGATCTTGATGCCGGGCATCGGCACGGCCTCGCCGTCGATCTCCTTGTCGAGGCCGGCCATGATCTTCAGCAGCGACGACTTGCCGGAGCCGTTCAGCCCCAGGACGCCGATCTTGGCGCCGGGGAAGAAACTCAGCGAGATGTCCTTGAGGATCTGGCGCTTGGGAGGAACCGTCTTCGAGACGCGGTTCATCGTGTAGACGTACTGGGCCATGGCGTCGCTTTCGCGGAGGAGCGTTTTCGGGGCAGCCGGGATTGTCGCCGAGGGTGCTTCGGGGAACCCCGGCGCAGACAAGCCCGAGCGATCGGCGCATGATCCCGCGGTCGGCAGCCCGACGCCGGCGCAGGAGAAGACGATGGCCGACCAGCAGCACCGCGCGCCTTTCAACGACCTCCCACAGGCGCCCGACCCGGGCGCCCGGCTGGCCCGCATCGGCCTGCCCGCGGCGCTCGGCCTGTGGCCGCTGCTAGGCCGAGCCGCCGACGACACCGCCGACAACGAGCGCTGGCAGGCCGTCCGCAAGGGCGTCTTTGAGGGCCGGCCGATTTCGGAGAACGCCAAGGGCATCGTCGAGCTCGAGACGCCGGTGCGCGCCGCCGACGGCGCGGTGGTGCCGATCGCGATCCACACCCCGATGGTGCAGACGCCCGAGCGCTGGATCCGCAAGCTGTGGCTGGTGATCGACCGCAACCCGTCGCCGGTGGGCGTGCGCTTCGATCTGACGCCGACCAGCGGCCGCGCCGAGATCGAGACGCGCGTGCGCATTGAGGAGTACACCCACGTGCGCGCGGTGGCCGAGCTGAACGACGGCAAGCTCGTGATGGACAAGCGCTACGTGAAGGCTTCGGGCGGCTGCTCGGCGCCTGCGGGCAAGGACATGGCCGAGGCGCTCGCCACGCTCGGCCGGATGAAGCTGAAGCTGGAGGGCGAGCCGGTCGCAGGCAAGCCGCTGCTGGCGCAGTTGATGGTCAGCCACCCCAACATTTCCGGCCTCGCCATCGACCAGCTGACGCGGCTCGCGCCGGCGCCGCACTATGTGAAGAGCGTGGCAGTCAGCTACGCCGGCAAGCCGGTGCTGAGCGCCGACGTCGACTTCACGATCAGCGAGAACCCGTCGCTGCGCTTCTGGTTCGTGCCGGGCAAGGCCGAGGGCGAGCTGCGCGCCGAGGTCATCGACAACCAGGAGCGCAGGTTCCAGAGCGCGATCCCGGTGCGCTCGGCCGCTTGATCGGCGATTTGAGCGACGACGCGCTGACGCCGGCCGCTGGCGGCGGTCTGCTGCACCGACGAGCGCTGCTGCACCGCGGTCTGGTGCTTGCCACCGCGCTGCCGGCGGCGGCGAGCGCCGACGAGATCCGCCCCGAGTGGATGAAGACGCCGGGGCGGCCGTTCACCATCTACGGTCAGCCGTCGAAGCACGAACAGCAGGTGATCCGCCGCATCAGCGGCAACCGCATGCTGCCGGGCAACGGCGTCGCGATGACGCCGCTGGAGGATCTCGAAGGCTTCATCACGCCGAGCGGGCTGCACTTCGAGCGGCATCACAACGGCGTGCCGGAGATCGACCCCGCGCGCCACGGGCTGCTGATCCACGGCAAGGTGAAGCAGCCGATGCAGTGGAGCGTCGACCGGCTGCTGCGCTACCCGATGGCTTCCCGCCTCGTCTTCATCGAATGCGGCGGCAACAGCAACGCGGGCTGGCACCCCGAGCCGATCCAGCGCGGGCCGGGCAGCTTCCATGGCCTGATCTCGTGCAGCGAATGGACCGGCGTGCCGCTGTCGCTGCTGCTCGACGAGGCCGGCGCGGACGCCGGCGCGAGCTGGGCGATCGCCGAAGGCGCCGATGCCTTCGCGATGAACGTCAGCGTGCCGCTCGCCAAGCTGCGCGACGACGCCATCGTCGCGCTGTTCCAGAACGGCGAGCGGCTGCGGCCCGAGAACGGCTACCCGCTGCGCCTGGTGCTGCCCGGCTGGGAAGGCGTGCTCAACGTCAAATGGCTGCGCCGGCTGCACCTCACGAGCGAGCCGGTGATGGCGCGCAACGAGACCGCGAAGTACACCGAGCTGCAAGCCGACGGCCGCGCGCGCCAGTTCAGCTTCGTGATGGAGGTCAAGTCGCTGATCACCTCGCCGTCGCACGGGCAGCGCTTGAAGGAGCGCGGCTTTCACGAGATCCGCGGCTACGCCTGGAGCGGGCGCGGCAAGGTCAGGCGGGTCGAGGTCTCGGCCGACGGCGGCAGGAGTTGGGCCGAAGCGGCCTTGCAGGAGCCGGTGCTCGCGAAATGCATGACGCGCTTCCGGGCTGCCTGGCGCTGGGACGGCTCGCCCGCGGTGCTCAAGAGCCGCGCGATCGACGCGACCGGTGCCGTCCAGCCCGAGCGCGCCGCGCTCGTCGCGCAACGCGGGCTCAACGGCTACTTCCACTACAACGGCATCGTCGCCTGGGCCGTCGATGACGAGGGCGCGGTGACGCACGTCTATGCGTGAGGCGGCGCTGATCGCGGCGATGCTGGCCGGCTGTGCGAATGCGCCGCCCGTGCCGGCGCCAAGGCTCGGCACGCCGGTCGCCGAAGCCGCGGCCGCACGCTTCGACCTCGACGTCTTCCCCGACGGCCGCGGCCTGCCGAGCGGCCGCGGCAACGCGACGCAAGGCGCCGCGCTGTTCGCGAGCCAGTGCGCCGCCTGCCACGGTGCGCGCGGTCGCGGCGCGAGCGCGGAAGAACTGGTCGGCGGCAGCGAACCGCTGACGAGCGCCTACCCCGACAAGACCATCGGCCTGTACTGGCCGCATGCGACGACGCTGTTCGACTTCATCCGCCGCAGCAAGCCGATGGCCGCGCCCGGCTCGCTGAACGCCGACGCGGTCTATGCGCTGGTCGCCTGGCTGCTCGCCAGCGACGGTGTGATCGCCGCCGATGCCGAGCTCGATGCCGCGTCGCTCGCCGCCGTGCGCATGCCGAACCGCGCCGGCTTCATCGGCATCGACGCCCAGCCAAGTCCGAAGAAGGACGACCCAGCAGGGCCTTCTCGACGCTGAGCCGTCGAGGCGCGTCGATACAATGCAGCCCAGCGGCGCGACGTTCCAGTCCACGCGCTGCGGTCGCTTCCGACCTCCCTTCCTGCCTTCGAGTCCGTGACTGGCGCGCGAGCTTCCAGCCTCGCCGCGGCGGACCGAGACAGCGCCTTCGAGGCGCCAGAAAAAATGTCATTCAAGGAACTGGGGCTCGCCGAGCCCCTGCTGCTCGCCATTGCCGAGACCGGCTACACCACGCCGACGCCCATCCAGACCCAGGCCATCCCGGCCGTGCTGCAAGGCGGTGACCTGCTCGCCGGCGCCCAGACCGGCACCGGCAAGACCGCCGGCTTCGTGCTGCCGATGCTGCAGCGGCTGATGGCCAAGCCGGCGCTCAAGGACGCGCGCGGCAAGTCGCCGGTTCGCGCGCTGATCCTCACGCCGACGCGCGAGCTGGCGGCCCAGGTCGAGGAAAGCGTGCGCATCTACGGCAAGCACGCGAAATTCAGCTCGATGGTGATGTTCGGCGGCGTCGGCATGCAGCCGCAGGTCGACCGCCTCAAGCGCGGCGTCGACATCCTGGTCGCCACGCCGGGCCGCCTGCTCGACCACCACCAGCAGGGCACGCTCGACCTGAGCCGCGTCGAGATCTTCGTGCTCGACGAGGCCGATCGCATGCTCGACATGGGCTTCATCCACGACATCAAGAAGGTGCTGGCGATCGTGCCGAAGGCCAAGCAGAGCCTGCTGTTCTCGGCCACCTTCAGCGACGAGATCAAGGCGCTCGCCGACCGGCTGCTGAACAAGCCGCAGGTGATCGAGGTCGCGCGGCGCAACAGCACGGTCGAGGCGATCACGCAGAAGATTCACCCGGTCGATCGCGAGAAGAAGAAGGAGCTGCTCGTGCACCTCATCAAGCACGGCGACTGGCACCAGGTGCTGGTGTTCTGCCGGATGAAGCACGGCGCCAACCGGCTCACCGAGTACCTGAACGAGCAAGGCATCACCGCGATGGCGATCCACGGCAACAAGAGCCAGACCGCGCGGACGAAGGCGCTCGCCGACTTCAAGAGTGGCGACCTGCAGGTGCTGGTGGCGACCGATATCGCCGCACGGGGCATCGACATCGACCAGCTCCCGCACGTCGTCAACTTCGAGCTGCCCAACGTGCCCGAGGACTACGTGCACCGCATCGGCCGCACCGGCCGCGCGGGCGCGCAGGGCGAGGCGATCTCGCTGGTGTGCGTGGACGAAGCGGGCTTCCTGCGCGACATCGAGAAGCTGATCAAGCGCAGCGTGCCGGTGGCGGTGGTCAAGGGGTTCGAGCCGGACCCGAACGCGAAGGCACAGCCGATTCAGATCGGCCGGCAGACGCTCAACGGCAGCGGCCGGCGGCTTGCGCCGACCTCGAACGCGCAGCCGCGCGCCGGCGGCCAAGGCCAACGACGCGGCGGTGGCGGTGGCGGTGGCGGTGGCGGTGGCCGTCGCAGCGCTGGCGGCGGACGTTCGTCGGGGCGTGGTTCGTCGCGCTGAGTCGAGCGCAGGGCATCGAACGACACGGCGGGTCAGGTTCAGCGGCCGGGCTGCCGCCCCGGCGACTTCAGCGGCTGCTCGGCCCGGGCGGTGTCGTCGGCTTCAGTCGAAGCGTCCCGAGCGCAGCCACTTCGTCGCGACCCACTTCTCGCCGGCCACCACCGGCGCGCCTCCGTGCAGGCTGCGGGTGGCCGGGTCGGGGCGGTCGTAGCTGAAGAAGACCGCGTTGCCCTTGACCGCCGCGATTTCGAGATCGACGTCCGGGAAGGTCGTGCCGCCGCCGGCCTCGGGCGTGTTGAGGTAAGTGACGATCGTGGCCACGCGCTGGCCGCCACGCCTCAAGATCACCGGCGTGCCGGGCTTGGCCGGGTCGAAGTAGTCGTAATGCGGCTTGTATTCGGCGCCGGGCCGGTAATGCAGGATCTGCAGGCCCTCGCCGTTCTCGAGAGGCCAGCCGCACAGCGCCGCGAGCCGGGTCTCGAAGCGCGTCACCAGTTCGTTCTCGCCGCGGGTGAAGAACATGCCGTCGCTGGTGCGCGCTTCGTTCACCTCGCTGTCGCCGGTGGCGGTGTCGACGGTGTGCGAGCGCGCCAGGCGCTCGCGCGACAGCGCGACCAGCTCGTCGCACTCCTCGTCCGACAGCAGCCCCGAAAACACGATCACCCGCGGGGAACGCATCGCCATCACGATGCCGACCTCGCGGTCGTGCGCCCAAATGCGGCTCGGCGAGCCGGCCACCGGCGGCTCGGGCACCGCAAGCGCGGTGATCGCCTGGGTCTTCTGCGACTCGAGCATCTCGCCGAGCACGATCTCCAGCGCATCGAGCGCGGTGTCTTCCTGCCAGCCGCTGGTCTTCATGGATTCGAGCAGGACCTGCGGGCCATGGCCGGCGCGCGTCTGCTCGCCGATCCACTGGCGCAGTTCCGGAGTGATGGCCGCGGCGGCGGTCTGCTTCAGTGCCATGAGAGACGACGGTTCAGCAAGAGGCGAAAGCGTAGCAGCCCGTCCGCGACGCGGGCCGTGCGCCGCGCGATCCGCCGGAGCGCTGAGCAACAATCGGCCGATGAACCGCCCCGAGCTTCCGGCCACCGCGATCCAGGTGCTGCAGCGGATGATGTCGCTGCTCGACGTGCTGGCTTCGAGCCCGGATCCGGTGTCGTTGAAGAAGCTCAGCGAACAGACCGGGCTGCACCCGTCGACGGCGCACCGCATCCTCAACGACCTTGCGCTCGGGCGCTATGTCGATCGCCCCGAGACCGGCAGCTACCGGCTCGGCATGCGGCTGCTGGAGCTGGGCAACTTGGTGAAGGCCCGGCTCGACGTGCGCGAGGCGGCGCTCGGGCCAATGCGCGAGCTTCATCAGCTGACGCATCAGCCGGTGAATCTTTCGATGCGTCAGGGCGACGAGATCGTCTACATCGAGCGCAGCTACAGCGAGCGCTCGGGCATGCAGGTGGTGCGCGCGGTCGGCGGTCATGCGCCGCTGCACCTGACCTCGGTCGGCAAGCTCTTCCTCGCGCAAGACGATCCGCAACGGGTACGCGCCTACGCCGAGCGCACCGGGCTCGCGGGCCACACCCGCAACAGCATCACCGAGCTGGGTGCCTTGGAGCAGGAGCTCGAGCGCGTGCGCCAGGACGGCCACTCGCGCGACGACGAGGAACTCGAGCCCGGCGTGCGCTGCATCGCCGCGGGCATTTATGACGATCAGCCGAAGCTGGTCGCGGGGCTGTCGATCTCGGCGCCGGCCGATCGGCTGGAAGCCGGCTGGATGACGCCGCTGATCGAGACCGCGCGGCAGATCTCCGCATCACTCGGCTACCGCGGCTGAGCGCCGCGGCGATTCAGGACAGCGGCCGCGCGAGTGCCTGCGGCGGCGCGGCAATCGGCAGCACGCTCGGCGTACCACGTGCGGGTGCCGGCGCGGCCTCGATCCAATCGCGCACCCGGCGCGCGTCGCCGATGCGCGAGTACTTCCCCGCCGAATCGAGGAACACCATGATCAGCTTGCGGCCCGCCAGTTGCGCCTGCATCAGCAGGCAGCGGCCGGCCTCGGCGATGTAGCCGGTCTTCTGCAGCCCGATCGACCAGTCCGGGTTGCCGACCAGCCCGTTGGTGTTGCGGAAGTGAACGGTTCGATGCCGCACCTCGACCTCGTGCTCGGTCGAGGTGGAAAGCTCACGGATCAGCGGCTGCTCGTAGGCGGCGGCCGTCAGCGTGACCAGGTCCTTTGCGGTCGAACGGTTTCGGTTCGACAGACCCGTCGGCTCGACAAAGCGCGTGCGGTCCATGCCGAGCAGCGCGGCGCGCGCGTTCATCGCCCGCACGAAGGCCTCGAGGCCGCCTGGATAGTGACGGCCGAGCGCATGCGCGGCGCGGTTTTCCGAGGACATCAAGGCCAGGTGCAGCAATTCGCCGCGGGTCAGCTGCGTGCCGACCGCCAGGCGCGAGCGGCTGCCCTTCTCGGTGTCGACGTCGTCCTGCGAGATCGTCAGCACTTCGTCGAGCGGCTGGGTCGCCTCGACGACGACCAGCGAGGTCATCAGCTTGGTCAACGAGGCGATCGGCAGCACGACCTCGGCGTTCTTCTCGAGCAGCACCTCGTTCGTGTCCTGATCGACGACGAGAGCGACGCTGGAGCGCAGATCAAGCGGATCGTCGGTCGCCCGCAGACCCTGGATCTCGCCGAACGAGGGCTGCACGATCACGACCCGACGCTTGCCCGCGCTGCGCCGTGGCTTCGCGCGCGCCTTCGCCTTGGTCGCGCCGGCCGATTCGAGCTTGGCGGCACGGCGCGGCTCGTTCTTGCCTTGCGATGCGGCCCGGGCTTCGGACACCGAGAAGGTCACGGCCAGCAGCGCGATCGCCAGGCCCCACACCCAAGCTTGAACCCCTTGAACCTGCGCCATGTCGGACCCCACATCACTGAACCGGCGGAAGTCTAGGGCAAAGGAAAAAGAGGCTCAAGATCAAAAACTTAGGTGAAATTCCTCCAACTTACATGAGCGTTACAGCGAGCCGTGAAGCCGTTCTCGATCAGCCCTGCGCCGCGACTCGTTCGGTCTTGCTGTGCAGCTTGTTGAGCGCCGACAGGTAGGCCTTGGCGGAGGCGACGACGATGTCCGGGTCGGCACCTACGCCGTTGACCACCCGGCCTCCGTGCTGCAGCCGCACCGTGACCTCGCCCTGCGATTCGGTGCTTCCGGAAGTGATCGCGTTGACCGAATACAGCAGCATCTCGGCGCCGCTTGCGAGCTTGGACTCGATCGCCTTCAGGCTCGCATCGACCGGGCCGTTGCCGTCGCTCTGCGCGTGGTGCTCGACATCGCCGACCGCGAACGCGACCTTCGCATGCGGGCGCTCACCGGTGCCTGACTGCTGCTCGAGCGACAGCAGACGGTAGGTCTCCTGCTCGTGCGTGACGCTCTCGTCGCCGACGAGGGCGATGATGTCCTCGTCGAAGATGTCTGCCTTGCGATCGGCCAGATCCTTGAAGCGCGCGAAGGCGGCATTGACGTCCGCCTCGCTCTCGAGCTCGATGCCGAGTTCGCTCAGGCGCTGCTTGAAGGCGTTGCGGCCCGACAGCTTGCCCAGCACGATCTTGTTCGCGGCCCAGCCCACGTCCTCGGCGCGCATGATCTCGTAGGTGTCACGCGCCTTGAGCACGCCGTCCTGGTGGATGCCGGAGGCGTGCGCGAAGGCGTTGGCGCCGACGACCGCCTTGTTCGGCTGCACGATGAATCCGGTGGTCTGCGAAACGAGTCGCGAGGCCGGCACGATCTGCGTGGTGTCGATTCCGACCTCGAGCCCGAAGTGGTCGCGCCGCGTGCGCACCGCCATCACGACCTCTTCGAGCGAGCAGTTGCCCGCGCGCTCGCCCAGGCCGTTGATCGTGCACTCGACCTGGCGCGCGCCGCCGATCTTCACGCCGGCCAGCGAGTTGGCGACCGCCATGCCCAGGTCGTTGTGGCAGTGCACCGACCACACCGCCTTGTCCGCGTTCGGCACGCGCTCGCGCAGGTGGCGCAGGAAGTGGCCGTAGAGCTCGGGAATCGCGTAGCCGACAGTGTCCGGGATGTTGATCGTCGTCGCGCCTTCGTCGATCACCGCTTCGAGCACACGGCAGAGGAAGTCCGGGTCGGAGCGGTAGCCGTCCTCCGGCGAGAACTCGATGTCGTCGCGCAGGTTGCGCGCGAAACGGATCGCGAGCCGCGCCTGCTCGAGCACCTGCTCGCGCGTCATGCGCAGCTTCTTCTCCATGTGCAGCTCGCTGGTCGCGATGAAGGTGTGGATGCGCGCACGTGCCGCGCCCTTCAAGGCCTCGGCGGCGCGCCCGATGTCGCGATCGTTGGCGCGCGCCAACGAGCAGACGGTGGATTCCTTGATCACGTCGGCGATCGCCTTGACCGCCTCGAAATCCCCCGTGCTCGACGCCGCGAAGCCCGCCTCGATGACGTCGACCCGCAGCCGCTCGAGCTGCCGCGCGATGCGCAGCTTTTCGTCCTTGGTCATCGAAGCGCCGGGCGATTGCTCGCCGTCGCGCAAGGTGGTGTCGAAGATGATCAGCTTGTCGGACATGGGACTCTCCGAAGTTGGGAGGCGGAAAACGAAACGGCCCGCGGGCGGGATGCGCGCGGGCCGTGGGCAGGACGAGAACTCGAACGTGCAGGGCTCAACGCGCGCAGAGCACTCCTAGAAGTCGCAGCAGTTCGAGCCGGAAGTTCTTCATCGAGCGACCAATGTAGCACCGAGGCATGCCGAGCAAGCCTCGGTTTTCTCTATCAGCGGTGCAAACCTTCTTCGTCCGGCTCGTCGGTCGAGGTCGCGATCACACTCACCGGCTTGCCCTTGGTCTTCTTCCATGCATAGACCGCGTAGCCCGAAAAGCCGTAGCAGACAAACAAGCTGAACAGCACCAGCGGCGGGTGCAGGTTGATCACCGCGATGGAAAGCGCGATCGCGACGATCACGATGAAGGGCACCGTGCGCTTGAAACTCACGTCCTTGAAGCTGTAGAACGGCACGTTGGTGACCATCGTCAGTCCCGCGTAGAGCGTGAAAGCGAAGGCGACCCACGACAGCCAGACGATGCTGTTCGCGCCGCGGTAGCCGGCATCGTCCATCAGCCAGATGAACCCGACCACCAGCGCGGCCGCGGCGGGGCTCGGCAAGCCCTGAAAAAAGCGCTTGTCGACCACCGCCGTGTTGACGTTGAACCGCGCGAGCCGCAGGGCCGCCCCCGCGCAGTACACGAACGCCGCGACCCAACCGATCTTGCCCAAGCCGCGCAACGCCCATTCGTAAACGATCAGCGCCGGCGCCGCGCCGAAGCTCACCATGTCCGACAGGCTGTCCATCTGCTCGCCGAACGCGCTTTGCGTGTTGGTCATGCGAGCGACGCGGCCGTCGAGGCTGTCGAGCACCATCGCGCAGAAGACGCCGATCGCGGCCTGCTCGAAGCGATCGTTCATCGCCATCACGATCGCGTAGAAGCCGCCGAACAGCGCCGCAAGCGTGAACAGGTTGGGCAGGATGTAGATGCCCTTGCGGCGCGGGCGGCGCGGCGCGTCGTCGAGATCGTCCGGCGGCTCCGGCCGCTCGGCGCTGCTGCCGTCGTGCATCGCTGCGGGCGAAGGTTCCGCGGCGTTCACGGCAGCGTGGCGAGGATCGTGGATGTCGCGGCCACGGTGTCGCCAGGCGCGACGCGCGCCACCGCATCGGTCGGCAGATAGACATCAACGCGCGAGCCGAAGCGGATGAAGCCGTAGCGGTCGCCGCGGGTCAGCACATCGCCGGGCTTCGTGTAGCAGAGGATGCGTCGCGCGATCAGCCCGGCCACCTGCACGAGCGTCACCGTCTTGCCGTGTGCATCGATCACGACGGCATTGCGCTCGTTCGAGGTCGAGGCCTTGTCGAGATCGGCGTTGACGAAGGCACCGGGAAAGTACTGCACGCTCTTGACCGTGCCGTCGACGCTGGCGCGATTGCTGTGCACGTTGAAGACGTTCATGAACACGCTGATCAGGAGCGCGTCGCGCTCGGCATACGGATCACGCACCTTCTCGATCTTCACGATGCGGCCGTCGGCGGGCGACAGCACGGCGTTCGCCTCGCTCGGCACGGAACGCGGCGGATCGCGGAAGAACTGCACCACGAAAGCCAGCAGGAGCCAGCAGACGAACGCGATCACCGGCCCGAGAAAGAACGACGCGAACACCGCGACGAAGAACGCGACGGCGATGAAGGGCCAGCCTTCTTTCGCGAGGATCGGATGCGGGTAATTCATGCAATCGAGGATAACGCAGCGGCTTCGGCAAACTGTATGCCGCAGCAATGCAGAAAGGGCCGCGCGCCTCGCGGCTACGCGGCCCTCGCCTGTGCAATCGAGTTCAGTTGCGCGAGCGGTCCACCAGCTTGTTCGCCTTGATCCAAGGCATCATCGCGCGCAGCTTCTCGCCGACGACTTCGATGTCGTGCTCGGCGGTCAGTCGGCGGCGCGATTGCAGCGTGGGCGCGCCAGCGCGGTTCTCGACGATGAAGCTCTTCGCGTACTCGCCAGTCTGAATGTCGCGCAGTGCCTGCTTCATCGCGCGCTTGGTGTCGTCAGTGACGATCTTCGGCCCGGTCACGTACTCGCCGTACTCGGCGTTGTTGGAGATCGAGTAGTTCATGTTCGCGATGCCGCCCTCATAGATCAGGTCGACGATCAGCTTGAGCTCGTGCAGGCACTCGAAGTAGGCCATCTCGGGCGCGTAGCCGGCCTCGACCAGCGTCTCGAAGCCGGCCTTGATCAGCTCGACCGTGCCGCCGCACAACACCGCCTGCTCGCCGAACAGATCGGTCTCCGTCTCTTCGCGGAAGTTGGTCTCGATGATGCCGGCCTTGCCCCCGCCGTTGGCCGCGGCGTAGCTGAGCGCAAGGTCGCGAGCCTTGCCGGTCTTGTCGGCATGCACGGCAATCAAGTGCGGCACGCCGCCGCCTTGCGTGTAGGTGCTGCGCACCGTATGACCCGGGGCCTTCGGCGCAACCATCCACACGTCGAGATCGTCACGCGGCACGACCTGGCCGTAATGAACATTGAAGCCGTGGGCGAAGGCGAGCGAGGCGCCCTGCTTGATGTGCGGCTCGACGTCGTTCTTGTAGACGGCGGCGATCTGCTCGTCGGGCAACAGGATCATCACGACGTCGGCGCTCTTCACCGCCTCGGCGACTTCGGCGACCTTCAAGCCCGCCTTCTCGACCTTGCCCCAGCTCGCGCCGCCGCGGCGCAGGCCGACGGTGACCTTCACCCCGCTCTCGTTCAGGTTCTGCGCGTGCGCATGGCCCTGCGAGCCGTAGCCGATGATCGCGACGCTCTTGCCCTTGATGAGGCTCAGATCGGCGTCCTTGTCGTAGTAGACCTTCATGGTGCTCTCCTGTCGAAATTCGTTGGGTATTCAGACGCGCCTCAAACGCGCAACACGCGCTCGCCGCGGCCGATGCCGCTGGTGCCGGTGCGCACCGTCTCGAGGATCGCGGTGCGGTCGACCGCGTCGATGAAGGCATCGAGCTTGCTCTGGTCGCCGGTGAGTTCGATCGTGTAGGTCTTCTCCGTCACGTCGATGATGCGGCCGCGGAAGATGTCGGCCATGCGCTTCATCTCGTCGCGTTCCTTGCCGACGGCGCGCACCTTGATGAGCATCAGCTCGCGCTCGGTGTACTGCCCTTCGGTGAGATCGACGACCTTGACGACCTCGATCAGCCGGTTCAAGTGCTTGGTGATCTGCTCGATCACGTCGTCACTGCCGGTGGTCTTGATGGTCATGCGCGACAACGACGCGTCCTCGGTCGTCGCGACGGTCAAGCTCTCGATGTTGTAGCCGCGCGCCGAAAACAGCGCGACGACACGCGACAGTGCCCCCGGCTCGTTCTCGAGCAACAGCGCAATGATGTGCTTCATGTGTGATCGTCCTTCGCGCTCTTCAGGCCGGCGGCGGTAACCGACGGCCCTTGGCCACGCGCTTCGATGTGGAAAAAACGCCCTTCGGACCTGCTCTTCACCGAAGACGGCGCTCCTGACGAAAGGCCGGCAAGCCCTTCGCCCTCGCGCCGCCCCCGGCAAAAGGCTCAGAGGTCCTCGGAGCCCAGCAGCATCTCGGAGATGCCCTTCCCGGCCTGCACCATCGGCCAGACGTTTTCCGTCGGGTCAGTGCGCACGTCGAGGAAGACGGTGCGGTCCTTGAGCCGGATCGCCTCCTTCAGGGCAGGCTCGACCTCGGACGGCTTCTCGATCTTCAAGCCGACATGGCCGTAAGCCTCGGCCAGCTTGACGAAGTCGGGCAGCGCATCCATGTAGCTGTGCGAATAGCGGCCGCCGTAATCGAGTTCCTGCCATTGCCGCACCATGCCGAGGTAGCGGTTGTTGAGCGAGATCACCTTCACCGGCGTCTTGTATTGCAGGCAGGTCGAGAGCTCCTGGATGCACATCTGGATCGAACCCTCGCCGGTCACGCAGAACACGTCGGCGTCGGGCTTCGCGAGCTTGATGCCCATCGCGTACGGCAGGCCGACACCCATCGTGCCAAGACCGCCGGAATTGATCCAGCGCCGCGGCTCGTCGAAGCGGTAGTACTGGGCCGCCCACATCTGGTGCTGGCCGACGTCGGAGGTGATGTAGGCATCGCGCTCGCGCGTCAGCTCCCACAGCTTCTCGACCACGTACTGCGGTTTGATCACCTCGGCCGAATTCTTGTACTTGAGGCACTCGCGGCCGCGCCATTCGGCAATCTGTTTCCACCAGGCCGACAGCACTGCACCGTCCGGGCGTGCCTGCGCATCCTTGATCTGAGCGATCAGCTCCTGCAGCACGTCCTTCACGTCGCCGACGATCGGTATGTCAACCTTCACGCGCTTGGAGATGCTCGACGGGTCGATGTCGATGTGGACGATCTTGCGTTCGACGCTCGCGAAGTGCTTCGGATTGCCGATCACGCGGTCGTCGAAGCGCGCGCCGACGGCCAGCAGCACGTCGCAGTGCTGCATGGTCATGTTCGCTTCGTAGGTGCCGTGCATGCCGAGCATGCCGAGGAAGCGCGGGTCGGTCGCCGGGAAGGCGCCGAGGCCCATCAGCGTGTTGGTGCAGGGGTAGCCGAGCAGATCGACCAGTTGCCGGAGCTCGGCATGCGCCTCACCGAGGATCACGCCGCCGCCGGTGTAGATGTACGGGCGCTTCGCGGCCAGCAACAGCGAGACGGCCTTGCGGATCTGGCCGCTGTGGCCCTTCTTCGCGGGGTTGTACGAGCGCATTTCGACGTGCGCCGGGTAGTGGAAAGCCGCGGTCTTCAGCGACACGTCCTTCGGCACGTCGACCACCACCGGGCCGGGCCGGCCGGTGCGCGCGATGTGGAAGGCCTTCTTCATCGTCGTCGCGAGCTCGCGCACGTCCTTGACGAGGAAGTTGTGCTTGACGATCGGCCGGGTGATGCCGACGGTGTCGCATTCCTGGAAGGCGTCAAGGCCGATCGCCGGCGTCGGAACCTGTCCGGTGATGATCACCATCGGGATCGAGTCCATGTACGCGGTCGCGATGCCCGTCACCGCATTGGTCACGCCTGGTCCCGACGTGACCAGCGCGACGCCGACGTCGCCCGTGGCGCGCGCATAGCCGTCGGCGGCGTGGATCGCGGCCTGCTCATGGCGCACCAGCACGTGCTCGATCGAGTCCTGCTTGTAGAGCGCGTCGTAGATGTAGAGCACCGCGCCGCCTGGGTAGCCCCAGAGGTACTTCACGCCCTCGGCCTGCAAGCAGCGCACGAGGATTTCGGAGCCGTTCGGCTCGGCGGTTGGGGAGAGATGCGGCTGGGCCGTGGCGGCCCGCTTGATGTCCGCGGCAGACATGTCCATGGAAAACCTCTTGGTTGATCTCTAACGAAAAACCTTCGGTGCCCCTCTTCGTGCCCTTGTGAGGCCGATGTGGAGCCGGGGTACTGCCAAGACCGTCCGGGTCGAACGGCGCTGAAAGACCGGTATCGCTTGATCGGGGCGGGGATTATGTCACCGGGCGTTGCGCCGGCGTCGGCGCCGGCTGCTGCGCCAAGGTGCGATGACATAATCGCGCGCCTTTTCAAGCCGCCGGTCCTGCGGCCGAGCGCCTTGGCTTCCCCCGAAGAACTCCACGATTTCCTCAAGAGCGTCGAGAAGCGCGCATTCAAGCGCGCCGTCTATGCCGTGCGGGACGATGAAGCGGCGCTGGACATCGTCCAGGACTCGATGATCCGGCTCGCTGAGAAGTACGGCGATCGCCCGCCTGCGGAACTGCCGCTGGTGTTCCAGCGGATTCTTTCGAACGCGACGATGGACTGGTTCCGGCGCCAGAAAGTGCGCAATGCGGTCGTGCGGAATTTTTCCGACTTCGAGGCGGCCGCCGAAGACCCCGACTTCGACCTTCTGGAGACACTCGACGCCATGGCCGGCGCTCCCAGCGCCGACAGCGCGGCTGACACCGTCTCGCGGGCCCAAATCCTGCAAGTCATCGAGGCCGAGGTGGCGCGTCTTCCGGGTCGTCAACGGGAGGCGTTTTTGCTTCGTTACTGGGAAGAGTTCGATGTTGCCGAGACCGCCGAAGCCATGGGCTGCTCGGAGGGAAGCGTCAAGACGCACTGCTCGCGCGCGGTGCACGCCTTGGCGCAGGCCCTGAAAGCTCGCGGAGTTTGCTTGCCATGACCACCACCCCCTCGTCCGCCACCACCGTCTGGGACGCCACGACCGTCGAAAGCCGCTTCGCGCGCCGCATGACCGCGGTGCTGTCGCAGGGCTCGAACGACGTGCCGCACGACATCGCCGAGCGCTTGCGCGTCTCGCGCGAAGGGGCGCTCGAGAAGGCGCGCTGGGCCGCGAAGTCGAGGTTAAGGGTTGAAGTCGGCACCGCGGGCGGCACCCAGGCGGTGCTGCGCGGCGGCCCGGGTTGGGGCTGGCGTTTCGCGGCCCTGCTGCCGGCGATCGCGGTGGTCGCCGGCCTGTTCCTCGTGCAGCTGCAGCAGGCGGACGATCAGGCCCACGCAGTCGCCGACATCGACGCCGCCCTGTTGTCCGACGATCTCCCGCCGGCCGCCTACGCGGACGACGGCTTCGCCGAGTTTTTGAGCCGGCCCGAGCGCTGAGAGCGCCGTTCGAGATGCCCCTGCCCGTGGTCTTGTCGTCTCTGCCGGCGCGCTTGCGGGCCTCGGCCGGCCGCCGCTGGATGGCGGCGGCGGCGCTCTGCGCCCTGGTGTCGATCGCGCCGCCGGTGGTGGCGCAGTCGGGCCCCGCGTGGGGCAGCTTGACCGCGGCGCAGAAGTCGGCGCTGAAGCCGCTCGAGCAGGACTGGCCGCGCATCGATGCACCGCGCAAGCAGAAGTGGATCGAGGTCGCCTCGCGCTTTGACGGCATGTCGCCCGAAGAGCGGCGGCGCACCCAGGAGCGCATGACCGAGTGGGTGCGCCTGAGTCCGAAGGAACGCAACGAGGCGCGCGCCAATTTCCAGACGGCGCGGCAGCTCAGCGCCGAAGAGCGCCAGCAGCGCTGGGAGGCCTATCGATCGCTGAGCGACGAGCAGCGCAAGGAACTTGCCGCACAAGCCAAGGCGAAGCCGATGAGCCTGAAGTCCTCGTCGCGGCCCCAGGCGGTGGCGGGTGGCCCGAAGGTCAACACCGTGCCGAGCCCGCCCCCCGAAATTCGCCGGCCCAAAACGGTGACGCCCGGCCTCGCGCAGGCCAAGCCGGGCGCGACGACCACCCCGCTCGGCGTGCGCCCTTCGCCGCCGGTGCATCAGCCGCCCGGGCAACCGAAGGTTGCGGCGACGCCGGAATTCGTCGACCGGAACACCTTGCTGCCGCAGGCCGGTGCCCAGGGCGCAGCGGTCGAGTCGCGACCGAAGCGCTGAAGTGACGACCCCCGAGCGCCGCCCCGCAGAGGCGGCCGGCGCCCTAGCGATTCGCACGCCGCCGCTCAAGCGGCGAATGGCCTGCCTGATCTACGAAGGCGTGCTGCTGTTCGGCGTGGTGTTCCTCGCGGCGCTGATCTACGGCGTGTCCACGGGCCAGCGGCACGCGCTTGGTGGCCGGCAGGGGTTGGGCGTCTTCGCCTTCGTGCTCGTGCCGGCGGTGTACTTCATCGGCTACTGGCTCAAGACCGGCCAGACGTTGCCGATGCAGACCTGGCAGATCCGTCTCGACGCCGCCGGCGGCGGTCGCGTCGGTCTCGGCCGTGCGACCGCGCGCTTTATCGTGGCGTGGGCCTGGGTGCTGCCGCCGCTGCTGCTCGCCGCCTGGATCGGCGCGGCGGGCTGGCGGGCTTCGATGGTCGCCGGCGTGGTCTGGCTTGCCGTCTACGCCGCGTCGTCGCGGCTGCATCCCTCGGGCCAGTTCTGGCACGACCTCGCCTGCGGCACGCGCCTCGTCGACACGCGGGCCGAAACCGCGGCTTAGCGACGGCTCGCAGGCCGGCGGTGTCGCACCCGGCTCTTACCATCGGCCGCCATGACCAACCCTTACAAGGGCCGCACCGGCCTCGACCGCATGGTGCGCGCGGCCAGCTATTCGCTCGACGGGCTGCAGATCGCCTACCGCGGCGAAAGCGCCTTCCGCCAGGAGACCTGGGCCGCCGCGCTGTTGTTGCCGGCGGCTTTCTTCGTCGGCCGCAGCTGGGTCGAGGTGGCGCTGCTCGCCGGCTCGGTGCTGATGGTGCTGATCGTCGAGCTGCTCAACTCCGGCATCGAGGCGGCGATCGACCGGGTCAGCTACGAGCTGCACGACCTCTCCAAGCGCGCGAAAGATCTGGCCAGCGCCGCGGTGCTGCTGTCGCTTCTGACCTGCGGCGCGATCTGGAGCGCGGCGCTGTGGCAGCGGCTCGGCTTATGAAGCGACGGCCGTTCACCGTGTGCGTCTACTGCGGCTCGCGGCACGGCAAGCGCGAGGCGTTCGCCGAGGCGGCGCGCAGCATCGGACGGCTGATCGGCGAGCGCGGCTGGGCGATGGTCTATGGCGGCGGCCGGGTCGGCCTGATGGGCGAGGCGGCCGATGCCGCGCTGAGCGCCGGCGCCGAAGTCGTCGGCGTGCTGCCGCACGCGCTTGCTGCGCGGGAAGTGGGCCACCTGGGGCTTACCCGGCTGGAGCTGGTCGATTCGATGCACCTGCGCAAGCAGCGGATGGCCGAGCTGTCGGACGCCTTCGTCGCCCTACCCGGCGGCATCGGCACGATGGACGAGCTGTTCGAGATCTGGACCTGGCGCCAGCTCGGCCTGCATGCCAAGCCGATCGGGCTGCTCGACGTGGACGGCTACTACGAGCCGCTGCTCGCGATGCTGCGCAGCATGGTCGAGCGCGACTTCCTGGGCGAGGCCACCGCCTCGATGCTGATGCACGGCACCGACGCAGCCGCGCTGCTCGACCGCCTCGCCGCCGCGCGCTGAGAAAGGCTTCTCAGACGGCCGCTTCGCCGACTTCGCCGGTGCGGATGCGGATCACCTGCTCGACCGCGCTGACGAAGATCTTGCCGTCGCCGATCTTGCCGGTCTTGGCCGCCTTGACGATCGCCTCGATGCAGCGCTCGACATCGTCGTCCTTCACGACCACCTCGACCTTCACCTTCGGCAGGAAATCGACGACGTACTCGGCGCCGCGATAGAGCTCGGTGTGGCCTTTTTGCCGCCCGAAGCCCTTGACCTCGGTGACCGTGAGTCCCGAGACGCCCACCTCGGCCAGTGCCTCGCGCACTTCTTCCAACTTGAACGGCTTGATGACGGTGGTGATCTGTTTCATGCGGCGCTCCGTGCAACGGTGGGTGCCGGAGATTTAAGCACGCACGTCGCAGGCTCAGGCACGGAACTTCGACGTGATCGGGTAGCGCCAGTCCTTGCCGAAGGAGCGGTGCGTGATGCGGATGCCCACCGGCGCCTGCCTGCGCTTGTATTCGTTGAGCTTGATGAGCCGCACGACGCGCTCGACGTCCTCGCGCGGGTAGCCGGCCGCGCAGATGGTCTCGACGCCCTGGTCGTCCTCCATGTAGCGCTCGAGGATGGCATCGAGCACCTCGTAGGGCGGCAGGCTGTCCTGGTCGGTCTGGTCGGCGCGCAGCTCGGCCGAGGGAGGGCGCGTGATGATGCGTTCGGGGATGACCGGCCCCTGGCCCGACGAGACGCCCTGCGCGTTGCGCCAGCGCGCGAGCCGGAACACCAGCGTCTTGGCGACGTCCTTGATGACCGCGAAGCCGCCGGCCATGTCGCCGTAGAGCGTGCAGTAGCCGGTCGCCATCTCGCTCTTGTTGCCGGTGGTCAGCACGATGCGGCCGGTCTTGTTCGACAGCGCCATCAGCAGCGTGCCGCGGATCCGCGCCTGGATGTTCTCTTCGGTGGTGTCCTCGGCAAGGCCGGCGAACTGCCCGGCGAGCGCCGCCTTGAAGCTTTCGAAGGTGGGCGTGATGCCGATCTCGTCGTACTGCACGCCCAGGCGCGCGGCCATGTCGCGCGCGTCGAGCCAGGAGATGTCGGCCGTGTAGGGCGAAGGCATCATCACCGCGCGTACCTTGTCGGCGCCGAGCGCATCGACCGCGATCGCCAGCACCAGCGCCGAATCGATGCCGCCCGACAAGCCCAGGATCGCCCCGGGAAAGCCGTTCTTGCCGAGGTAGTCGCGCACGCCGCAGACCAGCGCGCCCCAGGCCTGCGCTTCCATCGACGGCAGCGGCGCGAGCGGGCCTTCGACGCGGCCGCCTCCCAGCAGCTTCAGGTGCAGCGTCTCTTCGGCGAAGCTGGACGCGCGCGCGCAGACCCGCCCCTGCGCGTCGACCGCGAACGACGCGCCGTCGAAGACGATCTCGTCCTGCCCGCCGACCATGTGCGCATAGACCAGCGGCAGCCCGGCCGTGCGCGCACGGTCGACCATGCGCAGCTCGCGCTCCTCGGCCTTGCCCAGATGGAAGGGCGAGGCATTGATCACCACCAGCGCCTCGGCGCCAGCGACGCGCGCGGCGGCCGCGGGCTCGTCGAACCAGGCGTCCTCGCAGACCAGCAAGCCGACGCGCACGCCGCCCGCGTCGATCACCACCGGCCCGAGCCCCGCCTCGCGGCCCGAGACGAAGTAGCGGCGCTCGTCGAACACCTGGTAGTTCGGCAGCTCGCGCTTCGCGTAGGTCGCCGTCACACGCCCACCTTGAAGCACAGAGGCAGCATTCACCGTGCGCGGCACCGCCACGGATCTGGTGCGAACATGCCCGCCGAGATGGAGCGCATGCGGATGCCCGACGACGAGCTGCAGATCGCCCAGATCGGCCAGTGCCTCGGCGCAGCTGCGCAAGGCCGCCTCGCAAGCCTCCAGAAAGGCGGGCCGCAGCAACAGGTCCTCCGGCGGATAACCGCACAGCGCCAACTCCGGCGCGAGCACCAGACGCGCGCCCTTCGCATGTGCATCGCGCGCGAGTTGCGCGATGCGCGCGGCATTGCCGGCAAGATCGCCGACCACGGCGTTGAACTGCAGCACCGCCATCGCGAGGGCTGCTCGGGAATCAGGCATGGGATCGGGGGCTGAAAGGGTGTCGGGGCATGGTAGCGCTCGGTCCTCGGCCGACGCGCGCGAAGCCTGGGCGGTCGAGGTGCACACCGAGCCCGGCACGATCGATGCCCGCGGCTGGGACGCGCTGCTGGCGGCAAGCGCCGCGCCGACGCCCTTCATGCGCCATGCCTACCTCGATGCGCTGCATGCGTCGCGCAGCGCCGTGCGGGAGACCGGCTGGGCGCCGTGCTTCCTGACCATCGAGCATGGCGGTGCGCTGCAGGCCGCCTGCGCGCTCTACCTCAAGTCGCACTCCTACGGCGAGTACGTGTTCGACTGGGCCTGGGCCAACGCCTACGAAAACGCCGGCCGCGACTACTACCCGAAGCTGCTCTGCGCGGTGCCCTTCACGCCGGTGCCCGGCTCGCGGCTGCTGGCGCGCGACGCTGCGGCGCGCGTCGTGCTGCTGCGCGCGATGCAGGCGCTGGCCGAAGAACGCGGCTTGTCTTCGGCTCATCTGCTCTTCCTCGACGAGGCCGACCAGCGCGCCGCCGAGGCGGCCGGCTGGATGCTGCGCAGCGCGGTCCAGTTCCACTGGCAACAGCGCCGCGTCGACGGCATCGACGCGCCGTATGCCGACTTCGCCGACTTCCTCGCAAGCCTGCAGCGCGACAAGCGCAAGAAGATCCAGCAGGAGCGCCGCTACGTCCGCGAAGCCGGCGTCGACTTCGAGACGCTGCGCGGCGCGCAGATCGACGACGCGGCCTGGGACTTCTTCCACCGCTGCTACACCGCGACCTACCGCGCCCACCACTCGACGCCCTACCTCACCCGCGACTTTTTCCACCGCATGGCCGCGACGATGGCCGGGCACTGGGTGATGTTCGTCGCGCGGCGCGGCGGCGAGCGTATCGCGGCCTCGCTGATCGCGATCGACGCCGAGCGCGGCCACGCCTGGGGCCGCTACTGGGGTCAGGCGCCGGGGCTCGAGCCGGTGAACTGCCTGCACTTCGAGGCTTGCTACTACCAGCCGCTGGCCTGGTGCATCGAGCAGCGCTTCCTGCGCTTCGAGGGCGGCGCGCAGGGCGAGCACAAGATGGCCCGCGGCCTGCTGCCGGTGCGCACCGCTTCCGCCCACTGGCTGGCCGAGCCGCGCTTTGCCGACGCCGTCGCGCGCTTCCTCGAAAGCGAAGGCAGCGGGATCGAGGCCTACGTCGGCGAGCTCTCCGAGCGCAACCCGTTCAAGCCGGCGCCCTGATTGCCTTGGCGCTCAGCCAGGCGTACGGCCGCAGGCGCTCAGGCCAGGGATCGAAGCGCGCGGTCCAGCGCAGCGACCGCCTCGTCGAGGTGTCGCGGCTCGATCGTCAACGGCGGCGCGAAGCGCACCACCGTGCCGTGCGTGTCCTTGCTCAGCACGCCCTCGCGCAGCAGCGCCTCGCAGACCTGCCGCGCGGACGCGAACGCCGGATCGATCTCGACGCCGATCAGCAGCCCCTTGCCGCGCACCTCGGTGATCGCCGGACGCGCAAGCGCGCGCAGCTTGCCAAGCAGGGCCTCGCCCATCGCCGCGGCGCGCTCGGGCAGCTTCTCTTCAACGAGAACCTGCAGCGCCGCCTCGCCCACCGCCGCGGCGAGCGGACTGCCGCCGAAGGTCGAGCCGTGGTCGCCCGGCTGGAACACCGCCATCACTTCGGCGCTGGCGAGAAAGGCACTCACCGGCAGCAGGCCGCCGCCGAGCGCCTTTCCGAGCGTCAGGCCATCTGGCCGCACGCCTTCGTGCTGGCAGGCGAGCACGCGGCCGGTGCGGCCCAGGCCGGTCTGCACCTCGTCGCAGATCAGCAGCACGCCACGCCGCGTGCAGATCTCGCGCACCGCCTTCAGGTAGCCCGCGGGCGGCACGACGATGCCGGCCTCGCCCTGCACGGGCTCGACGAGAAAGGCGCAGGTGTTCGGGGTGATCGCCGCTTCCAGCGCCTGCGGGTCGCCGTAGTCGACGCTGACGAAGCCCGGCGCGAAGGGCCCGAAGCCGCGCCGGTACTGCGGCTCGCTGGAGAAGCCGACGATCGTCGTCGTGCGCCCGGCGAAGTTACCCCTGGCGACGATCACCTCGGCCTGCCCGTCGGCGATGCCCTTGACCGTGTGGCCCCACTTGCGCGCCGCCTTCAACGCGGTCTCCACCGCTTCGGCGCCGGTGTTCATCGGCAGCGCCTGGTCCATGCCGGTCAGCCGGCACAGCCGCGCGAGAAACGGGCCGAGGCGGTCGGTGTGGAAGGCCCGCGACGTGACGGCGAGGCGCCGGGCCTGGTCGATCAGCGCTGCGACCAGCTTTGGATGGCCGTGGCCGAAGCTCACCGCCGAGTACGCCGACATCATGTCGAGCAGGCGCCGGCCGTCTTCGTCCCACAGGTGCACGCCCTCGCCGCGCACCAGCACCACCGGCAGCGGAAGGTAGTTCGCGGCGCCGTAGCGCTCCTCTTGCGCGATGGCGCTGGCTGCGAGCGGGAAGCCCGGTTCGATCGTCATCGAGGTCTCCTGGAAAGCCGCTCGACTCTAGCGACGAGCGTGCGCAAGGTGCTTTCCATTGCTTGTGCCTCCCACCAGAATCGCGCAAGTTTCTTGCAGCGGAGACCGACTCATGGCCCGATTGGATGCGCTAGACGGCCGTTTGGTGGCGGCACTGCAAAAACAAGGCCGCGCCTCGAACGTCGAGCTTTCGCAGCAGGTGCACCTCTCGGCGCCGCAGTGCTTCCGGCGCGTGAAGGCGCTCGAGGAGCGCGGCGTGATCCGCGGCTACGCGGCGCAGGTCGATCGCGAAGCGCTCGGGCTGGGCGTCATGGCCTACGTCAGCGTGGACATCGGCGCCGAGCAGTTCGGCCGCGTGCGCGAGTTTGAAAGGACGATCGCCGGCTTCGAGCAGATCCTCGAATGCCACGCGGTCTCAGGTGATTTCGATTACCTGCTGAAGGTCGTCGCGCGCGACCTCAAGTCGCTGAGCCAGTTCCTGACCGACCGGCTGATGCAGATCCCCGGCGTCGCGAACGTGCGCTCGATGATCTGCCTCGAGGAGATCAAGCCGCCGTCGCCGGTGCCGGTGGACGGCGGCTGACCGCATCACTAAGGGCTTCTGAAGTCGCCGCCGACGGCCGTGACGAACCGCTGCGGCTTCAGGTACTTGCGCAGCGCGGCGTTGACCTGCTCGGGCGTCGCCGCCGCGATCGCGTCATCGACCTTCTGCGAGACCGCGAAGCTGCGATCCAGCCGCTCGTTGCTGGCCAGCGAAGCAGCCAGCCGCGCGTCCTGTGCACGGCCGAGCCGGCGCGCCGCGAGCAGGCCGCGCTGGCCTTCGGCCACTTCGGCGGGCGTGAAACCGCCCTGCAAGGCCCGCTCGATCTCTTCCTTGAACGCGGCCTCGACCTTCGCCCGGTTCTGCGGCGCGAAGATCGCGTTCGCAAGCCATGGCGAGCGCTCGTCCTCCGAGTTCCACGCGACGTAGCTCTGCACGCCGTAGGACAGCCCTTCCTTCTCGCGGATGCGCACCCACAGCCGCGAGTTGCCGCCACCGCCGAGCAGGTGGTTCGCGAGCATCAACAGCGGGTAGTCGGAGCTCAGGTCGTTCAGCGGCAGCGGCAGCGCGATGCCGAGCGTCGCGTTCTGCTTGTCGGGCGTCGCAAGCACCATGCGGGTGGGCTCGGGCGCATCGAAGGGCACCGCGACGCGCTCGTAGGGCAGCTTGCTGCGCCAATCGCCGAAAGCCGCGTCGAGCGCCTGCTTCACCGCGTCCGGATCGAAATCGCCGCTCGCGCCGAACTGCGCGTTCGAAGCGCCGTAGAAGCGCGCATGGAAGTCGCGCAGCTGCGCGGCGGTGGCGGCGCGCAGATCCTGCTCGGTCTCGTCGAAGCTGCTCGGGTGGCGCACGTCGCCGCGCGGAAAGCGCGCGCCGACGTGGCGTTCGATCGCGTTGGCCACCACCGCCTCCGGCTCCTTGCGCTGCTGCGCGAGGCTCGCAAGCGCGCGGTTCCGCTGCTCGTCGAGCACCGCCTCGGGGAAGGTCGATTCGCGCAGCAGCTCGCCCACCAGCGCGATCGCCGCGGCAATGTGCTCGCGCTTGCTGGCGATGCCGACGCTCAGCCGGCCCGCATCGCTCGCGAAGCTCACTTCCGTCTGCAGTTGATCGAGCCGGTCGCGGATCTGCTGGCGGTTCAGCTTCGCGGTGCCTTCGTCGAGCATCGCGGCCGTCAATGCCGGCACCTCTCCGAGGTTCGCGAGGCTCTTCACGTCGCCGAACTGCAGGTTGAGCACCGCGCTGACCGCGTTGCCGCGCGTGGGCTTGGGCAGCAGCGCGAGCTCCATGCCGCTGGCGAGCCTGGCGCGCTGCGTCTTCGCGTCGATGTTGGCCGGCGAAGCATCGAAGGCCGCGACCGCGTCGGCCGCCTGCCGGGGCACGAAGCCCGTGAACTGCGCGGCCACGTCGACGTTCGTCGGCGCGGGCGCGCGCTGCGGCTTGTCGGTCGGCACGTAGGTCGCGAGCGTGCGGTTCGAGGCGAGCAGCCGCTCGGTCGCGACCCGCTGCACGTCGTCCAGCTTCGCCGCCTTGATGCGGTCGCGCGTCAGGAAGAACAGCCGCCAATCGCCCTGCGCGACCGATTCCGACAGCGACACGCCAACCGTCTCGGGATTCGTGAACGCGAGCTCCCAGCTCTTGAGCCACTTGGTACGGGCGCGCTCCAGTTCTTCGGCGGTGATCGGCTCGGTCGCGATCGACTCCAGCGTCGCGAGCAATGCCGCGCTCGCCTTGGCGGGCTCCTGCTCCGGCGCGAGCTGAGCGATGTAGAGCGCGACGCTCGGATCGCGCAGGCCGAAGGCCTCGGCGCCGACGCTCGCGGCGAGCTGCTTCTCCACCAGCCGCTTGTGCAGCCGGCCCGAGGGCGCGTCGCCGAGCACCAGCGTCAGCAGCTCGACCGCCGCGTGATCCGGGTGCGCGGCCGGGGGCGTGTGGTAGCCGGCGTAGACCAGCGGCGTGCCGCCGGCGCGTCGCAGCGTGATCGTGCGCTCGCCGTCCTGCGCCGCATCCAGCGTGTAGAGCTTCGGCAGCGCACGCTTCGGCTTCGGAATCTTGCCGAAGGACTGCGCGATCCAGCCGAGCACCTTCGCCGGCTCGAAGGCGCCGGCAACGACCAGCGTCGCGTTGTCGGGCTGGTAGTGCAGGCGGTAGAAGGCCTGCAGCCGCGCGATGTCGACGTTCTCGACATCGGCGCGCGCGCCGATCGTGTCGTTGCTGTAGTTGTGCCAGTCGTACATCAGCGCGAGCACGCGCTGGTAGAGGATGCGGCCGGGGTCGTTCTCGCCCATCTCCATCTCGTTGCGCACGACGGTCATCTCGCTCGCGAGGTCGCGCTTGGCGATGAAGCTGTTGACCATCGCGTCGGCCTGCCAGCCGAGGTACCAGCGCAGGTTCTCCTCGTTCGCCGCGAAGCTGGCGAAGTAGTTGGTGCGGTCGAACCAGGTGCTGCCGTTGGCGCGCAGTCCGCGCTTGGTGAATTCGGCCCAGACGTTGGGCGTGGCCGGCGTGCCCTTGAAGATCAGGTGCTCCAGCAGGTGGGCCATGCCGGTCTCGCCGTAGTTCTCGTGGCGCGAGCCGACGTGGTAGGTGAGGTTCACCGTGGTCGTCGGCTTCGAATCGTCGCGCACCAGCAGCACCCGCAGGCCATTGGCCAGGCGGTATTCGAGGATGCCCTCGACCGCGGTGACCGCGCTCACGTTCTTCGGCAAGGCCGCCGGCGGCGACGCGACGGGTGCAGCGCAGGCAGCGCCGAGAACGCCGGCACAGAGCGCGGCGACGAAGAGCTTCGGGACGGTCATGGCGGGCGGCAGCAAGCGGTGGACCCGATCGATGGTACGGGTCCAGCTCCGGCCACCGGAGGCGGCGGGCTCCGGGCCGTGCGCGTCAGCGCGCGGGCCGCGCCCGAACGAGCGCACCGCGCGCGCGTGCGACGCGACGCGCGAGCTGCGAGGCGAGTGCGGCCCGCGCCGCGTCGATCGCCGGCCGCAGCGGCAGCGCGATCGCCGCGCCGTGGCGCATCGAGGAAAAGCGCATCGCGGTCATCAGCTCGACATCGAGCTGCGCATCGGCCGCGCTGTAGGCCGGCACGCCCCCGTGGCGCACCGCGCTCGCCATGCGCGCCAGCACGCTCGCGACCGCGATCTGCTCGTCGCTGAAGGCATGCGCCGCATACGGGTTGGCCCAGCGCACCTCGCCGATCGGCGTCGCCACCCCCAGGCCGAGCAAGCGGCCCTCGTGCGTCTCGCGCACCACTTCGTGCACCGACGACGCCGCGGCATCGGCACCGCGCAGCAGCAGCGTGCCGTCGATCAGCGAGCCGGCCGTGCCGTAGACGCGCAGGCTGCGCGGGCCGCGCCACGGCGCGTCGTGGTACTCGCCGCTGTAGTGGTGCACCAGCGAGGCGCCGTCCTCGTACTCGACGCAGCCGTGCAGCCACGACTCGCCGGCCGCCTGCGGCTGCGAACGCACCGCGCTGACTCGCACCGGCTCGCGGTCCGCGCCGAGGCAGCTGCGCAGGGCGGCGATGCCGTGGTAGTCAAACACCGCGAAGTCGTTCTTCACCGCGACGACGCGGCCGAGCAGCCCCAGGTCGATCAGCTGGCGCTTGAACTGCTCCATCGGCAGCAGCGGCGTCTGCTCCGCGACGCCGGCCGTCAGCTGCAGCTCGCGGATGCGCTGCAGCGTCGCGCGTCCCTTGCGCGCGCTCCAAGCGAACGGCGTCTCGAACAGCACCGGCATGCGCAGCTCGACGACGCGGCGCGCGGTGTCGTCGACCCCGCCGGAGCTCACCGCCACCAGCAGGAAATCGGGCTTCGCCTGCGCGACCATCGCACCCGCATCGGCGAAGGCCTCGATGCCCGCCTCGGCGGCGAAGGCCTCGCGCGTCGCGGGCGACCGGGTGTGCACGCCGACGAGCTCGAAGTCCTCGGCCAGTGCGCGGAACACCGGCAGGTAGAGCGTGCGCAGCCGATGCCCGGCGCCGACCAGCGCCACGCGCGTGCGGCGCCGGCGCGGCATCAAGGCTGCCTGCAGGGCCCCGGCCGGCGCGGGTGTCGCCGGCAGGAGCGGCCGCCGCGCAAACTGCGCCTTCAAGTGATCGGCCAGACGCAAGCTCAGCGCGACGATCATCAAGGTCGGGTTCATGTAGCCGGGCGTCGCGAACACGGAGCTGCCCATCACGTGCAGCCCTTCGACGCCATGCACCTGCGCGTTCGCGTCGACGACGCCGTGCGCCGGGTCGGCGGACATGCGGGTCGCGCACATCGGGTGCGCCATGTCATGGATGCGCTCGCGCAGCGCGGCGGCGCCTTCGCCGATCCAGGCCGCCGGCGTCGGCAGCCGCAGGCCCAGCCGGGACAACTCGGCGTGCATCACCTCGGCCATGCGCGTCGCGGTGCGGAACTCGAGGTCCGACGCGCGCCAGTCGACGCGCGCACGCGGGCGGCCCAGTGCGTCGAGCCGCTCGGACAGCAGAACGCGGCTGTCAGGGTCGAGCTGCTGCTCGACGACACAGTTGATCGCCACCCGCGAGGGCTTCTGCAGCGGCGGGCGTCGGCGCACCAGGCGATCGTGCAGTTCGCACATCACGCCGATCGGCTGCGTGAGGCCGGCCGCGAGGCCCTTCACCGCCGCGCCGTCCATGCGCCCCTTGAGCAGGCCGCGCAGCGCCTGGCCGGCGCGCACCAGCGGCGTCGCCTCGTCGCCGAACTCCACCAGGTGCACCGCGCAGTTCAGCAGTTCCTCGCGCCGCTGCAGCAGCGGGCTCATGCGCACGCCCAGCGAATAGACATGACGCGCGCCGCGCCGCTCCAGCCAGTGGTGGCCGAGCGCACGCCGCAGCAGCTTGCTGCCTTCGCCGTCGTAGCCGCCGATCTCGGCATAGGGGTGGTCGGTGAGGTAGCGGCCGACCTGGTCGTGCGCGTTGCCGACGCCGCGCGGATCGACCGAGCGGGATGCGAGCAGCAGCCTTGCGTTGTCGATCCCGCCGCAGGCCAGCACGATGCGCGGGGCCCGCACGCGAGCGCTTCGGCCGTTCAGGCTCGCGATCGACACCGCCTCGGCCTTTGACCCGCCGGCGTCGATCTCGATGCAGGTCGCGCTCGCGTGCGTCAGCAGGCGCAGGTTGCGGCTGGCCTTGAGCACCGGCCAGGCGGCCTCGCCCAGATGGCGCGGCTTGGGTGCGCCGGCGTGCTGCAAGGCGCCGAGCTGCTCGGCGCCTTCGGGGCCGGCGGCGGCGAACGCGCGGATCGCCTCGGCGGTGGCCGCCCCGTGCTGACTGAATTGCCACACGACCGGCAGCAGCAGATCCGCGTCCCAGGCCGGCTCGCCGCGCGCGCGGCCACGGCCGAAGGCGATGCCGGCGTGCTCGCCGTACAGCGCCGGGCCGAGGCCGAGCAAGGCGCCGGCACGATCGACGAAAGGCGCGACGTCGGCCGCGTTGATTGGCCAGCCGCTGCGCGGCAGCCACGTGCGCGGCTGGTAGTCGATGCTGTCGAAGACGCCGCAGCGCCCGCTCCACAGCGCCGAGGTGCCGCCGACGCGGCGCGCGCGGGTGAGGTCCTGCGCGGCGCGGCGCAGGCCGACGTTCTCGATCTCGTTGAGCGACTCGACGTCGGCATCGGCGTCGAGGCCGCCGCTTTCGAGGATGCAGACCTGAACGCCGCTGCCTTCGAACTCGAGCGCGATGCTCAGGCCGGCGGGGCCGGCACCGACGATGCAGAGGTCGGCCTCCAGGTCGGCGGGCGTCGCGGCCTCGCGGAAGTCCAGCACGCTCATCGTCGCCCCGCCTCGCTGCAGGGCCCATCGCCCCGCGGCGATTCTTGAGCGCCGGCCGGGCGCGGGCGCGATTCAGCTCGGGCGCTGCGCCGCGTAGGCGGCAATACCGTCACGAACTTCCTTGGCGGCCGCCTCCGGCCCGGCCCAGCCCTCGACCTTGACCCACTTGCCCGCCTCGAGATCCTTGTAGTGCTCGAAGAAGTGCTGGATCGCCTTGAGCCGCATCGGATTGATGTCTTCCGGCTTCTTCCAGTGGTCGTAGATGGGGAGGATCTTGGTGGTCGGCACCGCGAGCACCTTGGCGTCGCCGCCGGCCTCGTCGGTCATCTTGAGCACGCCGATCGCGCGGCAGGTGACGACGACGCCGGGCGTCAGCGGAAACGGCGTGATGACCAGCACGTCGACCGGATCGCCGTCGTCCGACAGCGTCTGCGGCACGTAGCCGTAGTTGCAGGGGTAGTGCATCGCGGTCGTCATGAAGCGATCGACGAAGAGCGCCCCGCTTTGCTTGTCCACCTCGTACTTGATCGGGTCCGCGTTCATTGGGATTTCGATGATCACGTTGAACTCGTCGGGCGCCTTCGCGCCGGGGGTCACGTTGTGCAGGCTCATGGTGCGCGACTCTCTGGTGGAAACCCGAATTCTAGGCAGCGGCATGTCACGGAGCTGACCTGTCCAGCCCCGCGGACCCGCGCCCTCCCGCTGGAAAACACCAGCACGCCGCGGCACGGCGCGGTCGGGCTTGTCCCTTAGGATCGCCGCGCACCGCGACCGGCACGCGCAATGCAGGCCTTCGTCGCACGAGACGGGCCACGGTGTTCCACAGGTGATTCATCAACGAGGACCGCGCGCGGCCGAGCCCCGACCGCAGCGGCACGACGAGGCAGGAGAACCTTCAGCATGTCCAGCAACGTGGCGCTCATCTTTGCGCTGATCTGCGGCCTCGCGGCCGTCGTCTACGGCTTCGTGCAGCGAAGCTGGATCCTGAAGCAGGACGCGGGCAACGCCCGCATGCAGGAGATCGCCGCGGCCATCCAGCAAGGCGCGGCCGCCTATCTCGCGCGCCAGTACCGCACGATCGCGATCGTCGGCGTGATCCTCGCCGTGCTGATCGGCGTGTTCATCGATCTGCCGACCGCGGTGGCCTTCGTCGTCGGCGCGGTGCTTTCGGGCGCCTGCGGCTTCATCGGCATGAATGTCTCGGTCAAGGCCAACGTGCGCACCGCGCAGGCCGCGACCAAGGGCATGCGCGAAGCGCTCGACGTGGCTTTCAAGGGCGGCGCGATCACCGGCATGCTGGTGGTGGGCCTCGGCCTGCTCGGCGTCGGCATCGTCTTCTGGTTCCTGACCGCCAACGGCCAGGTGACGCCGGTGAGCGGCCTCGCGCCCGCGCTGAAGCCGCTGCTGGGCTTCGCCTTCGGCTCGTCGCTGATCTCGATCTTCGCGCGGCTCGGCGGCGGCATCTTCACCAAGGGCGCCGACGTCGGCGCCGACCTGGTGGGCAAGGTCGAGGCCGGCATTCCCGAGGACGACCCGCGCAATCCGGCGGTGATCGCCGACAACGTCGGCGACAACGTCGGCGACTGCGCCGGCATGGCGGCGGATCTATTCGAAACCTACGCCGTCACCATCATCGCCACGATGCTGCTTGGCGCGCTCATGGTGAAGACCACCACGCCGGCGGCGCTCATCTATCCGCTCGCCATCGGCGGCTTCGCCATCATCGCTTCCATCATCGGCACCTGGTTCGTCAAGGCGCGGCCGGGCGACGTCAACGTGATGCCGGCCTTGTACAAAGGCCTCGCGGTCGCCGGCGTGCTGGCGCTGATCGCCTTCTATCCCATCACGCTTCTGCTGATGGGCGACGTGGTCAAGGAGGTGCCGTTCGAAATCGGCGGCGACAAGAAGCTGATTACCGT
>NZ_DASTPW010000049.1:0-40055 GCF_035762065.1 Methylibium sp.
TGGGGCCTGGGCCGGCGAGGCCGAGGCCAAGAAGTGGATCGACAGCGAGTTCCAGCCATCCACGCTGAACAAGGACCAGCAGATGGCGGAGATGAAGTGGTTCATCGACGCGGCCGCGAAGCTCCAGGCCAAGGGCGTCAAGGAGATCTCCGTCGTGTCGGAGACGATCACCACGCACGAGTACGAGAGCAAGACGCTGGCGAAGGCCTTAGAGGAAATCACCGGCATCAAGGTCAAGCACGACCTGATCCAGGAGGGTGACGTCGTCGAGAAGCTGCAGACGTCGATGCAGTCCGGCAAGAGCATCTACGACGGGTGGATCAGCGACTCCGACCTGATCGGCACGCACTACCGGTACGGCAAGGTGATGAACCTCACCGACTACATGGCCGGCAAGGGCAAGGAGTACACGAACCCCGGGCTGGACATCAAGGACTTCATCGGCACCAAGTTCACCACCGCGCCCGACGGCAAGCTCTACCAGCTGCCCGACCAGCAGTTCGCCAACCTGTACTGGTTCCGCGCCGACCTGTTCGCGCGCCCCGACCTGAAGCAGAAATTCAAGGCCAAGTACGGCTACGACCTCGGCGTGCCGCTCAACTGGAGCGCCTACGAGGACATCGCCGCGTTCTTCAGCGAGGACGTGAAGACCATCGACGGCAAGCCCATCTATGGCCACATGGACTACGGCAAGAAGGACCCGTCGCTTGGCTGGCGCTTCACCGACGCCTGGCTGTCGATGGCCGGCACGGCCGACAAGGGCATCCCGAACGGGCAGCCGGTCGACGAGTGGGGCATCCGGGTCGCGGCCGACAAGTGCACGCCGGTCGGCGCGAGCGTTTCGCGCGGCGGCGCGACCAATTCGCCGGCGGCCGTCTATGCGCTCACCAAGTACGTCGACTGGATGAAGAAGTACGCGCCCAAGGAAGCCACCGGCATGACCTTCGGGGAGGCCGGCCCGGTGCCTGCGCAGGGGCAGATCGCGCAGCAGATCTTCTGGTACACGGCCTTTACCGCCGACATGACCAAGCCCGGCCTGCCGGTGGTCAATGCCGACGGCACGCCCAAGTGGCGCATGGCCCCGGGCCCGAACGGCCCGTACTGGAAGCAGGGCATGCAGAACGGCTACCAGGACGTCGGCTCCTGGACCTTCTTCGCGAACCACGACGCCAACAAGACCGCCGCGGCCTGGCTCTACGCGCAGTTCATCACCGCGAAGACGACCTCGTTGAAGAAGACCATCGTCGGGCTCACGCCGATCCGCGAGAGCGACATCCAGAGCAAGGCGATGACCGACCTCGCGCCCAAGCTTGGCGGGCTGGTCGAGTTCTATCGCAGCCCGGCGCGCGTGGCCTGGACGCCCACCGGCACCAACGTGCCCGACTACCCCAAGCTCGCGCAGCTGTGGTGGAAGAACGTCGCGCAGGCGGTGACCGGCGAGAAGACGCCGCAGGCCGCGATGGACACGCTGGCCGACGAGATGGACGCGGTGATGGCGCGGCTGGAGCGCGCTGGCATGGCCAAGTGCGCGCCGAAGCTCAACGCCAAGGGTGACCCGGCCAAGTACCTGACCGACGCCGGCGCGCCCTGGAAGAAGCTCGCCAACGAAAAGCCGAAGGGCGAGACCATCGCCTACGACAAGCTGCTCGGCGCCTGGAAGGAAGGCCGGGTGCGTTGAGCCGGCGGGGGCCGGGTCGGTGGACCCGGCGTGCCGGCAGCGCTGGGAAGCGCTGCCGGCGCCGAGCGATCAGACGATCGCGATCGGCTGGGGCTTCGGCCCCGGCTCGCGCACCGGCGCGCCGGGCATCTGTCCGGGCGGCACCGGCACCATGTCGTCGTCCTCGACCGGCTCCGGTCGGGGATGCGGCGGAATCGGCTCGGGCACCGGCACGGTGCCGAACTGCGGCAGCCCCTGCGAATGCGGGCTTCGGCGCCGGAACTCGACGCGCAGGCGGGCGAGCTGGCGGGCGCGGATGAAGATGGGATGAACGTCGACGGCTTCGAGCGCGATGGCGGAGGTCTTCACGGTGGGTTCTCGACGGGAAGCGCAGCGCATCGGTCGGCGCGCGCGACAAGATTCGGCGGGTTCGTTTCGGCGTTCGGATGCGCAAAGGAAACGAAGAGGGGCGGCCCACCTCGGTGAGTCGCCCCCGTCGATTGGCAAGGCCTGTGCCCAGCGTCGCCGGACACCGGCCCGGGCTCAATGCCGGTCGATCACGTCCTTGGCCTTCTCCTTCGCGTCGCCGTAGCCTGCCTGGGTCTTGCCGGCGATCTGGTCGGTGCGGCCTTCGGCCTTGAGCCGCTCGTCGTCGGTCACCTTGCCGGTGGCCTCCTTCACCTTGCCCTTGGCCTGCTCGACGCGGCCCTTCACTTGATCCTGGTTCATCGCTGCTCCTTTCGGTGCGTGGCGCGGCACCGGTGCCGCGACCATGCTTGCAGTCTGTGCAGGCCGACACGGGGGGTCTGTCGTCCAGCTGCGGCGGGGGGTGTAGGCGATCGCCGACCGGCGAGGCCCTGTGGTCCAATCCGCGCCTCGCTTGGCCGGTCGTCGGCCGAAGCTCCACCGACCGGATTGCAAGACATGGGCACCAAGATCGTCACCGAGGCCGACCGCAAGGCCACCCCGCGGCCCGCCGCGCCGAAGGGCGTCGCCTTCACCGCGCCGCATGGCCAGAAGGTCAGCCTCGAGCGCGGCTCGCACACCCGCAGCAAGAAGAACCCGGGCAAGCGCGCCAAGAAGGGCGGCTAGTCCGCGACGACCCCGTCGCGCCTTCGGCGCTCCGCTTGTCGGGGGCGACGCTCGGGGACCGGCAGCGCCGGATCCGCGGCGTCTGCCGGCGGGGCGGGCTCGAAGGCTCGCCCGCTGACGACGGCCCGCTCCTTGCCGAGCGGGCTTTTGTTTTTTTGACGCCGCCTCGCATCAACGATGTTGCGCCTCACCGACCTGCGCCTGCCGCTTGACCATGCCGAGGACGCGCTGCGCGCCGCGGTGGTCGAGCGCCTCGGCATCGCGAACGACGCGCTGCGCGCGCTGCACGTCTTCCGCCGCGGCTTCGATGCGCGCAAGAAGTCCGCGATCGTCTGGGTCTACACGCTGGACTGCGAGGTGGCCGACGAGGACGCGGTGCTGCGGCGGCACGCGCTCGACGCGCACGTGCGCGCCGCCCCCGACACCCGCTACCGCTTCATCGCGCACGCGCCGGCCGATTTCGATGCGGCGCGGCCGCGGCCGGTCGTCGTCGGCTTCGGGCCCTGCGGCTTGTTCGCCGCGCTCGTGCTCGCGCAGATGGGGTTCAAGCCGATCGTCCTCGAACGCGGCCGCGCGGTGCGCGAACGCACGAAGGACACCTGGGGCCTGTGGCGGCGCGGCGAGCTGGATGCCGAGTCGAACGTGCAGTTCGGCGAGGGGGGCGCGGGCACCTTCAGCGACGGCAAGCTCTGGAGCCAGATCAGCGACCCGCGGCACCTGACGCGCAAGGTGCTCGACGAGTTCGTCAAGGCCGGCGCGCCCGAGGAGATCCTCGTCGCGAGCAAGCCGCACATCGGCACCTTCCGGCTGGTCTCGATGATCGAGAAGATGCGCGCGGAGATCGAGTCGCTCGGCGCCGAGGTGCGCTTCGGCGCGAAGGTCGAGGACGTGGTGATCGAGGCCGGCGCGATCCGCGCGCAGGGCAGCGAAGCACGCCGCATCCGCGGCGTGGTGCTCGCCGGCGGCGAGACGATCGCCGCCGACCACGTCGTCCTCGCGCTCGGCCACAGCGCGCGCGACAGCTTCGCGATGCTGCATGCGCGCGGCGTCGCGATGCAGGCCAAGCCCTTCTCGATCGGCTTTCGCATCGAGCATCCGCAGGGCCTGATCGACCGCGCGCGCTTCGGCCGCTTCGCCGGCCATCCGCAGCTCGGCGCGGCCGACTACAAGCTCGTGCACCACGCCAGCAACGGCCGCGGCGTCTACAGCTTCTGCATGTGCCCCGGCGGCACCGTGGTCGCGGCGACCTCGGAGCCCGGGCGCGTCGTCACCAACGGCATGAGCCAGTACTCGCGCAACGAGCGCAACGCGAACGCCGGCATCGTCGTCGGCCTCACGCCGGCCGATGTTCGGCTCGGCGCCCTCCCGTCCGCGCCGCAGGACCACCGCCAGGACGGCCGGCGCGACGGCGAGGTGCATCCGCTCGACGGCCTCGCGTTCCAGCGCTTCTGGGAATCGCGCGCCTACGAACTCGGCGGCGGCGGCTACCGCGCGCCGGGCCAGCGCGTCGGCGATTTCCTCGCCGGCCGTGCGAGCACCGCCTTCGACGCGGTGGAGCCTTCGTACAAGCCCGGCGTCACGCCGACCGATCTTGCGCAGCCCGGGCGCGAAAGCCTGCCCGCCTACGCGATCGCGGCGATCCGCGAGGCGCTCCCGGCGTTCGAGCGCCAGATCGCCGGCTTCGCGATGGCCGACGCGGTGCTGACCGGGGTCGAGACCCGCACCTCGTCGCCGCTGCGCATCCCGCGCGGCAAGGACTTCCAGTGCGTCAACGTGCGCGGCCTCTACCCGGCCGGCGAAGGCGCCGGCTACGCGGGCGGGATCATGTCGGCCGGCGTCGACGGCATCGAGGTCGCCGAGGCGCTGGCCCGCTCGCTGCTCGGCGGCGCCGGCTGAGCCGCGCCGCCGGTCAGCGCAGAGCGACGCACCCCGCGCGACCGCCGCCCGGCCGCGTGGCATCGGCCGGCGCAGGCTGGGAATCGCTGCAGCTCCAGCGCGTCGCCGCCGGCCCGGCCGCGCGCTCCTGCTCGGCGCGCACCGTCGGCTGCATCGGCGTCACCACCAGCAGGCCGGGTTCGTAGGCGAGCGCGTAGTTGCCGCCGGCGGCCAGCGTGCCCTGCCCGATCACGTAGGCGCCGGCCGGCGAAGCGGCATGCGCCGCGACCGCAAGCGCGCCGCTCACGCGGTCGCCGTCGACCAGCCCGACCGTGCGCCAGCCGAGCGCCGGGTTCGGCTCGCCCTGCAGGCGGCTGACCGGCAGCGCGCTCACCACCAGCGCGCGCGGCGTGACCGCGAGCGTCGCCGGCACCACCTGCAGCAGGTAGTTGTCGCCCGCGCTGAGGGAACCCGCGGTGATCGCGTAGGCGCCGACGTCCGAGCGTCGCTCGGCCGCCGTCGCCAAGGCGCCGCTCCAGGCGTCCCCGTTGACAAGGCTGCTCGCGACCAGCCGCCCGGTCAGCGCCGGATTCGCGTCTCCGTACGCGCGCGTTTGCGCGTCGGCACTCAGCGTGATCGGCCGACGCGTGACGCTCAGGCTGGCCGGCGCGTAGCTCAGCGCGTAGTTCGCGCCAGCGCCGAGGCTGCCTTGCGTGATCGCGTAGCTGCCGACGCTCGACGTGGCGTCGGCCGCCGTCGCCAGCACGCCGCTCAGCGCGTCGCCGTTGACGAGGCTGCCGCGGGTCAGTCGTGCGGTGAGCGCTGGGTTCGCGTCGCCGTAGACGCGGCTTTGCGCATCGGCCGCGACGGTGATCGGCCTCGCCGTCACGCTCAGCTGCGCGCTGCCGCCGGTGAAGGCGGTCGCATAGCCGTGCAGGCCCGCGACGCTGCCCTGCGACACGGTGATTGCATACGGCCCGCCCGCGACGCCGGCCGCCGGGTCGGTGCCGGCGGAGGTGAGCGAAGGCGCGCCGCTGTAGGCGGTCGCCGCGGTGTCGGCGAGGAAGGCGTTCGTCACGCCCGTCGCGTAGCCGCTGATGCCGTAGCTCGCCTGCAGTGCCACGACGGCATCGGTGCCGTAAAGCTTGACGGCGTCCGTTGCGGTGAACACCAGCGTCGGCTGGCTCGCGAACAGGTAGCGGTGGCCGCCGTCGACCACGCCCGTGGGCGGCGTGCTCGCGTGCGTCGCGTTCCACAGCGCCGTGTGGCCGCTGTCGAGCCCGCCGAAGCTGCTGCTCGCCGGCGCGGCCGCGTAGACGAGCCAGCGGCCGGAACTCGCGACCACCGCCGCGCTGCCTGCAAGGTTGGTGAAGCCCGTGCCCGCCGCCAGCACCGGGCTCGCGCCGAACACCGCGGCGCCGCCGGCGATCACGAGCGCCTGGCCGCTGCGCACGATCGGCTGGCCGGTGGTGGCGATGCCGTGCTGGCCAAGGACGCTGCCCACGGTGAGCGCGCCCGCGCTGTAGAGGTCGAGCGTGCCGGCCGTGCCGGCCACGGTGCCGATCTGGTTGCCGGCGCCGGTCAGCGCGAACGCGGCGCTGCCGCCCAGCAGCAGCTGTCCGGCGGTGATCGCCGAGCTGCCGTTCTGCGCGATCGCGCCGGCGCCGCTCAGCGTGAGCACGCCGGCGCTCGAGGCGATCGAGTTGCCGAGCGACATGCCGCCTGCCGGCGCGGCGATCGCCAGCGTGCCGCCGCCTTGGTTCGTGATCGCGGACCACGGGGTCTGCGCCACCCCGGTGCCGAGCGTCGAACTGCCGGAAAGACTCAGCGCGCCGCCGAGGACGGTGATCGGCGCGTCGATGTACAGGCCGGTGCCGCTTGACGAGCTGCCGCTCAGGCTGGCCGGGCCGTTGACCGCGAGGCTGGCGCCGGTCTGCAGCTCGATGCCGCGGTAGCTCGCCGAGCCGCCGACCAGGCCGAGGCTGCCGCCGGCGGCGTTGTCGAAGGCGACCGCGCCCTTGATCGAGATGCCGGCGAAGCCCGCGGGCGCGGCCGAACTGGTGATTGCCAGGCTGCCGGCGGCGACGACCACCGTCTCGCCTTCGAGGAGCAGGCGCGCACCGATGCTGGTGATGCCGAGCGTGCCTTGCGTCGTGAGCGTGCCGCCGCCAAGACGCACGCCCGGTCCGCTGGCCGAGGTGCCGCCGAGCGCGAGGCTGCTCGTGCCCCCTTGCGTGAGCATCAGGTTGCCGGTGGTGTACAGCCCGCCGGCGTTGCCGCTGGCCGAGCCATGGACGTCGAGCGTGCCGCCGCTGGTCGAGACGCTGGTGCCGGCGCCGAGCAGCACGCCGTAGCGGTTGACCGTCGCGCCGACGGTGGCCGCGGTGCTGCCGGCGAGGCTGACGCTGCCGCTGCCGGCGAGGCTCGCGCCGTCGGCCAGCCACACGCCGTTGCCCACGCCGCTGGCCGAGCCGGCGAGCGCGATGCTCGCGCCGGCCGCCGCGGTGAAGCCGTAGGCGCCGCCTTGCAGGCGCAGGCCGGTCCCGGTGACGCTGCTGCCGGTGACGCTCAAGGCGCCGCCGTTCGCCTGCAGCGCGTTCGCGCTCGCAAAGTAGACGCCGTAGGCGTTGGCGGTCGAGCTGCCGCTCAGGCCGACCGTGCCCGTCGTGCTCAGCGCGACGTTCGCGCCGAGCCCGAGACCGTGGTTGGCGGCGTTGGTGCTGGCGGTCGTGCCGGCGAGGCCGAGGCTTCCGGCGCCCTGGTTCACGAAGCTGTTGCCGGCATCGTTGAACCACATGCCGCGCGTGCCGCCGGTGGTGGTCGAGTGGCCGGCGAAGCTCACGCTGCCGGTGAGCAGCGACACCGTGCTGGCGCCCGCCCAGTAGAAGCCGGTCGCGCTCGCCGAGTGGCCGGTGAACGACATCGGGCCGCTCAGCGTGGCTGTGGTGCCCGACCACTGCATGCCCGTGTTGTTGGAGGAGATGCCGATGACCGAGAAGCTCCCGCCGCCCGGGTTGTTCAGCGTCTGCATGCCTTGCAGCAGCGTCGCGACCGCGTTGACCGAGCTGCCGGCGATGGCGAGGCTGCCGGAGTTGGCGGTCACCGCGTTGTTGCCGATGAAGCTCACGCCGATCCGCGTGCCCACGGCGCTGCCTTGCAGACTCAGCGCGCCGCTGCTCGTGAGGGCGGCGCCTGAGCGCAGCACGAGGCCATGGCCGCTGCCGCCGACGCCGGTGCCGCTGCCGTTGACGCTGCCGGCCGTGGTGAGGCTGCCGTTGATCTGCAGGCCGGAGGACAGCGTCGCGCCGCTGCTGGTCGTCAGCGTGCCGGCGAGGCCGATCGATCCGGCGCCGCTCGCGCTCAGGGCCACGGTGCTGTCGAGCGAGATGCCGTAGCCGCTCGGCGAGACCCCGGTGATCGTGCCGGTGCCGCTGCCGACGTTCAGGGTCGAGCCGTTCAGCCGCACGCCGATGCCGTTGCCGGCCGCGGTGCCGGTGGCGACGAGACTGCCGCCGCCGGTCGCGAGCGTCGCGGCGCCGACCGAGACCGTGCCGGTCGCGTTCAAGGCGATGTTCATCACGGCGCCGCCGCCGCCGGTGATGTGGGCGCCGTTGGCGATCGAGATGTTCTGGCCGGCGTTCATCGTCACGCCGCCGCCCGCGCTGGCGGTGAGCGCCGCGTTGCTGTTGATGCTGCCGGCGGCCTGCAGCGTGAGCGTGGTGCCGCCGCTCCAGGTGACCGGGTTCGCGACGGTGATGTTGCCGGCCTGCGTGCCGGTGTTGCCGGTGGAGACGGTCACGTTGGCCGTCGCGAGCGCGGTGGCCAGCGTCGTCGTGTTGATGACGGTGTTGTCGGCCGCGGCGGTGAAGCCGGCGCCGGTGTTGGCGCCGGTGGAGATGGTCACGTTGCGCGGGTCGAGCAGCAGCGTTCCGGTGCTGCCGGGCGCGGCGCTGGCCGCGCGCAGGTCGGTGTGGCCGTCGTAAGCCAGGAGGCCGCGGCTGGACACTTCGGCCTCGCCGCCGCGGCCGGCCCCGGCGCCGCGCGCGCTGAGCGTGCCGGCGAAGGCCGTGTGCTCGTCGGACCACAGCACGAGGTCGCCACCGTGGCCGTCGACGCTGGCGTCCGCGTCGATGCGCGTGGCGGCATCGACGGCGAGCCGCTGCGCGTGCACGAGCGTGCCGGCGCCTTCGCGGTCGCCGCCGATGCGCACGCGGCCGCCGCCGGCGGCGCCGGAGGCGTCGAGCCGCGCGCCGGCCAGCTCGATCCGCGCGCCGGTCGCGGTGATCGCGCCGCCGCGCTCGCCGGCGCCGTGGCCGCTGGCGTCCAGGCGCCCGCCGATCGAGAGCGAGCCGCCGTCGCCGGCCGCCAGCACGATGTCGCCCGAGCGTCCGCCGACGCTGCGCGCCTGCAGCTCACCGGGCAGGTTGACCGCGTGGCGCAGCGCGTCGCGCGCGGTCGCCGCGGCGATCTCGATGCGCCCGCCGTCGGCGCTGATGCGCCCGGCCACGTCGATCAGCGCACGGCTGTCGTCGGCCGTGCCGCCCGGCAGCGCGACCTGCAGCAGGCCGTTGCCGTTCAGGTCGAGCGTCGCGCGCTGGCCGGCGCCGAGCGCGACGCGGCCGAGCGGCACCTCGATGCGCCCGTCGTTCGCGATGCGCCCGCCGATCAGCGCCGCGAAGCCGCCGCCCGCGGCGGCGATCACGCCGTGGTTGGTCACCGCCGCCGCGGCGCCGCGCGCTTCGAAGTGCAGCGCGCCGCCGGCCATGAAGTCGTCGTTGCGCAGGTCCAGCGTCGACAGCACGATGCCCGGCGCCTGGATCGCGCCGGTCGGCGTCAGCTGGATGCCGTTCGGGTTGACGAGGAAGAACTGGCCGTTCGCGGTGATGCGCCCGGCGATCTCGGAGCCGGCCGCGCCGCTCACGCGGTTGAGCACCGCGGCCTGCGCGTTCGGCTGCCGGAAGTCGAGCTGCGCGCCGGCGCCGACCGAGAAGGCCTGCCAGTCGATCACCGCCCGCTGCGAGTGCTGCTGCACCGTCATGCGCCCCGGCGCATCGGTCTGCCAGCCGGCCTGTCCGGCGGCCACCGTGCCTTGCGCCGGCAGCGTCTGCGCGACCGCGCTTTCGAAGACCCAACCCTGTGCGATCGCAAGGACGAGGGGCAGCAGGGCGAAGCGACGGCGCGGGTACATCGGAAGTGCAGGGCATCAAGACGATCCAGCCGCATCGGCCGCCCGCCGCCTTCCTGAAGCCCCGCGCCGCTACAAGCCCAGGCTCAGCGTGAATTGCACACGCCAGTCGGCGATCTCCCGGTCCGGCGCGCCGAAGCGCCGCGCCAGTTCGAGCTGCACGCCCAGCGGCAGCCCGGTGGCGATCGCGCGCAGGCCGAAGCCCGCCGAGCGGGCGCCGAGGCTCGCGGCTTCGGCGCCGGTCGGCTCGAACACCCGGCCGCGGCCCGCGGCGAAGAAGGCATAGGGCGACATCCGCGCCGCGGCCTCGGCCGGCACAACGTTCGGCGGCGGGCTCAGCTCGGCGCGCAGCGTCGCGCCCTGGTCGACCGGCAGCGCGCCGGGGCTGAAGGCCGACAGCGCATCCGGCCCGCTCAGCGCGAACTGCTCGGGCACCAGCAGCGGCTTGCCGAACGCGCCCTGCGCCAGGCCGATCACGGTGGCGCTCCAGCCGGCGCCGAAGGGCTGCGTCGCGCGCAGCGCGAGCGCGAGCCGGTCGAAGCGCGGCTCGGCGCCCTGGCGCGACAGCGGCACGCCGTCGCGCCGCGCATCGTCGGCATCGCGCCCGCCGAGCCCGCGGCTCCAGCTCAGCGAGGCGCTGCCGCGTTCGCCCAGCAGCTCGACGCCCAGGCGCAGCACGCGGTAGCGGTCGCGGTTCAGGTCGACGCCGAAGTCGAGCGCCTCCTGGCGCTGCGACAGGGCCTCCAGCGCCAGCTGGCCGCCGAGGCCGGGGCCGTCGGAGGTCGGCAGCGCGGGCAGCGCCACGCGCAGCGCGGTGCGCTCGAGCCGGCCGCGGATGCGCAGACCGCCGGGCGGCGGGATCGGGCGGGTCAGCGAGTCGGTGAACTCGGGGTTCAGCGTCAGGCCGTCGATGCCGACCGGCAGCACCAGGCCCGCGCCGACCAGCCGCAGGTGGCCGTGCTCGCTGTCCTCGTCGAAGGGGCTGCGGCCGCTGCCCAGCGTCGCGTAGAGCCGCTCGCCGGCACCGAAGGCGCCGTTCAGCGCGACCGAGGCCTGCGCATCGAAGCGGCCCAGCGAGCGCGGCTGGGTGTTGCCCAGGCGCAGCCCGGCGCTGGCGACCCGGTGCTCGCCGTCGAGCACCAGCCGGGCGCTGCCGGGGGCCTCGCCGGCGGCAAGCGTGCTGCGCAGGCGCAGGCCCGCGGCGGAGCCGGCGAGCAGCAGCCGGCGCTCCGCCTCGGCCAGCCGCAGCCCCCGGTGGCCGACCAGCGGCGCCAGCGTGCGTTCCACCACCGCGCGCACCCGGGCGGGCAGCGCCTGCGCGTCGATCGCGGCGATCACGCCGTCGACCACCACCACGCGCAGCACCCCGCCGTCGACCAGCCGCTGCGGCGGCAGCACCACCCGCACCAGGAACCAGCCGCGCGCCGCGTAGGCCTGTTCGAGCGCGAGCGTGCGTTCGCGGATCGTGCCCAGCGTGACGCGCCGGCCGGCCAGCGCGGTGCGCAGCGCTTCGGTTTCGGCGGCCAGCGCCGGCAGGCCGCCTTCGACCTCGACGCCTTCGAGCTGCACGTCGAGCGCGTCGTCGGCCGCGCGCGGCACGGTCTCGGCCGCGCCGGGGCGCGACAGCGGCGCGGCGGCCGGCGCGGGCGGGCGCAGCGAAGGCGGCGTGACCTGGCTCGGCGCGATCGTCTGCGCGCCGGCCGGCCCGAGCAGCGCGAGCAGCGCGGCCGCGACGCAAACCGGCAACGCCGCCGGCCGCGAACGCGGCGGCGAGCGAGACAGCGAGGGGTTGGCCAGCTGGAACATCGAGGAGCCGAAAGCTGCGCGCGCCCCGAGCCATCGGGCGTGCGCAGCACGAGGCCGGCGCATCCTAACGAGCGGCGCCGCGGGCCGGGCCCGTGGAGGGTTTGCGCTTGCCGGGCGTGCGGCGCGGTGGCGGCTCCGTGCTGCAATCGGCCCGCCGTCGAGCCCTCGACTCCCCTGCGCGAAGCCACCCATGCCCATCGATGCCTGCTGGCCCCGGCTGCGTGCGCGGCTGCTCGCGCTCGCCTTGACGCTCGGCGGCGCCTTGGCGGCAGCCGCCGACTGCCCGCCGCCGACACCGACTCCGAGCGCCGCGCAGATGCAGGCGGCGCAGGCCGGCGCGCGCGATCGCGGCTTCCTCTGGCGCATCGAGCAGGGCGGGCGCAGCTCGTGGCTGTACGGCACGCTGCACGTCGCGAAGCTCGAATGGGCGTTCCCGGGGCCGCAGGTGCTGGCCGCGCTGAGCGCGGCGCGGCTGGTGGCGCTGGAGCTCGATCCGACCGACCTCGACGCCGCCCGCGCGGCGCTCGCCGCGCTCGCCCCCGGCGACGCCGGCAGCGCCGAGCGGCTGCCGCCCGCGCTCGCCCGGCGCCTCGCCCATCGCATCGACGCCGAATGCCTGTCGCATGCGGCTTTCGACGCGCTGTCGCCGACGATGCAGGCGATCACCCTCGCGACGTTGGTCGCGCGCCGCGACGGGCTCGACCCCGCCTTCGGCATCGACGCGATGCTGGCCGGCTTCGCGCATGCCGGCGGCCGGCCGGTGGTCGCGCTCGAATCCTTCGAGCAGCAGCTCGCCGCGCTGACCGGCGGGCGGCCCGACGAGGCGCAGCGCTTCGTCGAGCAGACGCTCGACGAGATCGACAGCGGCCGCGCGCGCACGCAGGCGGCCCGCCTCGCGCAGGCCTGGGCCGACGGCGACCTCGCGACGCTCGAGTCCTACCCGCGCTGGTGCGGCTGCATGGAAAGCGCCGAGGAGCGCGCGCTGATGGAGCGCCTGATCGACGACCGCAACCTGGCGATGGCCGCTCGCATCGACGCGCTGCACCGCGAGGGCGGCGCGGTCTTCGCCGCGGTCGGCGCGCTGCACCTGAGCGGGCCGCAGGGCCTGCCGGCGCTGCTGGCCGCGCGCGGTTATCGGGTGGAGCGCGTCACGTTCGGGCGCTGAGCCGGGTTCGCAGCGCGGCCACCGGGTCGCACAATCGTCCGGACCCGCCCCGGCAAAGGAGACACCGATGATCTCGAACGCGCCCGACTTCGCGAAGCTCGTCCCCGGATTCGACTTCCTCCAGGGCCTGGTGAAGAACGCCGGCTCGGTGCTGCCGGGCATCGGCCAGTGGGTCGCGCCGACGCTGAACCCGGAAGAACTGGAAAAGCGCATCGAGGAGCTGAAGACGGTGCAGTTCTGGCTCGACCAGAACTCGCGCATGCTGAGCACCACGATCCAGGCGCTCGAAGTGCAGAAGATGACGCTCAGCACGCTGCAGACGATGAACGTGCAGATCACCGACCTGCGCGACTCGATGCGCATCAAGGCGCCCGGCGAAGCGGCCGAGGCGCAGTCCGACGACGCACCGGCGCCCTCGGCCGGCAAGCCGCCGCGCTCGCGCGCCGGCGCGAAGGCGGCGGCGCCGGCCGCGGTGGTCGATCCGATGCAGTGGTGGGGCGCGCTGACCAAGCAGTTCACCCAGATCGCCGCCGGCGCGGTGAAGGACGCCGCCGCCGAGAGCGCCGCGAACGCCGCCCGCCAGATGGCCGGCGACATGCTCGCCAAGGGCAACGACCTCGCCTTGCAGACCATCAAGGTGGGCATGGCTCCTGCGCGGCAGGCCGCGAAGGTGGCCGGCGGGGTCGCGAACTCGGTGGTGCGCGCGAAGGAGGCCGCGGCGAAGGCCCGCAAGTCGGCGCCGGCCAAGGCGCCCGCGCGCGCTGCGCGCCGCACCGCGAAGACCTGAAGCGCGCGCCGCGCGAACCTTCGCCGCACTCCGCGCTCCCACCGGGCCGCTCCCGCGCCAGCCTGCCGCTTCGATGTCCGCCTTCGTCCACGCCCACGCCACGCACCCCGACTGGCGCATGGCCTTCGGCCTCGTCGCCGCGCAGATCGACGCGCAGCGCAGCCTGCAGGCCCACGCCGCCGCGCCGACGCTCGGCTGGTGCTACGTCACCGACCACTACGCCCCCGCGGCCGAAGCGCTGCTGGCCGCCTTGCGCGAGCGCTGGCCCGGTGTCGACTGGGTCGGCACGGTGGGCGTCGGCGTGTGCGCGAGCGGCGTCGAGTACTTCGACGAACCCGGCCTCGCGGTGATGCTGGCCGCGCTGCCGCGCGAGCAGTTCCGGCTGTTCTCGGGCCTGCGCCCGCTGGCGGCGAGCGCGGGCTTCGCGGCGCACGCCGCGCTGGTGCATGCCGATCCCTCGACGCAGGAACTCGCCGGCCTGATCGGCGAGCTGTCCGACCGCATGGACAGCGGCTACCTGTTCGGCGGCCTCGCGGCGGCGCGCAACCGCACGCTGACGATCGCCTCGCCGGGCGCGGCGGCCGGCGCGGCGGGCGGTGAAGCGCGGCCCGGCGTGTTCGAAGGCGGCCTGTCGGGCGTCGCGTTCGCGAGCGAGGTGGCGCTGGTCTCGCGCGTGACGCAGGGCTGCCAGCCGATCGGCGCGACCCGGCGCATCACCGAGGCCGATCGCCATGTGGTCTATGCGCTCGACGGCGAGCCGGCGCTCGACTGCCTGCTGCGCGACCTCGGCGTCGACGCGCGTGAGCCGCGCGCCGCGCTGCCGAAGCTGCGCACGACGCTGGTCGGCTTGTCCGACGACGAGGCCCAGGCCGAGTTCGGCGCGCCGCCGCTGGCCTCGGCCTTCGCGACGCTGGCGCCGACCTCGGAGTTCGTCACGCCCGCGCGCCGCGGCGCCTTCGGCACCGAGACGCGCGTGCGCCATCTGGTCGGCATCGATCCGCAGCGCCGCGGCATCGCGGTGGCCGACAGCGTCGAAGCCGGCCAGCAGCTCGCGTTCTGCCGCCGCGACACCGACGCCGCGCGCCGCGATCTCGTGCGCATCGCGACGGAGATCCGCAGCGCGCTCGAGCCGGCCGAGCTGCCCCTGCCGCGGCGTGCCCCGCGGGGCGATGCCGATCTGGTCACGCAGACGCGGCCCGGCGCGGCGGTGTCGCGCTCCGGCGGGCGCAAGGTGGCCGGCGCGCTCTACGTCAGCTGCTCGGGCCGCGGCGGGCCGCACTTCGGCGGGCCTTCGGCGGAGCTGCAGATCCTGAGGCATGCGCTCGGCGACGTTCCTCTGGTAGGTTTCTTCGCGGCCGGCGAGATCGGCCACCGGCATCTGTACGGCTACACCGGCGTCCTGACCGTCTTCGCCGAGCCGGCCTGAGCCGGCGCGAAGGAAGCGCTTCGGGAACGCGGCTTGCTGTCGCCGGGGCCCAAGGCGCAAAGCAACCAGGATGGCGTTTGACTGAAGCGATCACCCCTCCGCAGCACTTGCGCAGCGAACACGCGGCCGCCGGGGCGCCGGCCGCCGCTTCGCAACCGACCGACCGACGCGCCCTCGGCGCGCGCTTGCTGCCCGGCGGCGAGGGCGCGACGTTCTCGGTGTGGGCGCCGAACGCGCGCGCGGTCTCGGTCGTCGGCGAGTGGAACGGCTGGAACCCGCTGGCCGACGCGCTCGCGCCGAGCGAGCGCGGCGTGTGGTCCGGCCGCAGCGCGGATGCGCGCCACGGTCAGGTCTACAAGTACCGCATCGTCACGGCCGACGGCCACACCACGCTCGACAAGGCCGACCCCTGGGCGCTGTATGCCGAAGCGCCGCCGGCGACGGGCTCGCGGCTGTGGTCGCTCGAGCACGCATGGAACGATGCGGCATGGATGGCCGACCGCGCCCGGCGCAACGGGCTCGATGCGCCGATGTCGATCTACGAATGCCACGTCGGCTCCTGGCTGCGCGACGACGGCCGCATGCTCGGCTGGCGCGAGTTGGCGCCGCGTCTGGCCGAGCACGTGGAAAAGCTCGGCTTCACCCACGTGGAGCTGATGCCGATCACCGAGCATCCGTTCTACGGCTCCTGGGGCTACCAGACGACCGGCTATTTCGCGCCGACCGCGCGCTTCGGCACGCCGCAGGACTTCATGGCCTTCGTCGACCACCTGCACCAGCGCGGCATCGGCGTGATCCTCGACTGGGTGCCCTCGCACTTCCCGACCGACGCGCACGGCCTGCAGTGGTTCGACGGCACGCACCTCTACGAACACGAAGACCCGCGCCAGGGCTTCCACCCCGAATGGAACTCGAGCATCTTCAACTACGGCCGCGACGAGGTGCGCGAGTTCCTGATCGGCTCGGCGCTGCACTGGCTCGGCGCCTACCACCTCGACGGACTGCGCGTCGATGCGGTCGCCTCGATGCTCTACCTGGACTACGCGCGCAAGGACGGCGAATGGATCCCGAACCGCCACGGCGGCAAGGAGAACCTCGAGGCCATCCACTTCCTGCGCGCGCTCAACGAGGTCGTCTACCGCGAGCATCCCGACGTGGTGACGATCGCCGAAGAATCGACCGCCTGGCCGCGCGTCTCGCGCCCCACGACGATGGGCGGCCTGGGCTTCGGCATGAAATGGAACATGGGCTGGATGCACGACACGCTGGCCTACCTGCAGCACGAGCCGGTCCACCGCAAGTACCACCAGGGCCAGCTGACCTTCTCGCTCGTTTATGCCTTCGACGAGAACTTCGTGCTGCCGCTCTCGCACGACGAGGTCGTCTACGGCAAGGGCTCGCTGCTCGGCAAGATGCCGGGCGACGAATGGCAGCGCTTCGCGAACCTGCGCGCGCTCTACGGCTACATGTGGACGCACCCGGGCAAGAAGCTGCTCTTCATGGGCAGCGAATTCGCGCAGCGGCGCGAATGGACGCACGAAGGCCAGCTCGACTGGGGCCTGCTCGACCGCGCCGAGCACCGCGGCGTGATGCAGCTGCTCGGCGACCTCAACGGCCTGCTGCGCAGCGAGCCGGCGCTGCACCGGCGCGACTTCGACGGCGACGGCTTCGAGTGGATCGACCTGCACGACGCCGAGCACAGCGTGCTCGTCTTCCTGCGCCGCGCACCCGACGGCGCGGCGCCCCTGCTGGTCGCCTGCAACTTCACGCCGGAGCCGCGGCGCAACCGCGTGGTGGGCGTGCCGGCCGCGGGCCGCTGGCGCGAGGTGCTCAACACTGACAGCCGGCACTACGGCGGCGCTGGCTGGGGCAACCTGGGCGGCGTGGACACGGCGCCCTTGCCGCGCGACGGCCGGCCGCATTCGCTGGTGCTGACGCTGCCGCCGCTTTCGACGATCGTGCTGCGGCACGAAGCCTGAAGAACACCATGGCCAAAGGACGCGCAGGCACCGCCGGCACCCCGGCGAACGACAGGGAAGCGCACACCGCCGAAGCGCGCCCGCCCGGGATCGTGCCGCCCGGCCTGGAGGACGGCCGCAGCCGCGCGGTGATCGACGCGGTGATGCCGGTGATCGACGGCGGCCGCTTCGCGGTGAAGTGCATTGCCGGCGAGCCCTTCGAGGTGCAGGCGCACGGCTTCACCGACGGCCACGACAAGCCCCGCCTCGTGCTGCGCTGGTGGGCGGAAGGCGGCGAAGGCGCCGAGGCTGCCGATGCGCGGGAGGTCGAGATGACGCCCGCGTTCAACGACGAGTGGTCGGCCGCCTTCACGCCCCCGGTGCCCGGGCGCTACTGCTACCAGGTGATCGCGTGGGTCGATCACTGGCGCTCGTGGCGGGCCGAGCTGCTGCGCCGCGTCGAGCCGGCGGACATCCGCGTCGCGGCGCGCGTCGGCGTCGAGCTGATCGACGCGGCGGCGGGCCGCGTCGGCCCCGAGGAGAAGGCCGAGCGCAAGCTGTTGAAGGACGCGGCCGCCAAGCTGAAGAAGGCCGCGGCGGCCAAGGCGATGGACGCCGAGGCGCTGAAGGCCCAGGCGCTCGACGATGCGCTCGATGCGCTGGTCGATCGCCATCCCGATCGTTCGCTCGCGGTGCGCAGCGAGGCGCTGCCGCTGCAGGCCGACCGGCTGCGCGCGCGCTTCTCGACCTGGTACGAGCTGTTCCCGCGCTCGGCGAGCGACGAGCCCGGCCGCCACGGCACGCTCGCCGACGTCGAGGCGCGGCTGCCGTACGTGGCCCGGCTCGGCTGCGACGTGCTCTACCTGCCGCCGATCCACCCGATCGGCCGCGACAAGCGCAAGGGCCGCAACAACGCGGTGAGCGCGGAGCCGGGCGATGTCGGCAGCCCCTGGGCGATCGGCGCCGAAGAGGGCGGGCACAAGAGCGTGCTGCCCGAGCTCGGCACCGTCGAGGATCTGCGGCGCCTGTGCGCGCGCGCGGCCGAGCACGGCATCGAGATCGCGCTCGACATCGCCTTCCAGTGCGCGCCCGACCACCCCTACGTCAAGCAGCACCCGCAGTGGTTCCGCTGGCGCCCCGACGGCAGCGTGCAGTACGCCGAGAACCCGCCGAAGAAGTACCAGGACATCTACCCGTTCAACTTCGAGTGCGACGACTGGCGCGCGCTGTGGGCGGAGCTGAAGAGCATCTTCGACTTCTGGATCGCGCAGGGCGTGCAGATCTTTCGCGTCGACAACCCGCACACCAAGTCCTTCGCGTTCTGGGAATGGGCGATCGGCGCGATCCGCCGCGAGCATCCGCAGGTGATCTTCCTCGCCGAGGCCTTCACGCGGCCGAAGGTGATGCACCGGCTCGCGAAGCTCGGCTACTCGCAGAGCTACACCTACTTCACCTGGCGCCACACGCGCCGGGAGCTCGTCGAGTACTTCACCGAACTGGCGCAGGGGCCGGGGCGCCACCACTTCCGCCCGAACGTCTGGCCGAACACGCCGGACATCCTCAACGAGCAGCTGCACCACGCGAGCCGCGAGACTTTCGCGCTGCGGCTCGTGCTCGCCGCCACGCTCGCATCGAACTACGGGTTCTACGGCCCGGCCTTCGAGCTCATGGAGAACACGCCGCGCGAGCCGGGCAGCGAGGAGTACCGCGATTCCGAGAAGTACCAGCTGCGCAGCTGGGAACTCGACCGTGCCGACAGCCTCGCGCCGCTGATCGCCCACGTGAACCGCATCCGCCGCGCGCACCCCGCGCTGCAGTCGATGGACGGCCTGCGCTTCCACGGCTGCGACAACCCGCAGCTCATCGTCTATTCGAAGCGATGCGGCGACGACGTGCTGCTGACGGTGGTGAACCTCGACCCGCATGCGACGCAGTCGGGCTGGCTGCAGCTCGACGTGGCCGCGCTCGGCATCGCGCACGACACCGAATACCAGATGCACGACCTGCTGACCGAGCAGCGCTTCGCCTGGCGCGGCGGCTCGGCCTTCGTGATCCTCGACCCGCGCCACACTCCGGCCCACGTGATGCAGCTGCGCGCGCGGCGCCGCAGCGAGCACGGCTTCGACTACTACGAAGGTTGAACCTCGCGCGATGGATGCCCCGACCCACCCGCAGCTGCTGCCGTCGCAGGACACGCCGAGCGACGCGGCGCTCTGGTACATGGACGCGGTCATCTACCAGCTCAACGTCAAGGCCTTCTTCGACAGCAACGACGACGGCATGGGCGACTTCCGCGGCGTCGCCGCGAAGCTCGACTACGTCAAGGAACTCGGCGTCAACACGATCTGGCTGATGCCGTTCTACCCGTCGCCCCTGCGCGACGACGGCTACGACATCGCCGGCTACGACGACGTGCATCCGCAGTACGGCACGCTCGACGACTTCAAGCTGATGCTGGCCGAGGCGCACAAGCGCGACCTGAAGGTCATCACCGAGCTGGTGATCAACCACACCTCGGACCAGCACCCCTGGTTCCAGCGCGCGCGCAAGGCGCCGCCGGGCTCGCCCGAGCGCAACTTCTACGTCTGGAGCGACGACCCCGAGAAGTACGCCGGCACGCGGATCATCTTCACCGACACCGAGACCTCGAACTGGACCTGGGACCCGGTCGCGAAGGCCTACTTCTGGCACCGCTTCTTCAGCCACCAGCCCGATCTCAACTTCGACAACCCCGCGGTGCTCGAGGCCGTCTTCAAGACGATGCGCTTCTGGCTCGACATGGGCGTCGACGGCTTCCGGCTCGACGCGATCCCCTACCTGATCGAGCGCGAAGGCACGAACAACGAGAACCTGCCCGAGACGCACGCGGTCATCAAGCAGCTGCGCGCGGCGATCGACGCGCAGTACGCGAACCGCTTCCTGCTCGCCGAGGCCAACCAGTGGCCCGAGGACGTACGCGACTACTTCGGCGAAGGCGACGAGTGCCACGCCTGCTACCACTTCCCGCTGATGCCGCGCATCTACATGGCGATCGCGCAGGAAGACCGCTTCCCGGTGACCGAGATCATGGAGCAGACGCCGGAGATCCCGCCGACCTGCCAGTGGGCGATCTTCCTGCGCAACCACGACGAGCTGACGCTCGAGATGGTGACGAGCAAGGAGCGCGACTACATGTACAGCACGTACGCGAGCGATCCGCGTGCGCGCATCAACCTGGGCATCCGCCGGCGCCTCGCGCCCCTGATGGACAACGATCTCGACCGCATCAAGCTGATGAACGCGCTGCTGCTGTCGATGCGCGGCTCGCCGATCATCTATTACGGCGACGAGATCGGCATGGGCGACAACTTCTTCGTCGGCGACCGCAACGGCGTGCGCACGCCGATGCAGTGGAGCTTCGACCGCAACGCCGGCTTCTCGCGCGCCGATCCGCAGCGGCTGTACCTGCCGCCGATCATGGATTCGGTCTACGGCTTCCAGGCGGTCAACGTCGAGTCGCAGCAGCGCGACCCGTCGTCGCTGCTCAACTGGATGCGCCGGATGCTCACCACGCGCGGCGCGCATCGCGCGTTCGGGCGCGGCGAGCTGCTGTTCCTGAAGCCGGGCAACCGCAAGATCCTCGCCTATCTGCGCGTGCTGACCACCTCGCCGGCCGAGACGATCGGCGAGGTGATCCTCTGCGTGTTCAACCTCGGGCGCTCGGCGCAGCCGGTCGAGCTGGATCTGTCGGCGTTCAAGGGCCGGGTGCCGGTCGAGCTGCTGGGCCGCGCGGCCTTCCCGCCGATCGGCGAGCTGCCGTACCTGCTGACCATCCCCGCGCACGGCTTCTACTGGTTCCGCCTGTCCAGCGACGCGCCGGCGCCGGCCTGGCACGAGGCGCTCACGCCCGCCGAGGACCGGCCGGTGCTGGTGCTGTTCGACGGCTGGCTCAGCTTCTTCCGCGAGCAGGCGGTGCCCTGGCGCATGGGCCTGGCCACGCGCACCCGCAACGCCTTCGAGGCCGACGTGCTGCCCAGCCACGTGCAGACGCAGCGCTGGTTCGCGATGAAGGACCGCCGCATCGAACGCGCGCGCCTCGTCGATCAGGCGATCTGGTCGGCCGCCGCCGCCGAAGGCGAGACGCAGGCGCCTTCGATCGCCGGCACCGGCGGCCCGGGGCGCGCCGGCTGGCTGCTGCCGATCGTCGCGCTCGACCTCGCGCAGACCCACGAGGCGCCGAACTACTTCGTGCCGCTTGCGATGGCCTGGGAGGACATCGACGACGAGCGTTCGCGTGCCGCGCTCGCCGCCACCGCGGTCGCGCGGGTGCGCCAGCAGGCCGCCACCGGCGTGATGGGCGACGCCTTCGCCGACGAGCGCTTCGCCCGCGCGGTGCTCGGCGCGATGGCCGCGGGCAGCGAGCTCGCCACCTCGCGCGGCAAGCTGCGCTTTTCGACGACGCGGGCCTTCGCCGGCATCGTCGGCGCCGACGACGCGGCCGGCGCGCGCGCGGCGCTGGCGGCGCTTCCGGTCGGCCGGCCGCAGGGCCAGAGCAGCAACACCGTGGTCACCTTCGGCGAGCGCGTGTTCCTCAAGGGCTACCGGCGCCTGCGCGCCGGCATGAACCCCGAATTCGAGGTCGGCCGCTTCCTGACCGAGGTCGCGCGCTTTCCGCACGCGGTGCCGGTCGCCGGCGTGCTCGAGTACGCCGGCGACGACGGCACGCTGATGACGCTCGCGATCGCGCAGGGCTACGTCGAGAACCAGGGCGACGGCTGGAGCTGGGCGCTGGACCACCTGAGCCGCCACCTCGAAGCGCTGCGCGACGGCGCCGCCGGCACCGAGGACGTGCACCTGCTGTTCGTCGAGCGCATCGCCACGCTCGGCCGGCGCACCGGCGAGCTGCATGCGGCGCTGGCGGCGCCGGCCGGCGACGCCGCCTTCGAGCCCGAGCCGCTGGGCGCCGCCGACGTCGCGGCGGACCAGCGCAGCGTCGCGGACCAGCTCGCGGCGGTGCTGATGCAGCTGCAGGGCGCGCTCGATGCGGGCACGCTCGTGCCGGCGGCGGTCGAGCCGGCGCGCCGCCTGCTGGCCGCGCGTGCGCGGCTCGTCGCGCGCATCGACCGGATCGAAGCGCCCGGCACGCACAGCCGCCGCACCCGCTTCCACGGCGACTACCACCTCGGCCAGGTGCTGGTGGTCAAGAACGACTTCGTGCTGATCGACTTCGAGGGCGAGCCCGGCCGCGGTTTCGAGGAGCGGCGCGCGAAGCGCTCGCCGCTGGTCGACGTGGCCGGCATGCTGCGCTCGTTCGACTACGCCGCGATCAGCGCGCTGCGCGCCGCGGCCCGCACGCCGGAGGAGGCCGCCGCGCTCGCGCCGGTCGCCGCGCAGTGGCAGGGTCGCGTGCGCGAGGCTTTCCTCGCCGGCTACCGCGAGTCGGCGCCGCCCGAGGCGACCGCGGCCGCCGGCCTGCTCGAGCTTTACGAACTGCACAAGGCGGTGTACGAACTCGGCTACGAACTCGGCAACCGGCCGGACTGGGTCGAGATCCCGGTGCAGGGCCTGCTCCGCATGACATGAACCACCCCGTTGCGGTTTCGCTGCCCGCGTCGAGGGGCACCGCGCGCCGCCCGGCGCCGCCGGATGCGCCGCGGCGGCCCGACGAGGCCGTGCCCGTGCGTCGCGCCCTGAGCGACGCGCGGCAGAGCCACTGACCAAGAAGGACACAAGCGTGGATCGCGTCGACACCATGTTCCTCGAGCCTGCACGGGCCTTCCTCGTGCAGATCGCCGCCTTCCTGCCGCGGCTGGCGATCGCCTTGCTGGTGCTGGTGGCCGGCGTGCTGCTTGCGAAGGCGGCGCGTTTCGCGGTGGTCAAGGCGTTGCGCGCGATCAACATCCACATCCTCACGCAGCGCGCCGGCCTCGACGGCGCACTGCAGCGCGGTGGCGCCGAGGTCGACACAGTCGATCTGCTCGGCATGCTGACCGGCTGGGTCGTGGTGCTGATCGCCGCGATCGTGGCCTCCAACGGGCTCGGCCTCGCGCAGGTCAGCGACCTGCTTGGCAAGCTGCTGCTGTTCGTGCCCAAGCTCGTGATCGCGCTGGCGATCGTCGCGCTCGGCGCGTACTTCGCGCGCTTCCTCGGCATGCTGGTCCAGACCTACGCACAGGGGCTGAAGCTCGGCGAGGCCGAGATGCTCGGGCGCCTCGCGCGCTACGGGGTGCTGGTGGTCGTGCTGGTGCTGGCGGTCGACCAGCTCGACATCGGCGGCGCCCTGCTGCGCCAGAGCTTCCTGATCGTGCTCGGCGGACTGGTGTTCGCGGTCGCGCTGGCCTTCGGGCTCGGCGGGCGCGAATGGGCCGCGGCGCGGCTGGAGAGCTGGTGGCCATCGGATGCGGCGAAGCGCGAGCCGAGGGACGGCGCGCCGTGAAGCAGACCGTGGCGCGCGCGCTGCTCGGCGCGCTGGCCGCCGCGGGCGGCGTGGCATGGGGGCAGACCGCAGGCGCACCGGCCAGCGCGGCTTCGGCTGCCGCGGCGCCGGCCGCGGCGGTCACCAGCGCCACCACCATCGTTCAGCAACGCCTGCCCGACGGCCGCATCGTCTTCACCGACCGCCCGCAGGCCGGCGCGCGCACCGAGCGGCAATGGACCGTCGAGGCCGAGACGCCGGCGCAGGCCGAGAGCCGCCGGGCCTTGGCCGAGCGCAACGCGCGCGCCGCCGGCGAGCTGAACGCGCGGCTCGAACGCCGCGAAGAGCGCGACCGCAAGCGCGAGCGCGAGCGCGAGCGCGAACTCGAGATCGAACGCCTGCGCGCGCAGACCGCGCGCGCCGAACGTGACGCCGCACAGGCCCGCGCCGACGCGGCGGCCCAACCGCCGGTGCTGGTGCTGCCGCGCTGGCATCGCCCGCCGCGCGTGCATCCCGTCGAGCCGCCGCGCTACGAGCCGGCGCCGCGCCCCGGCCCGCGGCCCGGGCCCCGTCCCGGCGCGACGCCGCCGCCGCGGCCGAACGGCGCGCCGCCGGAGCCGTCGCCGTACTGAGGGCGTAAGGGTGTAAGGGCGCCGGCCGCGCGCCCGTCGCCGCGGTCGCGTTGCAAACGACTCGCCGCCGGCGCTCGCGCTGCCGCGCCGCGGCCGGAGCCGTCGCCCGCGCGAACGGCCGCCGCCGCCCGCCCGGCCGCGACGACCCGCGCCACGCCGGGCTTCGAGGCAGCGCTTAAGCTCCTGCGGTTCGCGCGCCGAGGAGTCTGCCGACGATGAACGCCCCGATCGACGCCGCCGTGCTGGCGGCGCCCCGTACCGACGACCCGACCGCCCGCGCGCGACGCCAGGCCGAAGTCGTCGCCGCGCTCGCGCCGCTGCTGCCCGCGCACGCGCTGCTGTGGCAGCGCGAGGACACGATCCCCTACGAATGCGACGGCCTCACCGCCTACCGGCAGCTGCCGCTGGCGGTGGCGTTGCCCGAGACCGAGGCGCAGGTCGCCGCGGTGCTCAAGGCCTGCCACGCGCTGCGGGTGCCGGTGGTGGCGCGCGGCGCCGGCACCGGGCTTTCCGGCGGCGCGATGCCGCACGCGCTGGGCGTGACGCTGTCGCTCGCCAAGTTCAACCGCATCCTGCAGCTCGACCCGCTCGCGCGCACCGCCCGCGTGCAGTGCGGCGTGCGCAACGCGGCGATCACCGAGGCGGCGGCCCCGCACGGCCTGTACTACGCGCCCGACCCGAGCAGCAAGATCGCCTGCACCATCGGCGGCAACGTCGCCGAGAACTCGGGCGGCATGCACTGCCTGAAGTACGGCCTGACGATCCACAACGTGCTGCGCGTGCGCGGCTACACGGTCGAGGGCGAGCCGGTCGAATTCGGCAGCGAGGCGCTCGACGCGCCGGGGCTCGACCTGCTCTCGGCCGTCATCGGCTCCGAAGGCATGCTCGCGGTGACGACCGAGGTGACCGTCAAGCTCGTGCCCAAGCCCGTCCTCGCGCGCGCGATCCTCGCGAGCTTCGCCGACGTGCAGGCCGCGGGCCGCGCGGTGGCCGAGCTGATCGGCGCCGGGATCATCCCGGCCGGCCTGGAGATGATGGACAAGCCGATGACCGCCGCGGTCGAGGACTTCGTGCATGCCGGCTACGACCTCGACGCCGCCGCGATCCTCATCTGCGAGAGCGACGGCACGCCGGAGGAAGTGGAGGAAGAGATCGCCCGCATGGTCGCGGTGATGGAAGGCGCGGGTGCCACGCGCTTCGCGATCAGCGCCAGCGAGGCCGAGCGCATGAAGTTCTGGAGCGGCCGCATGAACGCCTTCCCGGCGAGCGGGCGCATCAGCCCCGACTACATGTGCATGGACTCGACGATCCCGCGCCGCCAGCTCGCCGAGATCCTGACGCGCATCACCGCGATGGAAGGCAAGTACGGGCTGCGCTGCTGCAACGTCTTCCACGCCGGCGACGGCAACCTGCATCCGCTGATCCTGTTCGACGCGAACGACGCCGACCAACTGCACCGCGCCGAGCTGTTCGGCGCCGACATCCTCGAAACCAGCGTGCAGCTCGGCGGCACCGTGACCGGCGAACACGGCGTCGGCATCGAGAAGATCAACCAGATGTGCGTGCAATTCACGCCCGAGGAACGCGAGCAGTTCTTCGGCGTCAAGCGCGCCTTCGACGCGCAGGGGCTGCTCAACCCCGGCAAGACGATCCCCACGCTGCATCGCTGTGCCGAGTACGGAAAGATGCACGTGAGCAAGGGGCTGCTGCCGTTTCCCGAGCTGCCGCGGTTCTGAGCAGCGCACCGATGGCTTCACCGCAGCATCCCGCGCTGGCCGCGCTGATCGATCGCGTGCGCACCGCCCAGGAGCGGGCGACGCCGCTCGCCGTCGCCGGCCACGGCTCGAAGTGCTTCTACGGCGGCCCGGTCGTCGGCGAGCCGCTCGACACCACGGCGCTTGCCGGCATCTCCAGCTACGAGCCGACGGAGCTGGTGGTCACCGCGCGCGCCGGCACGCCGATCGTCGAGCTGGAGGCGGCGCTGGCCGAGCGCGGGCAGCACCTGCCGTTCGAGCCGCCGCGCTTCGCCGGCGGCCCGGGCGGCCGCGGCACCGTCGGCGGCATGGTCGCCACCGGCCTGAGCGGCCCGGCGCGCGCGAGCGCCGGCGCGGTGCGCGACCACGTGCTCGGCGCGACCCTGCTGAACGGCCGCGGCCAGGTGCTGAGCTTCGGCGGGCAGGTCATCAAGAACGTCGCCGGCTACGACGTCTCGCGGCTGCTGTGCGGCTCGATGGGCGTGCTCGGCGTGATCCTCGAGGTGTCGCTGAAGGTGCTGCCGGTCGCACCCGCGACGGCGACGCTGCGCTTCGAGATCGACGAGGCCGCGGCGCTCGAACGGATCAACCGCTGGGGCGGCCAGCCGCTGCCGATCGGCGCGAGCGCGTGGTGGGCCGGCATGCTGGTCGTGCGGCTGCGCGGTGCGCGCGCGGCGGTCGAGGCGGCCGCCGTTTCGTTGTCCGCGCGCTTCGGCGGCGAACGCATCGACGACGCGCTGGCCGAGGGCTTCTGGCGCGGCCTGCGCGACCACGACGACGAGTTCTTCGTCAAGGCGCGTGCCGCGGTCGCGTCGAATTCCGGCGCGGCGCTGTGGCGCCTGTCGCTGCCCGCCACCGCCGCGCCGCTCGCGCTGCACGGCGAGCAGATGATCGAATGGGGCGGCGCGCAGCGCTGGTGGTGCACCGCCCAGAGCGCGGCGAGCGTGCGCGAAGCCGCGCAGCAGCTCGGCGGCCACGCGACGCTCTTCCACGGCGCCGACAAGTCGCAGGGCGTGTTCACGCCGCTGGCGGCGCCGCTGGATCGCATCCACCGCGAGCTCAAGCGCGAGTTCGATCCCGCCGGCATCTTCAACCGCGGTCGGCTCTACCCGGATCTCTGACGAGGCAAGCCATGCACATCGCCATCCTCACGCTCGACGGCTACAACGAACTCGACTCCATCGTCGCGCTCGGCATCCTCAACCGCGTCAAGCGGCCCGGCTGGCGCGTGTCGCTCGCTTGCCCGACGGCGCAGGTGACGTCGATGAACGGCGTCGTCGTGCACGCGCAGGCCACGCTCGCGGAGGCTTGCGAGGCCGATGCGGTGCTGCTCGGCAGCGGCATCAAGACGCGCGAGTTCGCGCGGGACGAGGCGCTGCTCGCGCAGCTGCGCCTCGATGCATCGCGGCAGCTGATCGGCGCGCAGTGCTCGGGCACGCTGCTGCTCGCGAAGCTCGGGCTGCTCGAGGGCCGGGGCGCGGACGCGCAGCGCATCCCGGCCTGCACCGACCTGCTCACGAAGCCCTGGGTGCAGGAGGCGGGCGTCGAGGTGCTCGACCAGCCCTTCTTCGCGCGCGGCAACGTCGCGACGGCCGGCGGCTGTCTCGCGTCGATGTACCTCGCGAGCTGGCTGATCGTGCGCCTCGTCGAGCAGGAAGCGGGCCGCGAGGCCGCGCTGCAGGCGGCGCGCGACGCGATGCACTACGTCGCGCCGGTGGGCGAGAAGGAAGCCTTCGTCGAGCGCGCGCTGCGCAACGTGCTGCCGTTCCTGCCCGCGACGGCGCTGGCCCAGGCCGCCTCGCCCACGTTCGCCTGAGCATGCAGACCACGCTCGCGCCCGACTACGCCGGCAGCGCCGACGGCGCCGAAGCCGAAGCCATCCTGCGCAAGTGCGTGCACTGCGGCTTCTGCACCGCGACCTGCCCGACCTACCAGCTGCTCGGCGACGAGCTCGACGGCCCGCGCGGCCGCATCTACCTGATCAAGCAGGTGCTCGAGGGCGCCGAGCCGACGCGCAAGACGCAGGTCCACCTCGACCGCTGCCTCACCTGCCGCAATTGCGAGAGCACCTGCCCGTCGGGCGTGCAGTACGGCAAGCTGGTGGACATCGGCCGGCGGGTCGTCGATGCGAAGGTCGAGCGGCCCGCGGCGGAACGCGCCGCGCGCGCCGCGCTGAAGGAAGGCCTGACCTCGCCCCTGTTCGCGCCGGCGATGAAGCTCGGCCAGCTCCTTCGCCCCTTCGTGCCGGCCGCGCTGAAAAGCAAGGTGCCGGCGCGCGCGCCGGCCAGCGCGCACCGCTGGCCCACCCGCCACCACCCGCGCAAGATGCTGATGCTGCTCGGCTGCGTGCAGCCCGCGATGGCGCCCAACATCAACAGCGCGACCGCCCGCGTGCTCGACGCCGCTGGCATCCAGACGCTCGTCGCCGACGGCGCCGGCTGCTGCGGCGCGATCCGCGATCACCTGTCGGACCACGACGGCGCGCTCGCCGACATGCGCCGCAACGTCGATGCGTGGTGGCCGCTGGTGCAGGGCTTCGGCGGGCAGGGCAAGGTCGAGGCGATCGTGATGAACGCCTCCGGCTGCGGCACGACCGTCAAGGAGTACGGCCATCACCTGCGCCACGACCCGGCCTACGCCGAGCGCGCCGCGAAGGTGAGCGCGATGACGAAGGACCTGAGCGAGCTGCTGCCGGCGATCGTCGCGGCCCTGAAGCCGCGCGTGAAGGCCCGATCACGGCTCGCGTTCCACCCGCCCTGCAGCCTGCAGCACGGGCAGCAGTTGCGCGGCGGCGTCGAGGCGGGCCTGCGCGAGCTGGGCTTCGAAGTGCAGCTGGCCGCCGAGGAGAGCCACCTCTGCTGCGGCTCGGCCGGTACCTACTCGGTGCTGCAGCCCGAGCTCGCGAAGACGCTGCGCGACCGCAAGCTCGGCCACCTGCTGCCGCTCGCGGCCGACGCGATCGTCTCGGCGAACGTCGGCTGCATCCAGCATCTGCAGGGCGGCACCTCGATGCCGGTGAAGCATTGGGTCGAGGCACTGGACGAGGCGCTCGGCTGAAGGGTCGTGACGCAGGGTTCGGCCGTCCGCGCCATCGCACGCGCCGCGGCCGCGCTCACGGGCCCTTCGTCGCCGCCTCCGTCGTCGCCGCCTGCGCCGGCGCCTCGCCGCGGCTGACGCTTGCGCCGTCGTCGCGCCGCAGCGTCCAGAACGACAGCGACGACAGCACCGTCACCGCGCCCAGCGTGACGAAGGCATGGTGCAGCGCGTTCGCGACCGCGACGCGATCGGTCTGCGGCACCTCGCCGAGCCAGGCCGCGGCCACCAGCGAGCCGCAGGCGAGGCCGAAGCTCATCGAGAGCTGCTGCATCGTGCTGGCGATGCTGCTCGCCATGCTGGTGTCGGCCGGCTCGATGTCGGCGTAGGCCATCGAGTTCATGCTGGTGAACTGCAGCGAATTGAACAGGCCCTGCGCCAGGCTCAGCAGCACGATCGGCGCGATCGGCGTCCCCGGCACGATCAGCGCGAAGCCGGCGATCGTCACGCCGATCATCACGGTGTTGACGATCAGCACCTGCCGGTAGCCGAAGCGCCGCAGCAGCTTCGTGGCGAAGAACTTCATCCCCATCGCCGCGGCTGCGGCCGGCATCATCAAGAGGCCGGATTGCCAGGCCGGCAGGCCCAGGCCGATCTGGTAGAGCAGCGGCAACAGGAACGGCAGGCCGCCGATGCCCAGGCGCGTGACGAAGCCGCCGAGCACCGACACGCGGAACGTGCGCACCTTGAACAGCGCGAGGCGCAGCAGCGGGTAGGCCGCCTTGCGGGCATGCGCGACGTAGCCGCCCAGCAGCGCGAGCGCCAGCGCGAACAGCACGATCGTCTGCACGGCATCGAGCCGGTGTTCGCCGAAGACCTCGAGCAGCCACGACAGCAGCGCCGCGCCGCTGCCGAACAGCACGAGCCCGACGCCGTCGAGCGGCCGCGGCGCGGCTCGGTAGTCGGGCATGTGCTTGTGGATCAGCCACAGCGCCGCGAGCCCGACCGGCAGGTTGACGAAGAAGATCACCCGCCACGAGGCCCAGTGCACGATGAGCCCGCCGACCGTCGGCCCGAGCAGCGGGCCGATCAGTGCCGGGATGATCACGAAGTTCATCGCGCGCAGCAGCTCGCCCTTCGCGAACGTGCGCACGATCGCGAGGCGGCCGACCGGCATCATCAAGGCCGCGCCCAGGCCTTGCAGCACGCGCGCGGCCACCAGCATCGGCACGTTCTGCGCGAGCCCGCAGAGCATCGACGCGATGGTGAACAAGGCCACCGCGCCGAAGAACACGCGCCGCGTGCCCCAGCGGTCGGCGATCCAGCCGCTGACCGGGATGCCGACCGCCAGGCTCAGGATGTAGCTGGTGACCACCGCCTTCAGGCTCAGCGGCGTGACGCCGAGGCTTTCGGCCATCGCAGGCACCGCGGTGTTCACGATGGTCGAGTCGAGCTGCTCCATGAACAGCGCGGTCGCGACGACCCAGGGCAGCCAGCGCCTGATCGGCTCGTCGCGGGCGGCCGGCTCGTTCGGTGCGGCGTCGTTCATCGGGGCGGGCTTCGGCAAGCGGCGGGCCGGTCGATCCCGACGAAGGCAGTGCGGCCGACCGGCTCAGCCGGCGTGCGCGTCGGCCGCGAGCGGCTCGGGCTTCACGCGCAGCGCCCATGCCACGCCGGCCATCAAAAGCGCGATGCCGGCGAACGTCGCCGGCGCGGGCCACACGCCGCGCAGCAAGAAGGCATAGGCCAGCGCGGCCAGCGTCTCGAAGACGATCAGCTGGCCGGCCAGCGAGGTCGGCAGCCGCTGGCTCGCCTCGTTCCAGCACAGCGTGCCGAGCCAGGAGGCGAACAGCCCGATCGCCAGCATCAGCAGCACGAAGCGCAGCGGCTGCGGGCCGAGCGGCATCGCGAAGCCGCTGCCGCCGCCGGCGGCGTTCCACAGCCAGAACGCCGCGAAACCGACGGCCGCCAGCGGCAGGGTGGCGACGCCCTGCGCGGTGGCCCAGCTGCGCGGGCTGCGATCCGCGTGCGCGCGCAGCCAGTCGGCGTTGCGCAGCGGATACCAGGTCCAGCAGGCGACCGCCAGCACCGCGAGCGCCGCGCCGCTCGCGTAGCGGCCGAGGTCCAGCGCGCCCGTCGCGCTGCGCATCGACTCGACCTCGGCCTGGTTCACGCAGCCGATGCCGGCGGCGATCAGCGCGAGCGAGGGCGCGAGCCGCCCCCACGGCAGCCGGCCGTCGCGCCTTGCGTCGCGAAGGTTCGAGACGACCGCGATCACCACCGGCAGCGTGCCGATGATCATCGTCGGCAGCGGCCCGCCGGCGCGCTGGATCGCCGCCGCGAGGCACAGGTAGTACAGCAGGTTGCCGACCAGCGAGAGCTTGAGCGCCTCGATCCAGTCGGCGCGCGTCAACTCGGCCAGCCGCGCGCGGTCGAGCCAGGCGAGCGGCAGCGCGATCAGCCCGAAGGCGAGGTAGCGGCCGGTGGACAGCAGCGCGCTCGGGTAGTCGGCCAGCAGCGTCGGGGCGACGAAGACCAGCCCCCACATCAGGCCCGCGGCGAGCGCGAAGGCGACGCCGGCGGTCATCGGGCTGCGGCTGCGCGCACACGCACGTGCGCGTGCGCGAGGCGGGATGAAGGCGGGTGCATCGTGGGGTCTTCCGGCGGCGCGGCAGGATAGTCTCGACGCGGTGGAAACCTGAAACCTTCGCGGCGTCCGCGCCTCGGACCCGCTTGTGAATCGACACCTGTTGCCATGCACGCCTTCCGCCTTCCTGCCGCCGCCTGCGCGGCGGCCGCCCTTGTCGCCGCTGGCGGCTGTTCGACCGGCAGGCCGCCGGTCTTCGAGCGCGAAGCCTTCGGCTCGGCCAACACCTTCTCGCGCGTGATGGTGGCTTCGGGCGAGCGCAGCTGCGAGGCGGCCCGCCGCGCGCTGCTGAGCCAGGGCTACATCATCAGCACCGCGCGGCCCGACCTGGTGCAGGGCGCGAAGAACTTCCAGCCGGTCTCCGACAGCCACGTGCAGATCAGCTTCAACATCGTCTGCGTCGCCGAGTTCGCGGGCAGCGAGCACGCGACGGTGTTCGTCAACGCGGTGCAGGATCGCTACGCGCTGAAGCGGACCAACAACGCCGCGGGCGTGGGCGTCGGCGTGTTCGGTTCCGTCTCGCTGCCGCTGCCGGGCAGCGACGATTCGCTGGTCAAGGTCGCGAGCGAGACCATCGTCTCCAGCGAGTTCTACGACCGCTGGTTCGCGCTGCTCGAGCGCTACCTGCCGCCGGAGCCGGCCCCCAGCGCCTCGGCGCCCGCCGAAGCGCCGCGTTGAGCGGCCCGGCCCCCGATGCGCACCTGCTGCTCGATCGCGCCGAAGACGCTCTGCCCATCGGTGCCCAGCACCTCGATGCGGATGGTGTCGCCGTGCTGCATGAACGGCGTGGCGGGCGCACCCGACTCGATCATCTCGAGCGCGCGCTTCTCGGCGATGCAGGAGTAGCCGTGCGAGAGGTCCTTGTTGCTCACGGTGCCGCTGCCGACGATGCTGCCGGCCGCGAGGCGCCGCGTCTTCGCGACATGCGCGATCAGCTGGCCGAAGTGGAAGGTCATCTCCGGCCCTGCTTCGCACAGGCCGACGCGCTGCCCGTTCCAGCGCGACTCGACGCTCAGGTGCACGCGCCCGCCGCGCCATGCGGCGCCGATCTCGTCGGGCGTCACCGCGACCGGCCCGAACGCGGTGGCCGGCTTGCTCTGCAAGAAGCCGAAGCCCTTCGCGAGCTCGGCCGGGATCAGGTTGCGCAGGCTCCAGTCGTTGGCCAGCATCAGCAGCCGCACCTGGTCGATCGCGTCGTCGGGCGCGGTGCCGCAGGCGACGTCGCCGGTGACGACCGCGATCTCGCTCTCGAAATCGATGCCCCAGTCGGCCGATGCGAAGGGCGCGTCGTCGCGCGGGCCGAGGAAGTCGTCGCTCGCGCCCTGGTACATCAGCGGGTCGGTGTAGAAGCTCTCCGGCACTTCGGCGCCGCGCGCGCGGCGCACCAGCTCGACGTGATTGATGTACGCGGAGCCGTCGGCCCATTGGTAGGCGCGCGGCAGCGGCGCCATGCACTGTGCCGGCTCGAAGGCGAAGGCGTGACGCGCCTTGCCGCTGTTGAGCGTCTCGTACAGGTCCTGCAGTTGCGGCGCGAGGAAGTTCCAGTCGTCGAGCAGCTGCTGCAAGCGCGTCGCGATGCCCGACGCATGGTGCGCGAGGCCCAGGTCGCGTGCGACGACGATCAACTGCCCGTCGCGGGAACCGTCCTTCAAGGTGGCGAGCTTCATGCGAAAGGCCCGTGGCCAGGCGGTGCGGGAAGGGCCGCGGATTGTAGTTTTCGGGGCTTGCCGGCCGCCGCACGCGGAGCCGGCCGATGAAGGCCCGGCTCATAGGAATCGCCGCCTGCGTCGTGCTCCTGCACGCCGGCCTGATCGGGCAGTTCGAGCTGCCGCAAGCGCCGTCTTTCGAGCGGCCGGCAAGCGCCCAGGCGGCGACGGTGCGCTTGGCACAGGTGCAGGCCGAACCGAAGGTGAAGGAGGCGCAAACGGCGCCGGTGGCCGTCGAGCCCAAGGCGCCTCGGCCTTCGCCCCCGCCGCGCCGCGTGCTTGCGCGCAGCGCGGGGTTCGAGGAGCGGCCGCCGATGATCGAGGCCGGCCACGCGGTGGCGGCCTTCGAGCCCTTGGTCGTCGCGCACGCTTCGGCCGTGCAGACGCATGAAGCCCGCAGCGGGTCGGACGAGCCGGCCGACGTGCTGCTCGCGCAAGCCCCTGCGGCGCCGCCCGCCGCCCCCGCGTTGCCGACCTACCGTGCGAAGCCGCCGGCCGCCGCGACCATCGCCTACCGGCTTACGCGCGGTGCGATCGTCGGCAGCGGCGAGATCGCCTGGCAGCCCGAGGGCAACGCCTACCGGCTGCAGCTCGAAGGCCGCGTGCCGATCGTCGGCACGCTCATCACGCAGGCGAGCCGCGGGCGCCTCGACGCGAGCGGCCTGGTGCCGGAGCGCTTCACCGACAAGCGCATCCGCCGCGGCGAACTGGCGGCGAACTTCGATCGCGCGGCCGGCACGATCAGCTTCTCGGGCCAGCAAAGCGAGGTGCCCTTCACGCCGGGCGTGCAGGACCGCGTCAGCGTGATGATCCATCTCGCCGCGATCGCCAACGCCTGGCGCGCGACGCCGCCGGCGGGCGAGGTGTTCCGGCTGCGCGTGGTCGGCGCGCGCGGCGATGCGCGCGTGTGGGCGCTGCGCTTCGAAGGCATGCAGGCGATCGAGACGCCCGACGGCCGCATCGACGCGCTGCACATGCTGCGCCAGCCCGAAGAGGAGCACGACACCCGCGCCGAGTTTTGGCTCGATCCGAACCGGCAATTTCTGCCGGTGAAGGTCGTGCTGACCGATGGCAAGGGCGAATCGCTGGAGCTTTTGCGCATGCGCTGAGCCGCGCCGGCATGGCTTGAAAGTTGCGGTGGTTACCTCATCTGACGCGGCAAGGAAGTCAACCATGCTGATGCTCTACAACTCCGACCACTTCGCGGTGGTGCAGATCGAGGTGACCGTCAACCCGGGCGCGGCCGAGGGCGCGAGCTTGACCCGCGGCGGCTACGAGATCGTCGACAAGCTCGCGCGCAAGGAAATCTTCATCGAAGGCTCGCTCGCGGCGAGCTTCCGCGAGGGCGTCGATGCGCTGGTCGAGACCTCGCCTTCGGAGGAGGAGGTCGACGCCTTCGTCGGCCGCTACTCCGCGCTGATGCAGCAGCCGGTCGTGATGCACTGAGCCGTCGCGAAGCGCGGCACCCGCCGCAACGGCGGACCGAAGTCGGACGGACTGCATCCGAGCTCGTCCGCGCGCGACCGGGCCGCCGGGTCCCGCTTGCAAGCCTTCCCGGCGCGGCGATGGCCGCGCTGCGCGGCCGTCGCGCTTGCGACGATCGAGGTGCTGGGTGAAGATGGTTCGCCCACCCGATCCACGTCGCCATGCCGAAACAGCCCCCGAGCCGAGGCCGTGCTTCAACGAGCGCCGACGCTCGCCTGCTGCTGTCGCCGGGCCTGGCCGATGCGCCGGTGCTCGACCGGCTGTGCTCGCAGTTCGTGCTGACGCTCGCGCTGCGCCACCTCGGCCGCTTCAACCTGCGCCGCGACTGCCATGCGCTGCTGTCGCTGACCGCCCGCCATCTGGTGTGGCCGCCCAGCGTGCTGCGCAGGCTGCGCGACTATCTCGAAGGCCGCGTTCGCGCGCATGCCGCGTGGGCCGGCCATGCGGCGCTCAGCGACGCCGCCTTCGTCGACCGCTTCGGCGCCTGGCGCGGCGCCTATGAAGAAGGCACGCTGTTCTTCTACCTCGACGAGTACGTCAAGGATGCGCCGCGCGACCTGCTCGCGATGCTCGGCGCCACCGCCGAGTGGCTGGCCAAGAGCGTCAAGAAGGAATCGACGCTGGTGCAGAAGAACATCGACGCGCTCGCCGGCCTGCTGCAGCTGAATCCCGCCGAGCGCGCGCTGCTGTTGTACGGGACCCTGGCGCGGTACCAGCGCGAGTTGCGCGGGCTGCTCGTCGAGTTCAAGGTCGGCAGCGCGCAGGAGGCCTACGCGGCGATCGCCGCGGTGGCCGAGGTCGACGAGCGCGAGGTTGCCGACGCGCTGCGCGTGGGCTCGCGGCTCGAACGCATCGGCATGGTCGAGAACCTGATCTCCGAGCACAACATCACCGACCTCGCCGACGTGATGAAGGTCAGCGACCAGCTGCCCACCGTGCTGATGCGCGAGTACCACGCGCCCGGCGACCTGATGGCCGTGTTCACCAAGCCCGCGGCGCCAAGCCTGCTCGCGATGAGTGACTTCGAGTTCGTTGCCGACGATGCGCGGGTGCTGGTCGCGCTGCTGGCGCAGGCGGTCGCGCGCAAGGAGCCGGGCGTCAACGTGCTGCTCTACGGCCCGCCCGGCACCGGCAAGACCGAGCTCGCGAAGGTCGCCGCGCAGGCCGCCGGCCTGCAGCTCTACGAGGTGGAAGCGGCCGACCGCGACGGCCATTCGCTGTCGGGCCGCGACCGCTACCGCTCGCTGCAGATGAGCCAGGTGTTCCTCAAGGGCAGCCCGCAGGTGGCGTTGCTGTTCGACGAGGTCGAGGACGTGTTCCCGCCGCTGTCGGGCGACGCCGCGCAGCTGATGGCGCGCCTGGAAGCCAGCGACAGCGGCACCGCGCATTCGGTCGGCGGCAAGGCCTGGGTCAACCAGATCCTCGAGACCAACCCGGTGCCGGTGGTCTGGGTCACCAACCGCATCGAGCAGATCGACCCGGCGTTCCGGCGGCGCTTCCAGTACCACCTCGAGCTGAACTCGCCGCCGCCGGGTGCTCGCGAGGCGATCGTGCGGCGTGCGCTCGCGGGCGTCGAGGCGGCGCCGGAATTCGTCGCCCGGCTCGCCGGCCGTGCGGGGCTGACGCCGGCGCAGATCCGCACCGCGGTGCGCTTCGCGACGCTGGCCGATGCCGGCGGCGCTTCGGCGCAGGCGCTGATCGAACGCCAGCTCGCGAACGCCGACAAGGCGCTCGGCAGCAAGCCGCGCGACGCGAAGCCGCGGCCGAGCGTGACGGCCTACGACCTCGATCTCGTCAATGTCGAATCGCGCTTCGCGCTGCCGAAGATCGTCGAGGCGCTCGCGCGCCGCGGCTGCGGCACGCTGTGCCTGTACGGACCGCCGGGCACCGGCAAGACGGCGCTCGCCGAGCATGTCGCCGCCACGCTCGGCAAGCCGCTCACGATCAAGCGCGCCTCCGATCTGATGAGCAAGTTCGTCGGCGAGACCGAACAGAACCTCGCCCGCATGTTCGACGAGGCCGAGCGCGAAGGCGCGGTGCTGCTGCTCGACGAGGCCGACAGCTTCCTGCGCAGCCGGCTGCGCGCCGAGCGCAGCTATGAGGTCAGCGAAGTCAACGAGATGCTGCAGGGCATGGAGCGCTTTGGCGGCGTGTTCGTCTGCACGACGAACCTGTTCGAGGAGCTCGACGAAGCCGCGCTGCGCCGCTTCAGCTTCAAGATCCGCTTCAAGCCGCTGGAGGCGGCGCAGCGCGAGCGGATGTTCGTCGCCGAGGCGTTGGCCGGCGACGCGACGGCGCTGGGTGACGAGCAGCGCGCCCGGCTCGCCGCGCTCGACCAGCTGACGCCGGGCGACTTCGCGGCGGTGCAGCGGCAGGTGGACATCCTCGGCGATCGCTTCGAGCCGGATGCCTTCCTGTCGCAGCTGGAAGCCGAGCACCGCGTGAAGCCCGGGGTGCGCGAGCGGCGATCGATCGGTTTCTAGAATCCGCTCGATGAAGACCCTGCCCTACACCCGCGGCGCGCGACTGCCCGAGCTGCTGAAGCAACGCATCCTCGTGCTCGACGGCGCGATGGGCACGATGATCCAGCGCTACAAGCTCGGCGAAGCCGACTACCGCGGCGAGCGCTTCAAGGATCACGGCAAGGATCTGAAGGGCAACAACGAACTGCTGGTCTTCACGCGGCCCGACGTCATCTCCGAGATCCACGAGGGCTACCTGGCCGCCGGCGCCGACCTCATCGAGACCAACACCTTCGGCGCGACGACCGTGGCGCAGGAGGACTACGGGCTCGCGCCGATCGCGCGCGAGATCAACCTCGTTGCCGCGCAGCTCGCGCGCGCCGCCTGCGACAAGTACGGCACCGCCGACAAGCCGCGCTTCGTCGCCGGCGCCTTCGGCCCGACGCCACGCACCGCGAGCATCAGCCCCGACGTGAACGACCCGGCCGCCCGCAACGTGAGCTTCGACGAGCTGCATGCCGCGTACAAGGAACAGGCCGAAGGCCTGCTCGAAGGCGGCGCCGATCTGTTCCTCGTCGAGACCATCTTCGACACGCTCAACGCGAAGGCCGCGATCTTCGCGATCGACGAGCTGTTCGAGGAGACCGGCGAGCGCCTGCCGATCATCATCAGCGGCACCGTCACCGACGCTTCGGGGCGCATCCTCAGCGGCCAGACCGTCAGCGCGTTCTGGCATTCGGTGCGGCATGCGAAGCCGCTGGCCGTCGGCCTGAATTGCGCGCTCGGCGCGGCGCTGATGCGGCCCTACATCGAGGAGCTGGCGAAGGTCGCCGGCGACACCTTCGTCTCCTGCTACCCGAACGCCGGCCTGCCGAACCCGATGAGCGACACCGGCTTCGACGAAACCCCGCCGATCACCGGCGGCCTGGTCGAGGGCTTCGCGCAGGCGGGCTTCCTGAACATCGCCGGCGGCTGCTGCGGCACGACGCCGGAGCACATCGCCGAGATCGCGAAGCGCGTCAGCGCCTACAAGCCGCGCGTCGTGCAGGAGCGGTGGATCAGCGCGCTGGCTCAGGAAGCCGAGCCGGCCTGAGGGGCGTCGCGCGCCGATCGCGCGAATGCGGGGCGCCACACAGCACGCCCGCGGCTACTTCGCGTTGAGCGGCCGATCCACTACCAGCAGCTCGACGCCCGCATCGCCGCTCGTCGCGGCCAGCACCGGCATCCGCGAGACCGGCACGCCGCGCGCAACGAGGTAGTCGCGCACGCTGGCACTGCGCTCCTTCGGCAAGCGGCCGGCGACCCTGGCGTTCGGGTCGTCGGGCGTCGCGATGCGCAGCTCGCTCGTCGCGGCGTAGGGCTTGAAGCCGGTGGCGACTTGGTCGAGCACCGCGGCCAGCGCCGGCCGCACCGCCGAACGGCCCGGCTCGAACGAGTTCTTCAGCGGCACCGCGATGCGCAGCGCGCGCTCGGCCGTCGCCTCGACGGCGACCGGCGTGCCGCGCAGCAGTTGCGCGAGCCGGGCGCGCTGCGGCTCGAGCGCTTCGGACAGGCCGCTGCCGAACAGACCGCCGGCGCCGGCGGCGACCGGCGCCTCGCTGACCGGCGGGGCACCCGGGCCGGAGGCGGTCGGCGTCGCGCATGCGGCGACGAGGACGGCGCAGGCGACCAGGGTCGCGCGGGCCGGCGTGAGCATCGAGGCGGGAGTGTTCATGAGGCGCGCATTGCAACCGCGGATCGCCGACGCCGCAAGCCGGGGGCTTTGCCGGTTGGCGCGCCGGCGCGCCGGTGGCCGCCGATAAACTTCCGGCCGTTCGAGGAGCGCTGCGACAGCCGGCCCAAGCCGCCTGCCAGGCTCGACACGAAGCGGCCCGCCGGTGTCCCACGCGGCGCTTCTCGCAACCGCGCTCACCCATGCCGCCGCGCGCGGTGCAACGGGTGGGCCGCAGCACCGAAGACGCGGCCCGCCGATCGAGGTGATGCGATGAAAAGCGCGATGAACGAAGCGACGTCCTCCGTGCCCCCGATGCGACTTTCGGGGCTCGAGCCCGTCGCGATCGGCGAAGGCACGCTGTTCGTGAACATCGGCGAGCGCACCAACGTTACCGGCTCCAAGGCCTTCGCGCGGATGATCCTGGCGGGCCAGTTCGAGGACGCGCTCGCGGTCGCGCGCCAGCAGGTCGAGAACGGCGCGCAGGTCATCGACGTGAACATGGACGAGGCGATGCTCGACAGCGTCGCCGCGATGGAGCGTTTCCTGAAGCTCATCGCCTCCGAGCCCGAGATCGCGCGCGTGCCGATCATGATCGACAGCTCGAAGTGGAGCGTGATCGAAGCCGGCCTCAAGTGCATCCAGGGCAAGGGCATCGTCAACTCCATCTCCATGAAGGAAGGCGAGGCCGAGTTCAAGCGGCAGGCGAACCTGGTGCGCCGCTACGGCGCCGCCGCGGTCGTGATGGCCTTCGACGAGCAAGGCCAGGCCGACACCTTCGCGCGCAAGACCGAGATCTGCGCGCGGGCCTACAGGATCCTCGTCGACGAGGTCGGCTTCGCGCCCGAGGACATCATCTTCGACCCGAACATCTTCGCGATCGCCACCGGCATCGAGGAGCACGCGAACTACGCGGTGGACTTCATCGAGGCCACGCGCTGGATCAAGCAGAACCTGCCCGGCGCGAAGGTGTCGGGCGGCGTGTCGAACGTGAGCTTCTCCTTCCGCGGCAACGATCCCGTGCGCGAGGCGATCCACACGGTGTTCCTGTATCACGCGATCCGCGCGGGATTGACGATGGGCATCGTCAATGCGGGACAGCTCGGCGTCTACGACCAGATCGATCCGGCGCTGCGCGAGCTCGTCGAGGACGTCGTGATGAACCGGCGCGCCGACGCTACCGAACGTCTCGTGACGTTCGCCGAGAGCTACAAGGCGACGGCGCGAAAGAGCGAGGAGGACCTCGCGTGGCGCGATCAGCCCGTCGGCGAGCGGCTCTC